>DATEHX010000021.1:0-30332 GCA_035279345.1 Pyrinomonadaceae bacterium | reverse complement strand
TTATTCAGGAACCAGAGGTAAATCAATGAGTAGCGATAAGGACCCAATCAATGCTCGCGGCTCCCTTCGTCTCGCACCCGCTTCCTCGGAACTCGAAATAGAGAAGGCCAAACTTCCCCGACAGTTTGTTAACTTCACTTTCTACAAAGCGCGCCCCGACTGGCGGCTGCTCTCCGGCGCGGAGAAACAGCGCGGCCGCGAAGAGTTCATTAAAACTGTCGATGAGTTTCGCTCGTCGTTGCTGATCCATTCGTATTCGACTGTTGGTCTTCGTACCAACGTCGACTTCATGATCTGGCGCATTGGCTACGAGCTGGAACCGATCCAGGAAATGACCGCGCGTTTGAACAAGACCGAGATGGCGAAATATATCGAGCCGTCGCAATCGTTCCTCTCGATGACGAAGCGCTCGATGTACATCGACAAAGATAATCCTCAGCACGTCGAAGATCGGCTGCACATCATTCCCGGCAAGTCGCAGTACTTGTTCGTTTATCCGTTTGTGAAAACGCGCGAGTGGTACTCGCGGCCGGCCGAGCAACGGCAGGAGATGATGGATGAGCACATTCGCATCGGGATGAAGTACCGGTCGGTAAAACTTCACACGACGTATTCGTTTGGTCTCGACGATCAGGAATTTGTCGTTGCTTTTGAAACGGATTATCCGGCTGACTTCCTCGACCTCGTCCAGGAGTTAAGAGAAACCAAGGCCAGCTCCTACACGCTGCGCGACACGCCGATGTTTACCTGCCGCCAACGCGAGCTGGGTGAGTGTCTTGAGGCGCTTGGGTAGAACCATCCACAGATTACGCAGAGTTGTTCTGTGGAATCTGTGGTTTGCTTTTTTGCTTTGCGCCGCTACGGTTTACTCTCAAACCAAGTCTTCTCCTGAGTACCTTTGGTATGAAGCCGAAAACATGCGCGGCTTCTCCACCGGCAAGCTCGGGGCGCCGCTGCTCAATCCTTCCCAGTTAAATCTTTCACGCGATAAAGCTCCGGGTTGGGGCATCAACGGACCAGGTGTCTCCGCCGAGTGGACGCAAGGCGGCGAGAGCGAATGGAACTCCGCCGCCGCGAGTGCTGACGAAACGCGCGCGGAGATCTATCAGGATTTCGAAGTGCCGCGAGCAGGTCAGTATGCGTTGTGGATACGCTATGCGGACTGGGCAAATAAGAATGAGAATTTCACGGTCACGATCGCGCAGGACGGCGCGGAGGTTTTTCGTCACGAGTTTGGCGCGAAGGACGTGGTCGATCCGCATGATGAAGTAAGTATGTACTGGGGTTGGGCGTTTACGTGGGACAGTGCAGCGGCGACGTTGAAAAAAGGCCCGGCTCGGTTGTCGATTCAGATCGAGAAAGCTGCGGCAGCGCGAAGACACGTCGACTGCTTCGTGCTCACGAACGATACTACATTCAGACCTAACGGCCGCGCGAAGCCTGACTTCGCAGCGATGCGTTATCTGCGCACGTGGTCCACGGATCGCAGACCACTCGCTTCACTACTCAATCCGGATCAAAATCCGCGGTTATCCGCGTTGCCTAAGATCGCGGGCCGCGACTTCCTCATGCCCTGGAACATCGCGAAAGAGTTCTGGCCGCTTTACGACAAACCCGCCGAAGAGCGTCCGCTATATCCCTTCAACGCCGAGCCGATCGATCAATTCGTCGCGAAGTACAAGGGCGCACGTGAGGTGCCGTTGTTTCAGTCGAAGCTCGTGGCGCCAGTGATTTATCTGAACAACGTTCCCGAGCTGTTCAAGGAAGGCGGTCCGTTCCTGCGCTACCTGCGCGAGACAAAAACGCCCTTTGCCATTCTGATCAATTACGCGTCGGTGCAATTGAACGAAACTGACGGACGCGCCATTTGGCAGCTTCTCAACGGCGAGTTCAAAGATCAGTTTCTTGGTTGGATCTCGGGTGAAAGCGTCGGCTACGTGTGGGACTCTGCTCCGGCGGAACTCAAACTCACGCCTTCAATGACGCGCCCGCAATTACTCGCCGCGCACAGCGAGTTTTACACGAACGCTTTGGCGCGCAAGTGGCGCACGCTTTTCCACGTTGAAACTGGTCCGATGTGGGACAAGTTGATTCCGGCGCAATCGACTTCTAGCACTTCGTTCGCACACGCGCTCACAGACTGGGGCGTGAAGTTGCTCGGCATGGAAACAGCGGCCGTCATGCCGATGACCGGGATGCGCATCGCTTTTACGCGGGGCGCGGCGCGGCAGTCTGGCGGTGCGTTTCTTTATTATCACGCACCGAACTTCGGCGACACGGCCACCACGTTCACCAAAGCGCAAAACTTCGCCGGACCGGATTTCTTTTACCACTCGCGTTATGGTCCAAGCATGGGTCCGTCGCTGTCGTGGTATCGGAAGAGTTACTTTCTTTACTACATGTCAGGCGCGTCGGCGATCTATCTCGAACAGGGCGGCGATCAGTTTTTCAAACCCGGTCCGGGCGACAATCCGTTTCAACTGAATCCGCTCGGGCGCATCACGGACGAGTTCATGCGCTTCGCTGAGAAGCATTCCGATCGCGGAGTACCGTATACGCCGATTGCGTTTGTGCTCGATCCGGCGCATGGGTTTGAGATGACGGATTATCCGCAGTGGCCGTTTGAAGTGTCGCAGATCGATCGCGGCGATCGCGCGCTGCGGGAGTTGTTTGGTGTTGCTTACTATCCGGGGCTGGTTGTTGAAGGTGAACCGGCGACGGCGGATCGTCAGCCGTTTGTGGCAGGTGTGTTTGGTGACGTTTTTGATGTGTTGACCACAGATAACACGGATTACTCAGGATATCGTGCGGTCGTGTTGGGTGGCCGCGCGGAATGGAATCAAAGCCTGGATAAATACGTTCGCGGTGGTGGGACTGTAGTTTTGAATGCAGCACAGATTAGAAATGTGCCGGAACAGTTATTAGGAGTTCGTCTCACGAACGCAACGGCGGAAGCTGATACTGCTAAATGCTCTGATACAACCGAGCTCAACGGGCAGTTGTTTCGGTACGAGAAAGTCGAACTGAAAGGCGCGACGACGTTGATCGCGGCTGCGAACGGCGATCCGCTGGTGACGGTGAACAAAGTCGGGCAGGGAACAATCGTGTTCTCGACGTTGCCGGATTTGCTCGGCGTTGATGAGCGCGTCACGCCATTCGCCGCTCACATGCTGGCTCACGTTTTTGCGGATGCCACACCGGTGCAAGTGCGTGGTGACGTCGAGTATCTGATCAATCGCAGCGATAAAGGCTGGATCGTGACGTTGCTCAACAACAACGGCGTCTACAAATCTCAACAAGGCATGGCCCAGGTCGATCGCAATGCGTACGTCAACGTCTCGATCAGTTTACGCGGCGAGAAGATTCAAAGCGCGAGCGACTGGATCAACGACGCCGCCCTGAAAGTCGATGCAAACAACCTAAATCTTCGCATCGCTCCGGGCGGCATCGCTGTTGTTGAATTAAGAACTAAACCGTGATCGTCGTGCCGTCGAACTTCGTCAAACTAAATCCATTGAACACTTCGTTGTAGCAAGCTCGCTGCTCTCGCAAAATCCCGATCGCGATCTGCTCGCCGAGTTTCAGCGATTCATTCGCATCGGAACGCCAGTGAACTCCCGCGATGTTTCTGCCGTTAGCCACGTTTGACGCGATCTTGCTCAACTCGCCGCCAACCGTCAGGTCGCCTGCATCGCTGCCCGCATAAGGCACAAGACTCAAACCATCATCTGCTGGTTGTACTGGCGTGAGTCCAATGTCGACCAAACGCGCCGACTCGTTGAACCACGCCTTAAGGATCGTGACGCACGCACCTGCGACAGTCGCATGGCCCGCGCCATAAGCCGGATGTGTGGGCGAGCCTTCCGGAAACGCCATCGGCAACAGTGCATTTCCCGGCGGCATGAAACCGCCGAGCCGGGCGGCGTTGTTGAACGAATTGAGAACCTCCGGATGCACCGGGTAACCCGCGCCAGCGAAGAGTGTGCGATGCACGCGCGCAGCTTGAACCTCTGGTCGAAGGCGTCGATGCACAAACCACTTCTGAAACCAGACGGCTTTCAACGCGCGCGTTGAGACTTCACACAACAGCGTGGCGATGTGTGGACCACCAAAGGTTCCGAATCCCGCTTGCGTTGGATTCCCGTTGTAGGGATTGCCGTCGTCAAACGGTGCATTCGCTCCAGCAAGTACGAGAAACGCGTGAAAGTAAGCCTGGAACAGAACGTCGATGTGTACCCACTGTCCGATGTCGCGGCCATTGCGCATGTAACGAGGTACTGGATCGAAAATATCCGGCGGCTGATTCGCGCCGCGTTGCACGGCGAGCCACGTGGCGAAGTCAGTCATGTAATTAATGCCCGGCACGGTCGTAGTGATCTTCTGTTCAATCTTGTTCGCGCCGAAGTTACAGTCCTGATAGAAAAACTGTGAAAGAAACGGTCCCCGGAGATCGCCGGGAGTGCGTCCGCGAAACAGTGTCGCAGTCGTCACCGCGCCGCCGATCTTTGGTCCATTGAAATCATTTCCGTACAACGTCAGATCGGCAGCGGCGGCACTGGCGATCGGGTTAACCGCGTACTGCGAAAACGGAACGTCGCGCAACAGCGACATCCAGTAGTTTTCCGAGATCTCGGCGGCTTGTGCGCGACTCGCAAAAGCCGGCGCAGGTGGTTGCACGAGTGCGTGTGCGTCGGGACCTTCGAGGTCGAAAGCAAGACCGCTCTGCGGGTTGGTCAAGAGTCGCGCACCGCCCATCGGGATCGCGTCGAAGTCGGCAGGTGAACCGCTGTCGACGGCTTTCGCGAGTGCTTGATACGCGCTGAGCACGACGGTGCCGTCGTCGTTGTGCGGTAATCCCTTCGAATAACTTCCCAATTTGTTTGGGTAGAGATTCTCGTCGTTGTTGTTGGGGTGTTGAAGGTTTTGTGGCGAGGCTTGCAGGCCGGCCTGAGCGGCATCGCGGCGTAGCTTCGCGCAGGCATTGGCGCGTTGATTGGAACCATTGTTTGCTGCCCGTACTTGGGAGCGCCCGGTTTGCAGCAGCGGTTCAACTCCGACTACTCCGGTGGCGATGGTCGCTGCACCGGCGACACCGACGCGACCGAGAAATACACGTCTGTTTGTTAGAGATTTTTCTTTCAAGATTGTACCTCCACTTGGTGGGTCTGGGATTGGGGAGGGAGGGTTTTATCACAGATGGAAGAACAACCAAAGAAGTTTTTGTTTTGCCTGCCATAAACAAGCACAAAAGGCACAAGTCAGATATGAAACCTCTCTTGTGCCTCTTGTGCTTCTTTGTGGCTTAATCGAGTCTGGTTACGGCTTTTTACCTTTACCTCCTCCTTGAGGTTTGGCCGGTTTTCCAGGCGCTTGCTGCTTCTGCTGCTGCTGTGGTTTCGGCTGAGCCCGCTGCTGCTGTTTTGCCGGTGCTGGCCGCGCAGATACCGCAGGCGGCTGCTGCTGCGGACGGCTCGGTTTAGCCTCAGTACGCATCACGCGCGGCTTCGGTGCGGCTTGCGGTCGTTGCTGTTGTTGCTGCTGCCGTGGTTGCGCTTGCTGCGGCCGCGGCCGTTCAACGGGCCGGCTCACGCGTTCAGCTTGCGGCTGGACCGGTCGCGAAGGTCTTTCGACTTTCGGCGCTGGTTTCGAAGCGCGTTCCGGTCTCGCGTTACGTTCAACCGGGCGTGCGACGCGTTCGCCTTTCGGTGTAACCGGCCGCCCCTTGCGTTCCACCACCTGTGGCGGTGGCGTTACGTTACGCCGATCGTTCTGCCGCGGGTTGTTAGGCGCGGCTGCACGCGGAATGTCACGCGGTGGCCCACCGCGATCGGTGCGGTCGTTGCCTCGATCAGTGTGGCCGTTGCCACGATCGTTCCGGTCGTTTCTGAACGTCTCAACGGGTTGACCATTCGACGCTTGCGGCGCACCACGTCCTTGCCGTTCATCCTTAACCTTGAACTTCTGACCCTTCACCCGATCCGAAACACGTTCGACCCGCATCGTTCGCGCAAGATCGCGTCTAAACGCAGGCGCCACGATATCCCTGCTCGTGATCACCGTCGTGTCCTGAAGCTTCTTCGCGATACCCGGAGGTATGTCCTTCTTGCCACGACCCCACGCCGATTTCACAGCCGCATTACGCAGCGGTGTCAGCAGCAACGGATCGAGCACCGGATTAACGTTCGCAAGAGAATTACGATCGGCCCTGCGCGCGCGACGCCAATCGTCGCCGCGGTAGAAGTCGTCAACACTCACGACCGTGACTGCTCCCGGCACGCCCAAATTCACGCCGCGCTGGTAAAGATCGTCGCGCGTCAGGTAATACGGTTGCCAATTCGTGTTGTAGTAATGCGGCACGTACCGGTCGCCTGGTCCAAGCGGCACCCAACCGATGTCGTTGTTCGCGAACGGAACGAACGCGACCAAAGCCGGTGAATAGACGGGCGTCGCACGCGTTGATTCAGGCACCCAGTACCAGCGATCGCCGGCAAACGCCCAACGGCCGTAGTGATACGGCGCGTAACCCCACGGTTCGTTTGAAACCCACGTTGGACCATACGGGTAGTCGTTCATCCAGTAACCAGACTGATACGGCATCCAACCGGCATCAACGCGCGGCGCCCAGCAATGACCATAGCCTTCAACGTTCTGCCAGTCGCCGTAATAATCAAGGTCAGACAATCCGGGGATGTATGAATTGGCATACTGATAACTCGCGTTGCGACGATACGGATCGTAGTAATAAGGATCGCTGAGATAAGCGTTGTAGTCGCGATAACGGCCATCGTAATTATTCGGATACTGATACCCGTAATAATCATCGACCAGATAACCGGCATCACCACCGTCGATCCGTGAAAGAACGACGTCCGCCGCCGTTTGACCAACCAGCGTCAATATCTCGCCTTTGTCGATCTGTCCACTGCCACCCATCCCGACGACCTGTGCGAGTCCGCTCAAAACGGAAACCAGGACCTGACCGTTGTCGATGCCGACGTTGTAGAGACCGGGTTGCTGGAAGTCGACCGCGCCGTAAGGCGTCGCCACTTCAAACAAGTCGCCTTCACCGAGATAACCGACGTCAAACATCGCCGAGCCGTCGCGCAGAGCTAGCTGCGTGCGTGCGTCGTCGAGCGAAAGTACGTCGAGCGAAGTGTTTTGATTTAGCCGCGCAAAATTGCGTCCGGTGAACGCCACGCTCGCGCGGGAATTATCTCGCGTGTAGATCCGGTCGCCGACTGAAAACGGTTGGTTCTCAGTAGCGGTGTACCACTGATCACTCTGGCTGTTATCGCCGGCAGCGAGACCGTTGCTCAGCGCGACGTCGCCTTCCACGCGCTGAATGCGGGCCGCGTTCGGAACTGCTTCCGCCGATGCGGTGCGCTCGTGTTTCATCCACAGCGCTACGCCGGCACCCGCAGCCACGGCACAAATAACCGCCACGATGGTTAAATGCGGCCACACCTTTAGATTGTTCATAGTGCCCCCTTCATGTGGTTTCGCCCTGAAAGTGGCAAGGACCATGCCTATGCAGCGGGAAGTGCCTGTAACTGTTGAGGTTTACTTAATTGCAATCGACTGGAAACACGATTGAAACAGACTGCTATCCGATATGGTTTAGCGGCTGAATCAAAACGTTTCGTCCCGTTACGTCTTAGCGGCTAAATGTGCCTCATTGCTGGCCTTTCTGACTCGCCGGTCCACTGGAATGCCACTTGCCAATTCGCCTTAGGCTGCACATCTCTCTCCGCGGCTTTTCAGTGAAAGGAAGTCTTTGATGAACAGAAAATATTGGAAACGAGCGGCAGTGTCGGTTGCGATGTCGGCGGCACTGTTGGGCACGAGCAGCCTCGCGAGCGCCCAGGGCAGACGCGGCCGCGGCGAAGAGCGTAGCCAGCAGAATCAAGGGGAACGCCAACAGCGCCAAGAGCAACGTTCACAGGAACGGCAACAAGCCACTCAGGAACGTCAGCAACGTTCGGACGAGCGGCGTCAACAACAGCAACAGTCGGGTCAGGAACGGCAACAGCGCTGGGAACAGCAGCGACAGCAACAGATTCAGAGGTCACAGGAACGTCAGCAACGCCAGAACAATACGCAGTCTGCGGAACAGCAACAGCGTTACGAACAGCGTCGTCAGGAACAGATCCGCCAGTCGCAGGAACGCGAGCAGCGTTGGCAGCAGCAACGCCAACAGCAAGGGAATCGTGACGTAGAGCGACAGCGTCAACAGGAGTTCGAACGTCAGCGACAGCAACAGATCCAACAGCAGCAGCGGCAACAGTCTGACCGCAACCGCGATTGGAACCGTGACGGCAATCGTGACAACGATCGCAACCGCGACTGGAACCGTGACCGCAATCGCGACAACGATCGCAACCGCGATTGGAACAACAACAATAACAATCGCAATCGCGATTGGAACAACAACGATCGCAATCGCGACTGGAACCGCGGCCGTGATAACAACCGCAACTGGCGGCAGGAACAGGAACAGCGCGCGTCGCGTTATCGCCAGGAGTGGCAGCGGCGCCAAAACGGCTGGCAGCAACGTCAGCGAATTCTCGAACAGCAGCGCCGCCTAAACCAGTTGCGCTTCCAGCAGCGTTATCTGGACCGGCTGCGCCGCGATCAGTTGAGACTTCAGCAATGGCGTTATCAGGACTACGGTCCGTACAACTATCGGTATCGTCGTGGCGGCAGCTACTACCAGACCAGTCAGTATGGCGCGGAGATGTTGCGCCGTGCGATTAACGATGGTTACGGCGAGGGCTTCCAGGCAGGTGCGGCCGATCGTCAGGACGGCTACGGCTTCAACCCCAACGAGGGCTACGGGTACCAGGATGCGAGCTACGGTTACGACGCTTATTACGTCGACCTGAACGAGTATCAGTATTACTTCCGTGAAGGTTTCCGCCGCGGTTACGAAGACGGCTACTACAGCCGTTCACAATACGGCCGCTATTCGAATGGCGGCTACAGCATCCTCGGCGCAATCCTCGAGGGGATCCTGGGTCTGCAATTGGTGAACTAAACGTTTGCCACAAAGAGGCACAAAGGATGTTGCGAAACAAACTTTGTGCCTTTTTGTGACTAAAGCTTCAACGCAAATCCCTTACGCTTGATGTCTTTCGTGCAGCTCGTGTCGAGACCTTTGACGCTGCCGCGCTCGACGAATTGAGTCATCAAACGATCGAGACACTCAATACCCTGCAATCCACTCAGACCGTGCGCGCCGTCGTTCACGACGATATGCAAACTGTTAGGTAACGTCTTTGCCACTGCATCACCCTGCGACGGTGGCGTCACCGGATCCCACTCGCCAGTCATAATCAACACAGGTTTGTCCGATCGCACCGGCTCGGCGTACTTGGAGTCGAGCATTGCTCGCGGCCAGAGTTCGCACGCAGCGCTCTGCTGATCGTAACGATATGACCCGAGGAAAGTGTTTGCGCTGATCTGTTTTGCTTCTTCGCCTTTGACGAACGGCAGATCTTCAGCGCAAGTGACGGACAAGTACATTCCGTTGCTGCCGGTTGCGACGAGGTTTTGACGAAAAAAGAGTGCTGCGTTGGTCAAGGGAACGTAATTACCCTCCGCCGCGAGATGCAGGAAGAGTGGAACGCGGTTCGCGCCGCCCGGACTGTACATCATATAGCGAACCGTTTCCGCCGCGAGATTGCGGTTGAGTTTTACGGTGACTGGATCCTTTGATTGCCGGAGTTTCACTTCGACTTGCGCCGGACTCTGTAACAACGCTTCCAACACACGTTGTGCATCAGTCTTCACCTGCGGAAACGCTTTGTGACACGCTTCGTCAGCTTCACATTCAGACAACACGCCTTGAAGCGCGCGCTCGGTGTCTTGCGGAAAACTCCGCGGCATGAATTGGTTCGTTGGTGCGACGCCGTGAAGCATCACGGTGCGCACGTGCTTTGGATGACGTCGCAGGTAGACGAGCGCCGCGCGCGTGCCGTAGGAGCCTCCGTAGAGATTGATCTGTTCGTAACCGAGTGCGGCGCGCACGTCGTCGAGATCGTCCATCGCGATGTTGGTGGTGTAGAGCGTGAGATCCGCTTTGGGCTCGAGTTGTTCGCGGCACTTGCGCACGTCGTCGAGTGGAAAAATGAGCCGAGATAGCTTTGCGGATCGGCGGAGTTGAACAGTTCGCAGTTCAGCGGGTTCGACTGGCCCGTGCCGCGCTGGTCCACAAACACAAGGTCGCGGCGTTGGCGCATGCTGGCAAGTACCTTTGCAATGCCGGAAGCGTCTTCGGTTGCACCCGATCCTGGACCACCCGCGAAATAGAACAACGCATCGGGTTCGCGTTGTGGGCCGCTTGCCGGTAACACGAGGATGTTTATTTTGATCTTGCGGCCCTTTTGCGTGGCGCGATTCTCAAAGACTTCGAGCGTGCCGCACTTCGCGTCGCCCTCGATGCCCTCGGGCTTGCACGGTTTCAACTCAACCGCGCCCTTCGCCACAGCGGGCTGCAACATGCTCGCCGCCTGAAGTGTCGTAAACAAAGCGAGAATCACAAAACCCGCGAAACGAAAGCTTTTAATCATCATGCGATTTGAAACCATCTTGTAGATATTGTTAATGCTGTCAAACGTTGGCAATACCAGACCGAAGGAATATAGTATCGGCCCTGTTTCCCTTGCAAATACGCGTAATACTTTATAAGCCATGAGTTCAGTCGAACCCGAACGTGTGCTCCTGCACTACCGCATTCTCAACAAGATCGGAGAAGGCGGTATGGGCCAGGTCTACAAAGCCGAGGATACGAAACTCGGCCGCCACGTCGCGCTCAAACTGCTCTCGCCTGAATCCAACAAAGACGTCACCGCCAAACGCCGCCTTCTGTCCGAAGCACAGTCAGCTTCGGTTTTGAATCACCCAAACATCGTCACCATCTTCGCGATCGAGGAAGCTGACGGAATCGACTTCATCGTGATGGAGTTCGTCGAAGGTGAAACGCTCACCGCGCATCTCGCATTAACAGGCGCCTTGCCGCTGCCGTCGCTGCTCGACATCGGCATCCAGGTCGCCGACGCACTGCAAGCAGCACACGCGAGCGGAATCATTCATCGCGACATCAAGCCGGCAAACATTCTGATCACGTCCAAAGGCCACGCGAAGGTAACGGACTTCGGTCTCGCCAAGGCGCTGCGCGTCAGCAGCGACGCAATCGATCGCGAAGCGCTTACGCTTGCTGCAAACCTGACCGGACCAGGCATTGTGCTCGGCACTGCTGCTTACATGTCGCCGGAACAAACACGCGGCGAACCACTCGATCTGCGTTCGGAGATTTTTTCACTCGGCAGCGTGCTCTATGAAGCCGCAACCCGCACGCGCGCATTCGCCGGCCCAAGCGTGCTCGCGATCATGCACGCGATTGCCGCAATCGATCCAGCGCCGCCGAGCAAGTTACGTCCCGAACTGCCGCGTGAGTTCGATCTAATCATCGAGCGTGCACTCGCGAAGAACAGGGAACAGCGATACAGCTCCGCTGCCGAAATGGCCGACGCTTTGCGCAGTTTGCGTGCGTCGTTGAGTGGCACGTGGGCGGGCTTCCCGATCGTTTACGATTCGGATCTGATCGATGTTTCCGCGCCGTCGTTTGTTGGCCGCGAACCGGAGATGCGCAAGCTCGACGGTTTGCTGCAACAGGCAATCGAGGGAACCGGACGCGTTGTTTTCATCACCGGAGAACCCGGCATCGGCAAGACTTCGTTGAGTGATGAGTTTCTACGCCGCACCCGCCGCCAGCGCCCGGGATTACTGATCTCGCGCGGACGTTGCGTCGAGCAGTACGGCACGGGCGAAGCATACCTGCCATTTCTCGACGCGATGGGTGGTCTGTTGCAAATGCCCGGTCGCGAGCGCATCGCCGCGGTGATGCGCGCGTACGCGCCGACGTGGTGCATGGAGTTGCCGACGGCTTTTGCTTCGAGTGGTTCGCTGGAAAAACTGCAGCAGGAAACGATCGGCGCCACTAAAGAACGAATGATGCGCGAGATGGGCGATGCGCTCGGCATACTCTCAACCTCCTCGCCGATTGTTCTGGTGCTGGAAGACCTGCACTGGGCCGACCCGTCGAGCGTCGATCTGCTGCGGCATCTTTGTCAGCGTATCGCGGGCCAACGGCTGCTCATCGCCGGTACGTTCCGTCCGGAAGATGTCGAACGCAGCGGTCATCCGCTCAAGAGTTACAAAGCGGAGATGGCGGCTCACAATCTTTGCGAAGAGATCGCTTTAGGTTCGTGGAGCCGCGAGCACATCGCGGAGTATCTCGACGGTACCTTTGCGCCAAATGATTTTCCCAGCGAACTCACTTCACTGATTCACGAAAAGACCGAAGGCCATCCGCTCTTTGCCGCGAACTTTTTGCAGTACCTCAGCGAGCGTGGCGATCTCAGCAAGACAAACAATCGCTGGTCGCTTGTGCGTCCGGTCGCGGAGATGAATCTCGAAGCGCCGGAAAGCGTGCGCGGCATGATCAGCAAGAAGATCGATGCGCTCGACACCGAAGGCCGCCGCGCGTTGCAGTATGCGAGTGTGGAAGGCACGGAATTTCATTCAACCGTCACGGCAAAGCTGCTCGGCGTTGACGAGATCGATCTCGAGGAACAGCTCGCGGATATTCAAAAGACGCATCGCCTGATCGAAACGCTCGGCGAAGAAGAGTTGCCCGACGGTTCGACGACGACGCGCTACCGCTTTGCTCACGCGCTCTATCAGAATTTCCTGTACGGCGATCTGGTGAACAAACGGCGCATCATGTTGCACCAGCAGGCGGGCGAACAACTGCTCAAACACTTCGGCAAACGCGCACCGCAGATCGCGACGCATCTGGCGATTCATTTCGAACGCGGCCGCGATTTCAGCCGCGCGGTCGAATACCTGAATCACGCCGGCGACCACGCCGCTAAACTCTACGGCTACGCGGAAGCGGAAAGACATTACACGCAAGCGCTGAAACTCGTTGAGAAATTGCCGTCCGAATCGCAAGCGGAACATCTGTGCACGCTCTATCACAAACGCGGCACCGTGAATCACGCGGTCGGTAACTTCACGCAGGCAGCGAACGACTTCACAAAGATGCTCGAACAGGCGCAGACGCTTGGCTCGCTCGAGCTTCAGTCGCACGCGTTGAACTCGCTGACGATGACTCTCTTCTTTTCGCATCGTTTGGAAGAGACGTTGGCGCGTGCTGCCGAAGCGCTCGACGTCGCCGGTCGCGCGGGAAATGAAAAGCTTCGTCTGGACACGATGCTGATGGTCGGCTTGAAGCATCTTTGCTATGGCGAGTTGAAAGAGGGAAAAGCCGTACTCGACGATGTGGTCGCGACTGCGCGGCGGCTTGATTACAAACCGGCACTCGTCGGCGGCATCACGTGGCGTGCGTGTTTGCACTTCTTCCAGTCTGAATACGAGCTCGCCATTGAGAAGGCGAGGGAAGGAATCAAACTCGCTTCGGAATTGCGCGATGGTTTTCTGATGCTGACGGCGCTGTTTTTCCTCGGCCTGTCGCAGGGCAACCAGGGCAAGATGTCGGCCGCGCTCGCGACGCTTCAGGACGCGATGGAAAAAGCGCGTCGCAACGGCGATCTTTTCTGGCATCCGCGTTTTCCGAATTGCATCGGGTGGATCTACCGCGAGTTGCACGACTTCGAGGCCGCGCGGCAGTTTGACGAAGAAGGCGTCGACGTTGCGCGCAAGCATCACGTGCTCGAAGCGGAGGCCAATTCGTTAATCAACCGAGGCATTGACTGTACTCATGCGGGCCAAAAAGCCTGCACTGACTCGGCGTTTACGGAAGTGAAGGACATCTTCGCGCGCGATGCGTGGTTTCGTTGGCGCTACAATATTCGTTTGCAAGCCGTGCCGCGCCGCGAACGTCACGGACGAAAAACTCCGCAACAACTTCCTGACCTCCGCCCGCGCACAGTTTTGACAGGATTACAAGATGAACAAGATTCTGTGAGTAATCTTGTTAATTCTGTAAATCCTGTCCACTTATGGAGGGCAGGCGGCGCCGTACTTGGCCCACTCGGCAAATTTGGCTGCAAATTCAGTGTGGCTCATCGGCGGCAACGTTCGTCCTTCGCCGGGATTCCAACCCCACAAGACGAGTTTATCTTCAGTGACGTGCTGAACGATCTGCGCGACAGTTTTCCCGTTGTTCTGTTTCAGATCCTTTATCTGTTGGCAGATCTGGCCTGCGGTTTTACCTTCCCAGATCATCGGCATGTTTGGTGGCGGCAAGTGCCAGTGCGGCGCGCCCGGTGGCATGTTTAACCCCGCGACGTTCTGTTCCTGGTGACACGCGCTGCATTTCTGTCCGAACTTGCCGTTGCCATCTGGACCACGCCGGACGTTCTGCGCGTGCGGATGGCTGTCGTCGCCCTGGCGCGGAAAGTCGCCAGTCGCGTGACAGTTCAGGCAGCGCGGATGTTTCAACACGGGAACGACAGAAAGAAACGCGGCGCGGGCGCGAGCGTCGTCGCGTTGGGGCAGCGCATTGATCAGCAACACGTTGATCAGTAAGAAGCCACAGACAATACAGAGAGCCCAGAGTCTAATCATAAGGTCACCCTGCCAATCGGCAATCGTCGAACACGTTTTCCAGTCGCCGCGAAGATCGCATTCGCCACGGCGGGTGCGACCGGCGGCACGCCCGGTTCACCGACGCCCGTCGGCGATTCGGTACTCGGCACGATGTGCACTTCAATTTCCGGAGACTCGTTAATGCGCATCATCTGATAGTCGTGAAAATTTCGCTGTTGCACGCGCCCGCCTTCGAAGGTGATCGCGTCCTTGAGCGCCGCGCTCAAACCAAACACGATCGCTCCTTCCATCTGCGCCTTCACCGAATCGGGATTTATGACTCGTCCGCAATCCACCGCGCACACGACACGATGAACGCGCACATCGCCTTCTTTGGAAACGGAAACCTCCGCGACGTGGGCCACATAACTGTCGAACGAGAAGTGCGTCGCGATGCCGCGGCCGCGTCCGGCGGGGGACCGTGTGCCCCAGTTTGCTTTTTGCGCCGCTAGTTCGAGCACGCCTTTCATGCGGGGTTGATTCGCTAACAACGTGCGTCGTAGTTCGTAAGGATCTTTACCGCCCGCGTGCGCGAGTTCGTCGAAAAACGCTTCGACCGCGAAACCGTTGTGCGAGTGGCCCACCGAACGCCACCACAACACCGGAATACCAAGCTTCGGTGTGTGCAGATCGACTTGAACGTTGGGTATGCCATAAAGCAGATCCGCCGCGCCTTCGACAGACGTGCCGTCGATGCCGTCTTTGACGAGAAACTGCTCGAACGGTGTTCCCTGAAGGATAGATTGGCCCACAATCGTGTGCGTCCAGGCGATGGGCTCACCTTTTTCGTCGACAGCGCCAACCATTCGGTCGTACCACATCGGCCGGTAGTAACCACCGTGCATGTCGTCTTCGCGCGTCCAGACAACTTTCACCGGCACCTTCGCTGCTTTCGCGACGTGAACTGCCTCGCCAACAAAATCGTTCGCGGGATTTGCGCGACGTCCAAAGCCGCCGCCAAGAAACGTCGTGTGGATCTTTACTTGAGTTGGTTTCAATCCGGCGATTGCGGCAGCAGCCGCGGCGTCGCCGGTTTGGAACTGCGTGCCGGTCCAGATTTCACACGAGTCTGGGCGTAGATCGACCACGCAGTTGAGCGGTTCCATCGTGGCGTGCGCGAGGTACGGCACTTCAAATTCAGCGATGATCGTTTTCGTTGCTCCAGCGAGAACTTTCGCCGGATCGCCAACCTTCTTCGCGACAAGCCCGGGAGTTTGCGCGAGTTTCGAAAACTCCGCGCGCATCGCGGTAGTCGACAGGTTCGCGTTTGCTCCGTCGTCCCACTTGATCTCGAGCTTGTCGCGGCCGAGTTTCGCCGGCCAAAAGCCGTTTGCGATCACCGCAACTCCGGAAGGAACCTGGACCACGTCTTTCACGCCGGGCACACGACGCGCTTGTTCCGCATTGAAACTAACAACCTTGCCGCCGAACATCGGCGCTCGCGCGACTACCGCAGTGAACATGCCGGGTATCTGCACGTCGATGCCGAACTGCGCTGAACCATCGACCTTCGCGGGCGTATCGAGACGGCGCGTTGATTTGCCGATCAGTTTGAAGTCTTTCGGATCTTTCAGTGGGACTTCTTTAGGCGGTTCGATTCGCGCTGCCGCATCGGCCAGCGAGCCAAAGGAGGTGCGGCGGTTGCTGGCCGCGTGAATCACAAAGCTCTTTTCAGCTCTGAGACTTTGCGGGTCTACGTTCCACTGTTGAGCAGCGGCCGCGATCAGCATGATTCGCGCGGCTGCTCCCGCTTTGCGAAAACGTTCCCACTCGGATGGCGTACTCGTGCTGCCGCCAGTCATCTGAATGCCAAACACCGGATGGTTGTAGGCTGGATCGACCGGCGCTGATTCAAAACGTACCTTGGACCAATCGGCTTCGAGTTCTTCAGCGGCGAGCATCGGCAGCGACGTGTAGACGCCCTGGCCCATCTCCGACTTGTTGACAATTACGGTGATAATGTCGTCCGTGCCGATGCGAACGAAAGCATTCGGCGCGAAGGGTGGCGCGATCGTTTCGGCTCGTGCGAGCGACGGCAGATGAATACCAACCAGCAAACCACCTCCCGCGGCGGCGCCGATCTTCAGAAAATCCCGGCGCCTCATTCTGCTCTCCTTCCGCCCTTGAGTTCGGCCGCACGATGAATCGCGCGCCGAATCCGCGGGTACGTTCCGCAACGACAGATGTTGCCCGACATCGCTTCGTCGATGTCCGTATCTGTCGGCGTCGCTTTCTCTGCCAGCAGCACAGCGGCGCTCATGATCTGTCCCGACTGGCAGTAGCCACACTGCGGCACGTCGATCTCGATCCACGCCTTTTGTAATGGATGACTCAGATCCGGTGAGAGACCTTCGATAGTGGTGATCTCTTTGCCGGCCGCATCGGAAACGCGTTTGACGCACGAACGAATCGCTTCACCGTTCAGATGAACCGTGCACGCGCCGCATTGGGCCATACCGCAACCGTACTTCGTTCCTGTGAGTCCGAGCGCGTCGCGTAAAACCCATAGTAGAGGTGTAGCGGGGTCGACATCAGCAGTTACCTGCTTGCCGTTAACTTTTAGGGTGATCATGGCAATCCACAGATTACACAGATTCAGTTCTGGAGAAAAGAACTCTGTGTAATCCGTGGATGGTTTTACGTCGTTAAGACTTAGTCACGACGTTGCCTTCCGAGTCGTAGATAGTTACATCACCAAACGGCGTGACCTGATCCTTCACCTTTTCCCAGTCGCCGACGATCACGATGGCCGCGCGATAGGTGTCGAAGTATTTCGCCGCGGCTTTCTGAATGTCTGCCGTAGTGAGTGCTTCGATCTTCGGGCGGAAGTCGTTGATGAAGTTCTTGTCGAGATCGTAGGTGTAGATCGTGGCAATGCGTCCGGCGAGACCTTGCTGACTCGCGAGTTCGACGGAGAAGTTTCCGGTGCTGTACTCCTTCGCCGCGTTCAGTTCTTCATCGGTGACGGGCAACACACGCATGCGATCGAGTTCGTAAAAGATTTCGAGCAGCGTTGGACCGGTCACCTCGTTCCGGACGAACGCGCCCGCCTGAAACGATCCGGTCTTCGCCTGGGTGTTTGAAGAACTGAAAGGCGAGTAGGTGTAGCCTTTCGTTTCGCGGATGTTGCGAGTGAGACGTGAATAGAACGAGCCACCGTAGATCGTGTTGGCCGTGCGAATCGCGAAGTAGTCTTTGTCCTTACGCGGAATGCTCACGTTGCCGATGTAAATCGCGGATTGGATCGATCCGGGCCGGTTCACGAAATAGATCTGGCGTTTGTCGCGCTTTGGAACCGCCGGATTTTCATCGGGCGGCAACGTGCCGCTCTTCCAACCGCCGAAAGCCTTCTCGATCTCGGCGAAAGTTTTGTCCGGATCGATGTCGCCGACGACGACGAGATGAGCAGCGTTTGGCAGGTAATACTTCGTCACGAACGAACGCAGATCCGCGCGCGTCAACGAGCTGATCGACTTCTCATCCGCCACGACAAAACCGTACGGGTGATTGCCGAACACGGCCTTCTGAAAACGTTCGTTGACGAGAAAACCCGGATCTGCGCGGCCCGCGCGAATCTGCTGAATAATGTTTTCCTGGGCCAACTTCACTTCGGCTTCCGGATACGACGGATGTTGGGCCACATCGGACATCAACTCAAACAATCGTGACGAAAACTCCGAGAGGGAAGCGGCGTTCATCGCGGTGGAATCGGCATCGCTGAAGAGCGAAAGGCCGCCACCGATCGAACGCAGTTCTTCTTTGATCTGTTTGCTGGTGCGCGTGTCAGTGCCTTCGTTGGCGACCGACGCAGCGATCTGCGCGATGCCCGGATGTGCTTCGCGATCGCTCGCCGTGGTGGCTGAGCGGAATGTGAGCACCGCGGTGACTTTCGGCACGTTTGGCAAGGGCGCCAACACGACGGTCAGGCCGTTGGCGAGTTTCTTTTCGGTGATCTTCGGCAGGTTCAACGGACGCGCCGCACCCGGCGCTGGCGGCGTTTTCTGTTGCGCGAGCGCCGGTGTTACCAGCAACGTTAGTGCAACAAGCGAGAGTAACTTTTTCATATGAGTGCCTTTCAATCTGTGGAATCTGTGGTTACTGGCCGCTCTTCGGTTGGGCCTTCGCTTCCGGAACGCGATCGATCACCGTGCGGTTCGTCGCGACGAGATACTTCGCCGCCGCGCTTTTGATCTGCGCGGCCGTTACGTTCTCAAACGGCGTTAACAGCGAGTTGATCTGTTGCGGATTGTCGCGGAAGAGTGCGAGCGCCGAGAGCAGGTGCGTCTTGCCCATGCTCCCCTCCAATTGATCGTAGAAGTTGGAACGATAACTGACCTTCGCATCGGACAGCTCTTTGTCAGTGACTCCCTTCGCCACGATGTCGGCAATCACGGCGTCCATTTCGCGGATCACTTCGTCGGCAGTGTGGCCCGGTTTGTAAGTCGTGCGCGTGGTCATGATCATCGGACCGGTGTAATCAAACTCGTTACCGAAGTAGTTGAGCCCGCCGGAGAGATCGAGTGTTATCGCTTTTTCTTTGACTAGTCGTTGATACCAGCGCGAACTCTCGCCGACCTGAAGGATTCGGACCAGCAGCGCCATCGCGGGAAAATCGGGCGAGTTCTGTGGCGGCAAGTGATAACCGGTTGCGAGCGCTGGAAGATTCGCGAGTTTATCGGTTTGCGAAACGCGCTTCTCTTTCGTTTGCGGCGGCTCGGTTAAGTCGGCGCGCGCGGGGCTAGGTTGTGAAGGGATCGCGCCGAAGTATTTCTCGACCATCTTCTTTACGTCGTTCACGTCGACGTCGCCGACGACAGTTAGCACAGCGTTGTTTGGCGCGTAGTAAGTTTTGAAAAAGCTGCGCACGTCTTCGATCGTGGCGGCGTTGATCTCGGACAGTTCGCCGTAACCGTTGTGCGAGTTGTTCCAGTTGGTGAAGGCGTTTCCCCAAAGACTGATCCATTCAAAGAATTGGTATGGTTGGTTAAGCACATTGACACGTACTTCTTCGCTCACGACCGCCTGCTGGTTCTTCAGGTTTTCTTCGCTGATGTCGAGCGAACGCATGCGATCCGATTCCAGCCACAGGCCGAGCTCGACGCGATTGCTCGGCATTGTTTGGTAGTAGTTGGTGTAGTCGAAATCGGTGTGACCGTTGAGACTGCCGCCGTTTGCTTCGACGAACTTTGCGTGCTCAAACTTTTTCACATTCGCCGAGCCCTGAAACATCATGTGTTCGAACAGGTGCGCAAACCCGGTGCGTCCTTTGGGCTCGAGTCGCATGCCGACGTTGTAATAGACGGCGACGGTGACGACGGGTGCGATGTGATCTTCCGAAATCACCACCTTCAATCCGTTGGGCAGCTTGTAGTAGACGACGGGAATGTTGAGTGGTTTGGCTTCGACCGCCGCGGAGGTTTTGCTGGTGGCGAGGATGCTGGTTGTCGCCATGATCAGGGTTAAGCTGATGACTGCTAATCGTTGCATATGGGAACCCTCACTTTGAAAACAATAGACGTAGACGACAGGCTGCACCGCCTGTCGTGAAACAAGAGCGAAAAATCAGTTTGAGCTACGCAGAAATGGATGAAAGGTCGGCTGCGAAGTTTAGCAGAACGAGTTCTCACCCGTAAGTGTGGCTAGTACGCGAGGTGTTGGCGAAAGGTTTCGCCACTGAGCCACAAAGAGGCACAAGAAGCACAAGAAGCACAACAGCTGATTTAAGATGGGCTGGTTAACTGTTTTGTGCCTCTTTGTGGCTTCCTCGTTGGTTCGTTACAATGCGGCGCGAGGTGAGTTATGTATGCACCGAAGTTTCGTTACAGTTTGTTGGTAATGCTTTTGGTCCTGCTTTGTGGCGCAGGGTTGGTGTACTCGCGAATGATGCAAGGGATTCCGAGAGGAGAGTGGGGCGGAACCCACATCAACATGAACGTTGGCGAGCAGTTAGCGAAGTTAGAGTTTGACTGCGCGCACGGCGAGATTTCCGGTCCGCTTTCGGTCGACGGTGAGGGCAAGTTTAAGTTGCCGGGTACTTTTACGCCTGAGCGCGGCGGTCCGGTGAGAGCCGATGAAGCGGCGCGAGCTAGACCTGCGATCTACTCGGGGACGATCAAGGGCAACACGATGACGTTGACGATGAAGATCGAAGGTTCGGACGAGACGGAGAGCTTTACTTTGGAGAAGGGTAAGGCGGGCGAGTTATTCAAGTGTAAGTAGGAGTTTCGTGTTGGGAGTAGCGCGAAAGTTTTTGATCAAAGGTGAAGTGCAGGGAGTCGGTTATCGTTTCTTTGCGCAACGCGCGGCGGCGCGGCATCAGGTGGTTGGGTACGTGCGCAACTGTCCGGATGGAAGTGTTGAAGCGTGGGCCGAAGGACCGGCGAGTAGTGTTGAGGCCTTCAAAGATGACCTCGTGGCGGGGCCACAGTGGGCGGTAGTCGATCACGTGGAAGAGATAAACCTGGAGCCGACAGGGACGTACTCGGCATTTCGAATTGAGAGATAACAAACGAAAACATGGACCAGCTCAAATCGTTAATACGCGAAGTGCCGGATTTTCCGAAACCCGGCATTAATTTTTATGACATCACGACGTTGTTGAAGCATCCTGAAGGATTGCGGAATACGGTTGATGCTTTGGCGTCGGAATTTGAAGGGACGAAAGTAGATTCAGTAATCGGTATCGAAGCGCGCGGCTTCATCTTCGCACCCGCACTCGCGTATCACATGGGCGCCGGCTTCGTGCCCGTGCGCAAACCGAAGAAACTGCCGGCGGAGTGCGCGTCGATTTCTTACGATCTGGAATATGGTCAGGACACATTGCAGATCCACCGCGATGCAGTTGGTAACGGTCACCGCGTGCTCATTGCTGACGATTTGTTAGCGACGGGCGGCACGGCTCGGGCTGTGTGTGATCTGGTTGAGCAGCTTGGTGGAACAGTGGTGGGTTTGGTGTTTGTGGTGGAGCTTGAATTCCTGCCGGGCCGGGAGAAGCTGGCGGGTTATGATGTGCGGTCGTTGATTAAGTATCAGTCTTAAGTACTTAGTGTTTATTAGGCAGCTTCGACGTAGTCGGCGAGGCTTGTAGGTTGCGGAATTGGCAGTCCATCCTCACGCAGGCCTTGTAGATGAAGCTCAATGGCTTCAGCCATGTTTTGTCGCAATTCGTCCATCGTCTTACCAGTTGCTACACAACCCGGCAAGTCAGGTAAGTAGGCTGAATAGTTGCGCTCGCCAGGTTCGATGATCATTGTGTATCGCATGATGAATAGACTCTATTTCTTTAGTTCGGCTTGAGTCAAGATGCTATTAAGAGTCTTTGGATGAAGATCATCTGACGGATGGACCGCAACCGTAACTCGTCCCCTTTTCGTAGGATGCTTAAACTGCCGATGGCTGCCCACCGACGTTATCAGAAACCAACCATCATTCTTGAGGAGCTTGAGGATCTCACGAACTTTCAACGTTTCGTCATGATAGGCGATTCTCAAGGAATCGGAAACCGCCACGCTTTACGTTTTGCCTGTTCACCATTACGATTCCTCTCACGTGTGCTCCCGTAGCTCAGCTGCATAGAGCGTCCGCCTCCTAAGCGGAAGGTCGCGCGTTGGAATCGCGCCGGGGGCACCAGTTTTCCTAAGGAATTAGATCCTCGCCTCCTTCAAAATGCGGTTTGTCCCGCAATTTTTCGTGGAGTATGTGGCGCGAGCCGTGAATACGTGCCGGAGGAAACATGAAAAATTTCTCGACCAGCATTCAACGACGGAAGCGCGGTACGCGCACCGAGTACATTGCCAGACTCACTTACTATGACAAGACTGGAACGCGCAAGGGCGTTTCCAAAAGTGCAGCCACTCATTGCGATGCAAAGAGGGAAACTTGAGCTCCTCCCAATTTCAATCGCCAGCCTAAAGTAGGGAAAATTGGACCATTATGGTGTTGTTGAACCACCTCGACTTTCGATCTTGTCTCAGGACGCTGTGACACCTTCTGACAGCTTCGTGTATTCACTATAAAGATCTTTCAAGTCCTGATGCATGACAGTGAATATTTCAGGCTTGATATCGGACGGTGATGTTTGATTCAAGACTCTCAGCAGACACGAAACCACTTGGGCAATCTCACTACCCGTGCCCGCCGATTTTTTATTCTTCTCGATGAGCGCGGTAAGCGGATCGTAAACGGCCAGGCGCCTGATGGCCAGACTGTCCGGTTGTTCGAGGAGCGCCGCCTCAACTAGATCTTCAGTCCAACGTTCTGTTGCGGCTGCTTTCACAACAAACGTCATGAGCTCCTTGTTCGGAATCAAATCAACGATGTTCTTGTTCAAACGTTCTCGCAACGTTTTTTCAATGCTGCGGTTGTCGAACGCCTGTAGCATCGTTTCGATGAGTTTGTCGGATTCGCTTACCGGCGTCATGCGTTTGCTCCTGTAGTTTGAAGTTTGAGTTCCTTTCTCACCTCGACCAAAGTTTTAGCTTGTGGTTGAAGCTCTTGCAGGGCGAACAACAGCGCGTGGTAACTTTTGGCGGTGACGCCTGTCGCCACCTTTTCCGTGTGATAGACAGAAAAATGACTGTGAATCGCCGTCAAAAGAGCAAGAATCGTATCCCGCTCGAGCATTAAAAGCGGGCTACCGGAGCTTCGCTCCTGACGTTGTCGCAAGATATTGAGTGCTGCCAATGGTTGTCTCAACGCCAGTAAGTCAGTTGCACGCATCCTAGCATGGGTTTCCCAGTCTTCCAGCTCTGCCTCTTGCCAGACCGACTCATCAACTTCCAGTTTTAATTTGGCAGCCAGAAAGGCCTTCGATTTCAGTGGTAACTCTTCGATCGCGCTACCGAGATTCTGCTGTACCCCGTCTGCCCAACGGCTTTCAAGAATTTGCCGCTCGATACCAAGCGAAAGTCGATGATAGATCTCCTCTGCTCGCGAAGTTCCGTCGTCGAATGTCTGGTAGTACTCGATCGCATTGCGATGAATCTGCTTCACCTTCTCGGCCTTGTCTTTGCGCAATGGTTCCAACATTACCTTTCGCAAATCGGAGCGGTGAACGAGCGCGTTGTCACCAGCTTGCGAGACAAGCGCGACTTCTCTGCCCAATTCCGCGAAGAGCTCCCTGGCACGTTCGATGTTGGGAACATCAACTTCGCAAGGACCAGCCAGCACTTTGAGTATCAACTCGGGCGTAATGCGGCGCAGGACCAGACCCGGGTGCGCCAGTTTAACTACATCCTGATCGTGTATGTGCTCAAGTATTCTGGTGAATAACTGAACCTGAATCGCACCATCGTCTAGTTTCTTCAAAAGGCGATCTCTGGTTTTCAGGTTTTTGATTCCTTTGGCTCCCGGGTCCTCACGCCTCAGAAGCTCCACGGCCAATTTCAATGTGAGCGGGCTGCCGCCTACTTGTACTGCTACAAGGCGAGCCAGCTCAGGATCTGTTATGCCATGTGATTGCAGGAAGCCCTGCGCAATCTCTGTATCGAATATCGAGATTGGAAGACTTTCAGTCTTGAATTTCACCGACTCTATTGGCGCCCGGCCGGATAACACTGTCCGCAGAGTCGGAATGCGCCTTTGTAGCGAGTCCAGAAAGTCGAAGACCTCTTCGACGAACGCGCTACTCCTGTACTGCACTTCCTCGAACGTATCGAGAATGAACAAGAGCGGTTTGTTACCTGTGAGCAGCGGCTTGACCTCTTCCGCAAATTCGTCCAGGAACAGGTGGCGTTTATCTATACGCGAGGCCCCGCCCTCAACGCTATCGGCTGGTTGCCGTCTACGTGAAGTCCGGCGTTCAATCCGTTGATTCCATGCATCGCGAACCTTTTTCAAAGATTTCGAGGAATTGGGAAACTGGACCTCCATTTGTCTGAGCGCTTCAAGCAAAAGCGTTACTGGCTCTTCCGCGATTAATGAAGGACGATCAAAATCAAGATACGCAAATGGAAACCGATCTGAATCAATGTCCGGGGTTTCAGTAGAGGAAGACGTAGCCAGCATGACGTGATCCAAAATGAACTTCGCGAGCAAAGTGGACTTGCCAACGCCACCTGGACCATGCAACACCAGAGGAGGCTTTTCGCTAAAGCTGAAAAACTGACGAAAGCTGCGCGTAACCAGAGTCGTAAAACTGCTCGCATCCATTACGCCAACATAATCCGACAATCGGGCTAATTCCGCTGTGCGTCCTCTGAAGTGATCGCCGACGAGAAAACGAAACGAAGCCAGTAGGTTTTCGATTTCGATTCTATGTAGGACGACCTGCGGCTCCGGCACACCGGTGACGATTCCATTCAACCACTCCGAAATCTGTAGGGTACGTAACAGTTGCTGGTGTGACTGATTCTCCAACGGCGGCGCCTTTTGAAAAATGTAGTCTTCCAACATCTTCTGCAACGGATCGTTAGGCCGATCGGAAACATTCAGCAACGCCTTCTGAATATTATCGACGCTCTCCAGTCGCTCGAGTGCCGCTCTTCGCGTATCACTGCGAAGCATCCAACGCGGACGGCGATTCGCGTCGAGGATTAATTGACTTTCTGAATACAAACTTTCCAATGCAGCATCTTGATCACCCTCGGGGCCATCGAATGGTTGAATGCTCTGCATGTCGAAAGACGAGAGCACTGAGGCTGCTTTGCGATAACTCCAACGCACATCCGACTCTTGTAGCTCAGTATCCAGCAGGTCGTTCAGCTTTGAGGCAAGTAGATCGTTTGGATAGCTCGAATCCGTCATAGCAGTTCTCTCCTAGACAAAAAGCAGCCCTGCAGTTTCTTTTACAGCCTTGCTCAACACTCGCAGCCGTTCAATTTGATTTTCCGGCTTGACGGCGATCGCTGCATCAACTTTGGCGATGAGCAGGTCGACTTTGCTGCTCAAATCTTCAGGGCTGTAGTTGCCCTTGTGATCAACATTCAACAGTCCAAAGAACTCGATCAACTCATCTCGACCGATCGGCTTTATCTCCTCACGACTGACGTAGTCGCTGATCTGAAAAGGCAAAGTCTCCTGGTAGTTAAGCAAGACCACGCGGCATTGCGGAACGTTGGTCTCAGCCTGTACAGCAAGCTCGTCGATCCAGTCTTTGGTTTCCGGCAGCAAGGTCTGCTCGCGGAAGCCGTCAAAAACGAACCAGTAAGTTGTGTCGCCAGGATTGACTACGCGATTGAGTATCCAGCCAACGAGACGTTGCACCCATCTGGCCTTCTGCTCATCCTGCTGCTGAGGAATTTTAGTGGTGTCCATTCCCATTTGCAGCCCGATCATTTCAGTCAGGTTAGGTGCTTCATAAACATACTTATCGAGATTCATGTAGATCGTTTTATTCTTCGGAGTTCGTTCGCTTAAGAAAGCTATCAACTCGTTCGTATAAGACTTTCCAGTCACGCGCTCTCCGGTGACTACCAGCACGCGAGGTCCATCGGATGACCTCAGCTCTTTCAAAGCCACGCGTAGATCCTTGCGGTCGATGAAATATCTTCGTGCTCGCAGAGTGTGGGCCATGACCCAATCAACAGAGATTGGAGCTCCCTTGACGGCATCAAAATCCGGGTGTTTCTGTACAAAGGCCTTAAGGTTGACACCGTTCGGATTCTGGGTAATCGCGTGGTAGACGAGGTTCGCGATCCATCCTTCTTCGATTGCTTTTTGGACCACCGTTTGAAGGACATCCGGATAGTTCATACCGTTGGTAATAATGATATTCGCAATCGGCTTGTCGAGCTGATTGAGCAGTAACTGCGTGAGTGTAGAGAGTGAGTAATCTTTGTTCAGCGCGTTAATGAAATCTGTTCGTTGCACTAACTCCATGATCGGGCCTCCGAAGCGGTAGTTCAGTTTTCGTGGTTAGGTTGCGAGCCTCATAGCATTTAACGATGACTAGTCCTCCTGGTCAGGCAGGCTTGCCAGAATTTTCCGCTTGTTGAGCAGGTCAATTATGGCGGTCATCGGAATACCCTGGTTGTAGGTTGGCTTGTGCGCCGGATCAAAGTTTGGATCACCACTATGGTGCAGCGCTGCCAACTCCCATTTGAAAGTAAAGCAAGGTGAGCCAGAGGAACCTGTTTCCGTGTTGTTTTCGTAGCGCAGGCGGGTTCCGGTTGCATTTGCACTCATTACTCCGTCGTCATCAATAGATAGTTTCATCGGCCCACCGCTTGGGTGCTGCAAAATACAAAGGCCCGAACCAGGCGCGGGAAGAAACGGCGTCTGTGGCACCGGCATAAAACCGCGCTTCGCCCCGGCCAAATTGCTTTTGTCACCAATAGTGTCCCGGCCCGCGGGCGAGGCAAGGCGGATGAGAGCGTAATCCAAACGATCGGCCGGCGCTTCTTGATCCAGCGGAAAAGTTTCACTGGCGTCGATGAACCAATCAGTCGCCAGTCCATACGTCACTCCGGGATTAGCCTCCTGGCCATCTTTTGTTCGTTTGTGGTCGAACCGGCACAGCACGTTCTCCGGTTTCGCGCTATCTCCATCCGCCATCGTCTGATCCAGCCTCGTTTTTATGAGAGGTTCCATGACGTGATAGTTGGTCATCACTAAGCTCGGCCCGCCGAACAGAAACCCGGTCCCCATAACGCTCCGCCCCCGTTCAGTTCCATACTCAATGCGGCAGATCTGGGCCTCGAGCTGGCCTAGCTCTTCTCGCCAAACGTTAACGTCCAGTAATGGATTCTGCGGCTTGATCATCCGCTCGAGCTCCTGACGAGTAATCGTCTGATCGATCGAGCTAAGACCAAACTGTTGCGAGAAGGTGAGCAGCTTTGGGTTACCGGGATTTACTTCGCGCGCCTTTAACACGAGTGTGTCCCACCAACCCTCCATGTTGGCTCTCTGAATGACCGCCGAAACGGTCTCCTCGTAAGTAGAACCCATCGGCGCAAGATTGAAGACCTGCTTGTCCAGCCGGTGCAGGAGCAACAACCCAAAGGTGCCTGGATTAAAGGCACTCTGCAAAACTTCGGTAAGCGTTCCGATCTGTTGACCGGTCAACTGTGTTGTGGCCATAGGAACCCCTAGTTTTTGGGATACTTTTTCGCCATGAACTCTTTATCCATCTTCGAGAGATTACGGTTCCAGCCGACTTCCATTTTTCCATCAGTCAGCTCTTTGGGGACGGGATAAAGCATGATCGATTCTTTGTCGAATTTGGAAAAGTTCGACTGGTCCAATTCATACTTGCGGAAGATATTTTGGTCTACACGCTCTTTGTCCCAGCCGCGGTCTGCGTAGTAGCGATACACGGCATCTTTGTTCCAGGGAATTCCACCTGCCGGATTCTGATGTTCGTGAATGCAACCCAACGCGTGTCCAAACTCGTGGACGATGACGCGAGAAAATTCCTGCTCGTCAGAATTGTCTTTTAGCCAACCGTAGTTCATCGTGGCGCTGCCCTCCGGGAACCACTTGGTGTTGAGAGCATCGGTGCCGACCGCCGACCACGAGGTCCCATCCATTATGAAGGAAACGCGAATCTCAGCGGTGGGATCATTTACAAAATCGAATGTAATGTTGGCATGAGGCTCCCACTTCTTCGCGTATTCTTTCACTTTCCCGCGGAGAAACGAGCTTCCGCCGAGGAAATGCACCCGCAGGCGTTTCCCATTGCTCCACATATTTGTCATTGCGAGTTCGAAGCCATCATTTGGCACGATCACGTCGAGGCAAACTCTTGGCTCAGTTGGTTCGTTGCTCATGACTTAGTCTCCTTGACTCTCAATTAAGATTCTTTTTTACTCTGGGGCCGGTGAAGTCGTTTTACCGGCAGTTTTTCTGCGTCAATCGAACGCGATGAGTCGTCGCTATCACCCCGCGTTTTTAGCTCACTCAAATTCTTTGGGGCGGCGACGTCTGACATCGATTCGTCGTAAAGATCAAACCAGGGCAGTCCATATTCAGCATAGGTTTCTGCGCTAACTGGTGTTGAGGGTGGTTCAAGACCACAGATGTCGCGATACTGCTCGCTATTGATCAAGTAGACGTAAACCGTCTCGGAATTCTGTTGATCCCAAACATCGATACCATAAGGATCGGGGTAGATCTTCTGCTTGATTCGACCCCCGGCTTCCAGGCCCATTTCCACTCCGGCAGCAAGGGCGTAACCAAACTCCGCTGAAGGTTCAGGAGGTTTCTCCGGAAACTTTCCCGGTTTAGGCTCATAAACAACTAACTGAATGCCGCCGCTCTCTTCTCTGCCGGTGATTTGAGCTTCGACGGTGTGCCCTATCCCGAGCGGCGCCGCCACGAACTGTCTGACAAAGTTTGCACCTGCGTTGACGCCGTCGAGCCACGGTTGGTCGGGGCACACCAGATAGTCTTGTGGTTCTGAATTCAAACCCTTTTCCCAAACGGTCCCCGACACGGCATTTACACCACCGACTGCCACCTTCACCGCATTTGGTTTCCAGTCTGCGCCTCCAAAACCGAGCCACAACGCCTCTCGTTGATACACAGGAAGAAAGAAAGCACCTTGGTTAAGCCACTTAGCCGGAGCCGTGTCAGCAAAGTCCTCAACCGAGTGGATGTGGAAGGGTCCAAGCGATGGAGGCAGCGGATATTGCTGATCGTCTACCGGAATTCGCAGCGTTCGTTGAAAAGAAACCGAGAATCGGTCCCCAACGTAGATGCGACTGCCATCGGTACGAACTAACATTCTTGACAATCGAATATGCTATCGTTCGAAAAACTGGAAGCGCGAGCGGGTCGGCGATTTCGACTTAAGGCCTCACTAACAATATGATCAACTTTCGGAAAACGTTTCGGGTTAAAGCTCTATTCGATGATTTGAGGCTTCTGCGCTTGGTAATCGCAGGCGTTTGCATACAAATTGGCGGAACTGCGAGGCGAAGCCGTGAGAACCCTGATTGAGAACATGCGGACGATATGTCGGAACCACTCAAAAGTCAACGCGATTTTGGGTCGTGTGTAAACCCAAAACTTGAAATATCACCAGAGTTTGTAAATTAGAAATGTCACCTACTTCTGCAGATGCAAAACTCACCGCGACGCTTATAGGGCGCAAGAAGTCTCAGTAGAGACGGAAAGTCTCTTGGTGATGGAGGCCATATTTCCTTCGAATGCCGTCTTACCCGAGGAGTCATTTCTATAACTACGGATTTAGCTTTTTTCTTGCCGACGCGATTAACCAACCAAAGGTCAAAGTCGACGTGCTCAGCTTCTTTCCTTGGCAGTTATATAGTTCAGCACCTTGTTGTACCCCTCCCATCAGTTTCCCCCGCTTTTCAGTTAGCGCAAGCACTTTCCAAACAAATTAGAAACCTACTCCTTTTGCGGTTTTGTCCAGCAATTTTCCTAAGCGTCTGTGGGCAGGAGCCCGGCTACTCCCTGACACTTTTTCATAGGTTTGTGCGCGTTATTTGGTAATGGCGGCTTCGGTTCGCCGATCGAGTAATTTGACGGAGAAACTTATGGAGAAGACTCTACCTGGTTTTGTATTGGTGTTCGCGATCATCGTATCGCAGGCGGTGACGGCAAGCGCGCAGCGTTCGGTGGTTGGTTACTGGAAAACCGGCGGTTTGGGAATGATCAATGAGGTCAACACCGTCACTGGCCAGACAAAGAACCGTCGCGGCCAAATGTTCTCCTACACGTTTGCCGCAGACGGCACCTACACATTCGTAGGCTACATGGAATCGACTATGTTCGGCTGCACAACGGGCCTCTTTAATGAGATCAACGGCCGCTACCTG
>DATEHX010000020.1:0-18787 GCA_035279345.1 Pyrinomonadaceae bacterium | reverse complement strand
GTGCTCGATGCTCTTCCCGTCGGTCATGATAATGTCGGAGTCAGTTATGCTGACGGCGTACGGAATTGATCTGTCGATACCGATACTGTGTGGATAGACTCGCGATCGCATGACGGCGCCGGCCGATCGATCGCCGATTACGATGCCACGCTTTTCCAGTTGGACCACGCGAGCAAACAGCTCAGCCGCCGATCCTGATTCACTGTCGATCAGCACCACGATCTTGCCTGTGAAAGCCTCATTACCTCTCGACTTTGCGACCAGTTCCTTCTGTTCTTTACGCCGCTTCAGGTCGCCAACCTTTATCTCCTTATCGAAGACATTTCCGATTAGTGCGAGCAGCGTGTCCACGTAACCACCACCGTTCCCGCGCAGGTCGAGGACGAGACTCTTAAACTTCTTGACCCTGCCGAAGGTGTCTCTAACCTGAACCGGGTCCTGATCGAACCCGGGCATCTTCCAGACTAACGCGTCGCCAATCTCCTCGTAACGTTGGCGATTGAGCCGCGCTTCGTTCTCAGCCTCGCGAATCAGGTCTCCCGTGTCGTAACCCTGGCCATAAACGCTGACGTTAACAACCTTCTTTCCCTGTTCTATTTTAGCCGCGACGTCGAGTTGCTGTTCCTCACCGTTGGGTTTGATCACATTCAAGCGCATGCCTGGCCGCGGGCGAATCTGGTGATAGAGATAGTGAATCTTCCACATGTTTTCGCGCGTGGGTTTCATCCCGTCGATCGAAACGATCTCATCACCTTCTTTTAGACCCTTTGCCTCGGCGTCACTTTTAGGTTTGACTGCGACCACATAACAGCGATCGCCGATCGCTTTCATCTCCCAGCCGTAGTCAGTTCTGTAAGTGCGTCCAGGCGGAAGAAAGAAGGTGTGAGAATCATCGAGATCCAGTAACACCTGGCCAACTATTCCGAGGAGTTGAGCGAGCGATGCGGCTTGATCGATCTTTTCGCTGGCAGTCTTGAATCGCTCGTTGAGATTCATCCCGCGGTACTGTGGATCGTAGTAGTACTTTTCCAGATCGTTTTTGATTGTGTTCAGCATCGTTCGCGCATTCTCGCGATCGGCGCCGGATGGAGGAGTTTGTGAGTAAGTAGAAGTGAGCGCTGCCAAAAGGAGCGCGAGAGTCATAAAAATTCGCATGGGGGAAGGTGATTCTCCTTACTAGATTTTGGGAACTGTGATCCAATCCATGGCGCTACCGATGCGGCTGCTCTTTAAATCTCGAATACCTACGCGCACCTGGTAGAGACCGCCCGGCACGAGAGTGCTGAACCTGTAGATCGAACGCTTTGGTTGTTTCGCGGAACCCGGCGTTGTGGTGTTCGAGCTGCGCGGAAAGATACGCAGACGGCCCACAAAGCTGTCGATCGGTTTGCCTTTGTCGTCGTAGCAGATGCCACCGAGATCGACGTCAGCCGAGAGCTTTCCATCGATAAGATCAAACGAAAGGGCCTCTTCATCGATCGAGATCGTCGCGATCACGCGCGTGCCGAAACCCGGCATTTGCACGAAACGCAGGTCTACCACCGTCGGGATTTCACGCTGCGAGACAGGCGCATCGATCACCCAACGCATGTCTTCTTCGCGCGCCTTCGCCGTGTCCTTGTTCGACTTTTTCTTGAGGTTCAGTAATGGAAGAGCCGCGGACTTGAAATAGCCGCTGCGCACGCGAACGGTGAGATCGGGACGGCCGATGATGCTGATCTCGATGTGTTTGAACTTGCCTCGTTTTTGTTCTTCGCTGTCGGGTTTCCAGGCGAGCAGATAGAAGTTGGCCGTCTCGTCTATTACGCTTTCGACCCACTTGGCCATGGGCGCATTTGTATTGCGGAATGCCTTGCCGCCGGTATCTTTCGCTAGTGCATTGAGGCCGTCCTGTGAAGCAGAGATTTCTCCGATCGTAGCGCCGGCCAACTTACCGTCGTTGCTCATCGGTTTGTTATTAGTGACATCGATTGAGTCGCTAACGATACCGCGTGCATCGAGTGTGTAGATCACCACGCCTGCTTTGCCGGCTGCGTCAGTTACTCTTTTGATCCGATCGATTGCGCCGCTTTTGACGTCGTTGAGATAAAAGCCATCAGAGATAAAGAAAACCAGTTTGCGTCCCGGGATCTGAGCCGCAGTGCGCATCAATCCTTCCAGCAGTCGCAGCGTGTCGTCCGTTGCGGGCGCGGATTCCACCACCATCTGCTGCGCGCGCATTCTGACTTGTTGTTTGGCTGCCTGCGGAGAGATCGTGCAGATGGTTTGGTTGCCGGCGCGAAAACAGGCTTGCTTTTGAATCTCCTGGATGTAGTAGGTCATCATCTGTTCATCGCCCTCGCGGATCTTCATCGCGATGTATTCAGACATGGGTGGTTGTAGCATGTCTGTTTTTGTGTTCGTGCGATAGTTAAGACGCGCAACTGCTGAGCGCAGTGCTGCTCTATCGGCGGTGAACTGTTGCAGGAAACCGATTTGTCCGCTGGGTGAAGCGATGGCCACCAAATCTCCGTCACCGATGCCACGATCGATGAAGTCGAGCAACGCCTTTCGGGTTCTGGCCAAACTGTCTGGCGCCAGATGGAGATCGTCGACGAAGAAGATGACGGCACGCCGCTGAGTATCAGGTTTAGTTGTGTCGCCCGACTTCGCTTCGACCGGCGCGTCAGACGTCACTTCTTCGCGCTTGCTGGTCACGCCGCCGGACTTGATCAATTCAAAGAAGGATATTTCCCGCTGCGTCTTATCGATCTTCAACTGAAACTGTTCCGGTTTCAGGCCATCGACGAACTTGCCATTCTTGTCGAAGACCATCACGTCGGTTTGAACCAGCGAAGTATCAAACTTGATAACGTCCTGTGCGTCGCCGCTCGGCTCGGGTTTGGACTGGCTGAAGACCGTTGCGGGCAAAAGAAAAAGGCACGCACAAAGAGTAGCTATAGATAGCAGGGAAACTTTGACTCTCGACATGGTTCTTTACCCTCAGTCACCGAGTTGTTGCGTAAAGCGATTCGGCCGTGCGAGACATCGACAGTGTACGACCGCGTCCTCTGTCGAGTGTAAGGAGCCAGACTGCCAGCAAATTTTACCCGAGGTTAATTAAGATAACCACTGGTAGAATTGGGCCCGGCCAGGCAAATCACAAAACGCGTAAAATTATGACCAAAAACAAGCTGGGAGTAGGATTCATCGGTAGCGGATTCGTGGCGAGGTTTCATCTTGAAGCCTGGCGCGGCGTTCGGGATGCGGATGTGCTCGGTGTCTATAGCCCAAACACGACGCACGCCGAGGCAACAGCCGCGAGAGCCAGAGAGCTTCGTGTCGGAGATGCGCGGGCCTTCAAGTCGATTGAAGAGATGATTGCCGCGCCGGAGATCGATTGCGTCTGGCTGTGTGGTCCAAATCATCAACGCGTCGAGAACATGGAAGCGATCTGCAATGCGCTTGAAGCCGGCAAGGGCAAGCTGATCGGAATTGCTTGTGAGAAGCCGTTGGCGCGTAATGTGAGCGAGGCGCGACGCATGATCCAGCTCGTCGAACAATCGGGATTGCTGCACGGTTATCTTGAGGATCAGATATTCGCGCCGAGTGTGACGCGCGGGCGGGACATCATGTGGAGTCGAGCGGCTGCGTTAACTGGCCGGCCGTATCTTGCGCGCGCCGCCGAAGAGCACAGTGGTCCACATTCACCGTGGTTCTGGCAAGGTGAACTGCAAGGCGGTGGTGTTCTCAACGACATGATGTGTCACAGCATTGAAGTCGGGCGTTTTATGTTGACCAAACCGGGCGCACCGCGCTCGAGTATCCGGCCGTTGAAGGTGTCGGCGCAGATCGCGAGTTTGAAATGGTCGCGAACTGAGTATGCAGAAATTCTCAAGCAGAACATGGGCGCGGCAGTCGATTACAAAACGAGGCCGGCGGAAGATTTTGCGCGCGCCACAATTAATTACGTTGACGAGGATAACAATCCGCTGATTGTAGAAGTGACGACTTCGTGGAGCTACGTTGGACCAGGTTTGCGTTTATCGCTTGAAGTGCTTGGTCCGGAATACTCACTTTCGATGAACTCGCTCGATAGTGGATTGAAGTTGTTTTTGAGCCGTGAGGTGAAGGGCGCCGCGGGTGAAGACCTCGTTGAAAAGCAGAATGCCGAACAGGGATTGATGCCGGTGTTGGGAAACGAGGCCGCCGAGTATGGCTACGAGGCACAGGATCGTTATTTTGTTCAATGTTTCCTCGACGGCCGGCAGCCGGAAGAAAGTTTTTACGACGGTCTCGAAGTTACAGAGCTACTGATGACTGCTTACATGAGCGCGGAACAGGAACGGACGATCCACTTCCGGCCTGACGGCCTCGATTCGTACGTACCGCTGGTTGCTCAAGGATCGTGGACCGCCAGGTGAGAGCCACAAGAAGCACAAGAGGTGCTTCTTGTGCCTCTTTGTGGCTAAAGACGCTTCTTGATCTCGTCACATGTTTGACGAAGTGCTGCCTGAACACCCGCGACGTCGTTAATACCATTAAGCAAAACGAAGTCGTGAATCATTCCGTTGTATCGCGTAGCCGTCACATCAACGCCCGCTTCCTTGAGCTTCCGCGCGTAGGCTTCACCTTCGTCGCGTAGTGGATCATTTTCCGCGGTGATGACGAGCGCGGGCGGCAAGCCGCGTAATTGATCGAGACTGGCCTGAAGCGGCGCTGCGTATGGCTCCTTGCGCGTCTTCGCATCAGGCGCATAGATATTCCAGCCGAACTGCATAAACGCTCGCGCCAGAAAGCGCCCGTTGGCAAATTTGCGATACGACTCAGTCTCGAAATCAGTGTCAGTGGCGGGAATCAGGAGCACCTGAAAACTGATCTTCGGTCCACCACGATCTTTCGCCATCATCGCGACGACAGTCGACATGTTGCCCCCGACGGAATTGCCAACGACAGCCATACGGCTACCATCAACTCCGATCTCCGCTCCGTGCTCGGCGACCCACTTTGCGGCAGCGTAGTTCTCTTCAATCTGGGTCGGATAGACTGCGTCCGGAATGGGCGTGTATTCAGGGAACACCGCAACGGCGCCCGTGCCTACGACCAGGTCGCGTACGAGACGTTGATGATTCTCGAAGTTGCCGGCAATCCAGACACCACCGTGAATGAATAGAATTACTGGTGGCTTACCTTGTACTTTCTGTGGCTTGACGATGTAGAGCTTAACGTTTCGGTCTCCTTGCGAGATCGTCCTGCTCGCGATGATCACGCCCGACATGTCGACCGGTGTTTTCGCCTGGAGCGCGGTTAACGTCGCGCGCACTTCAGGTCCCGGCTTTTCCCAAAACGGACTCGGGTCTTTGTTTAGTTCCACTAGGAAAGCGCGAATCTTCGGATCGATGTTTGGATCTGTTGCCGGATCGACTGCTGAAATTGCTGTTTGGCTCATTACTATTATTGCTCCTATCAATATTGCTAATTTCATACTTGGTACCGTAACGGTAGTAACGATCCGGCTCTTTCTCCTTTTTGCTCCATTCCATTCTCATTTGCGGCCATTAGGTGTGACCGTCACCTTGACAATCTAGGGGGCGCTCGTTAATCTCCGCCCCAAGATTATCTAGGGGAGAGTCTGAATGCTCGTAATCAGAGATTTGACCAAGACTTACTCGAGCGGTGTTCGAGCGCTCGGGGGCGTCGACCTGGATCTGTCTCCCGGCGTCTTTGGCTTACTCGGACCAAACGGCTCGGGTAAGACAACTCTGATGAAGATAGTCGCGACGCTGCTGGAACCTGATTCGGGGATGGTCCAAATGAACGGCTTTGACTTGCTGACGCGCAAAGACCACACGCGTCGAGTGCTCGGTTACCTGCCGCAAGACTTTGGTCTCTATCCGACGCTCACCGCCTGGCAGATGCTTGATTATTTAGCGAAGCTCAAGGGCGTTACCAACAGGAAAGAACGTCACGCTTTAATCGCTGCGCTGCTCGAGCGAGTCAATCTCTGGTCTGCACGCACGCAGCGACTGGGTGGATTTTCCGGAGGTATGCGCCAGCGTCTGGGCATCGCTCAAGCGCTCATCGGCGAACCGCGGCTAATCATCGTCGACGAACCAACGGCGGGACTCGATCCGGAAGAACGCGTTCGATTTCATAATCTGCTTTCGGAAACGGCGAACGAGAATACGGTAGTAATTCTTTCCACTCACATCGTGTCCGACGTCTCTAACCTGTGCACCAGCATGGCGATCATTCGGCAGGGAAAGATTCTCTCCGCGTGCACCCCACGTCAGGCAGTCGACGAACTGAAAGGATCGATCTGGGAGGGGACTGTGCCACGCGAGCAACTCGCGACGTTCAAGTCTGAGTTCAATGTGATCTCTTCCCGGATGTTCGATGGGCAGGCCCGCGTGCGAGTGATCGCGAAAGATCGGCGACCGAGTGAAGAGTTCAATCAAGCGGCGCCGATTCTGGAAGACTACTATTTCGATCTCGTGAATCGATGAGAAATCCCTTTCACACTCCGTTCGCCGCGGTCTTCACGAACGAGGTATTGCTGAGCACCAAGCGCGTTGCTCCGTATGCGTTGATGATGCTGTTTAGCGCGAACGCGATTTTGTGGTGGGGCTGGGGGCCGGCGGTGGCGCACGGCTGGGCCACTAACAGCGATTTTTACATTCACAGAAACCTCGCCGGCTTCTCGTTCATTTTGGGACTGCCGATATTCAATGCGGTCATCATGGGCGATCCGGTGGTAAGAGATCTTCGGTTCGATGTGTATCCACTGATCTTTTCGAAACCCATCGGCCGTGGCTCTTATCTGTTGGGCAAATTCTTTGGCAACTTCTTTGTGCTCGTCTGTTGTCAAGCAGCGTTTGCGATCACGTTGTTTCTGCTTCAGTGGGTACCGTTTTCGGGCATGGTTACGCTGCCTCTGAGCGTCGTTCCTTACGTCAAGCATTTCTTTTTCGTGGTGGTCATTTCTCACTTGGTGCTGGCGGTGTTCTATTTCGCCGTAGGAACGCTTAGCCGCAATGCAAAAATAGTCTATGGCCTCGCTGCGTGTTTTTACCCGGTCTATATTACGTATCTGCTAGCGGCGAAAAGCCTGCCTGGAATGGTCGGAGTGTTTACCGATCCGTTGGGTCTTGCTTCACAACAAGGCCCTGATTTCTGGCGCAGCAGCGCGGATGTCGTAAATCAGTATGTGGTTAGCTACAGCGTGGCGGCGTACGCGAACCGCTCGTGGATGATCGTCGTGTCGGCCGTGATTCTGTTCGTCATTTATCATCGGTTCTCAATCACCGAACGATCGAAGACTTCGGGCGAAATGACAGTGTTGAGGCTTACGTCTGCAGCCGAAAGAGTTCCTTACACTTTAGACGGCGGTGGGTTATACGAACCTCTCGACACAGCCAACGAAGCTCGTGATCGCGTGACACTTCCGAAGGTCAACCTAGCGCGAGGTCCAGCGACAACTCGGGCTAACATTTTTGCGGCCTTGGGTGTTGAGTTTCGACTGCTTCGAACCGAGCGAAGCCTCATCGTCATAGCCCCACTGGCGATCGTCCTTTCTATTTTCGATCTCGCTTTTTATCGCGTGGTTCCCGGGATCGCGTACTCAGTCACCTATGCGAGCGGCACGGCCAAAACGCTGCTGCTGTTTCTGGTGGGCATGATCGTGTTCTACACCGGCGAAGCGATGCATCGCGATCGAGAAGTGAAGATCGAACCGGTCGTGTGGTCCACGCCGGCGCCGAACTGTGTCTTACTACTTTCAAAGTTTCTCGCGACGATCGTGTTGGCGCTTTCGTTGGTAGTCCTGGTTGGTCTAACTGCGATCACGATCCAGCTTGTGAGAGGTCATACGCCGGTTGATTTTTCAGCTTACTTGCGAGTCTACGGCGTAGTGCTCGTGCCCGGCATCGTCTTCGCGACTGCGTTTGTGGTTGCGTTGAATATCCTGCTGCGGAACAAGTATCTCGCTTACGTGGTGGCGATCGGCACCAGCGCGGGACTCGTCTATTTATACAGCACGGGTCATAACCACTGGCTCTACAACCCGTTGCTCTATCAGCTCTGGACCTATCCCGATCTTGCTAACCAGACAATACTCGTCTCCCGGCTCTACTGCCTTGCTCTTGCCGCCGTCTTTCTCACCCTCGCTTATCTCCGGCACGAACGTGCGCGTTGACGCGCGCTGGTTTCATTCGTTTCGCAGCGTCACCAGCGGATCGACTTTCGTTGCACGATGCGCCGGGATGTAGCACGCGAAGAAGGCCACCGCGAGTGCGCCGATCGAAACCGCGGCAAAAGTCACGGCATCGGTCGAGACAACACCGAAGACCAGCGTGTTCATAACCTTTGTCAACGCGATTGCCGCAACAATTCCGATTACAGCGCCGATCGCCGCCAGCTTCATTCCGTCGCTCACGATGAGCAGTAGCACGTTGCGTCTTTGTGCGCCGAGTGCCATGCGAATACCGATTTCGCTGGTCCGCTCGGCCACGTGACACGAAAGCATGCCGTAAATACCGGTTGCCGCGATCAGTAACGCGAGAAGGCTGACTGTTCCGGCGAACCACGCTCCCATTCGCTCCGGTTCCAACATGCGCGTTACGTTTTCTTCGAGCGGTTCCACTGTCACGACAGCGTCTTTGTCCAATGAACGGCCCAACTCTCTCACAGCGCCGGCAGTCTGGTTGCCGTTTGTTTGCAACACGAAACTCAGACCGGTTAGGTCGCGTGGCGAGGCGGGCGTGTAATAGAGTGGTCCATCGAGTTGACCAACGCGTTTGCTGCTTATGTCCGCGGCGACACCGATGATCTCGTACGACGTGCCACCGCTCTCTTTGAAGCGCTTGCCAATCGGATCGGCGCCGGGCCAGAAACGATTAGCCATCGCCTGACTGACCACTGCCGATTGACTGAGCGGGTCCGCTTCGCTGAATGGACGGCCGCGCAGAATAGGAATTCCAAGCGTGTGAAAGTATTCAGCGGAAACGATGTTTGAATTTGCGGTTAGCGCCGGTGTGGCTTCGTGGCCTTCGATCTCGATCGCGGCCTCACGCACGCCGGCAAAGGGAACGACTCCCGCAAGACTCACCGACTCCACTCCCGGCAAAGCCTTCAGCCTCTCGGAGAGTTGCGCGTAAAGAGTTGCCGTGCGCGCTTCGTCCTGTGTTGCCTGGTCCATTGATAAAACCAGCAGGTTCTTTTGATCGAACCCGAGGTCGGCGGATTGGGCCTGCTGTAGTCCGCGCACCAACAGACCAGCGCCGATCAGTAGCACGAGGGAAACCGCAACCTGGCCGATCACGAGCAGATTACGCAAGTGTGAGCGCATGACGCGTGGCCTGCTTCCTGTAGTTCTCAGCGAAACGATCAGGTTCGACTTAGTAGACTCGATTGCGGGCGCGAGTCCAAAGACGACACCGGTAATGAGCGAAATGAGAAATGCATAAGCGAAGACTGTTGTGTTCGGTTTCAGGTTGATGTCGAGACCCACTTCCGGAATCGCCGACAACACGATTGGCGGTAACCAGAATGCGAGCAGCAAACCGGCGGCACCACCGAGGATCGCGAGCAACAGGCTTTCGGTCAGCAGTAGCCTTATCAACCGCCATCGGCTCGCACCGAGCGCCAAACGTACCGCGATCTCTTTTCGCCGTGCGGCAGCGCGAGCCAGCATCAGGTTCGATACGTTTGCGCACGCGATCAACAGCACGAGCGCAACAGCGGCAATCACGAGGATCGCGATCGGCGTTCCCTTGCCGCGCGCCTCGGGGGAATTGAGATACGACCCCGGCATGACGTTGATAACCGATCTTCTTCCGGGATACTCGTGGTCCATCTGTGCGGCAACGAGTTGCATCTCCGCTTGAACCTGCGGGATCAAGACGCCGTCTTTTAATCGTCCAAACACAGTTAGCCAGCTAACGTTTGGAAGCGGCAGCAGCTTGCTGTCGGGCTTCACGGCCGGTTCCATCGTTACCGGAATCCAAACGTCGGGAACGCCGATCTCAGCGCCGCGAAAATCGCGCGCCGCGACTCCGATGATCGTGAAGCTCTGGCGATTCAGCGTCAGTGAAGAGCCGATCACATTTCGATCGGAGCCGAATCTTCGCTGCCAGAAATCGTGACTGATTACAGCGAACGGACATTGCAGAGGCGCCTGGCATTCTTTGTCGAAGAAAGTGCGGCCGAGAGCGCTGGCGCCGCCGAGAAGCGAAAAGTAATTGTCGGTAATCAGTAGTCCATTGACTCTTTCGACGGTGTCACTGCCCAGGTAAAGGGCCGTGTCCGCCGAGGCAATCAAACCGGAGAAGCCGTTGACGCGATCGCGATAGTTCAGGTATTCGGGGTAGGAAAGCAGCTCGACGTTGCCTTCAACCTGACGCGAGAACTCACCCTCGAAAGTTTGAAAGACGCTCACCACGCTGTCCGGGTCTTTGACCGGCAGCGGCCGGAAAGCGACCGAATAGAGCAACGTGAAGATGCCTGTGTTTATGCCGATACCCAATGCGAGCGTCAGCAGTGCCGCCACCGTAAAATTGCGATGTTTGAGCAAAGCCCGGAACGCATAGCGCAGATCTTGCAACGTAGAATTCAACATTCGATACTCCCCGACTCCTAGTGCTGATATGAACCAACGTTGAGGAAGGTGGAGTTATATACTAGGGAGCGTTCAAAAAGTTCACTTTCATCTCATGCACACCGGGCTTCAAGCCGGGTGCCTAAGTACTGAACGTTACACAGAAAACCATTTCAACGGTTTTTCGGTAATTCGCTGGGAAGGCTCTTCAGGCAAAGCCCGTTGTCTTTGTACCTCTTTCCTATGAGCCATGAGTACCGTAGACTAACGAGCTTTTAAGTTGGCGGTCGGTTTAATCCCGAGAACTTTAACGAGGTGTCAATGGAGCTTCTTTCAGATCCTCAGGCGTGGATCGCGTTTGCGACCCTGACGGTGCTCGAGCTTGTGCTCGGCATCGATAACATCGTGTTTATCTCGATCCTGGCGGGGAAACTCCCGGCCGGACAGCAGGCGAAGGCGCGATATATCGGTTTAGCCCTCGCGCTGTTGATGCGCGTGATACTGCTTTTTTCCCTCGCCTGGGTGATCGGGCTGACCGCTCCTTTGTTTTCTGTTATCGGAGAGGAAGTTTCCGGACGCGATCTCGTCTTGTTCCTCGGCGGACTGTTTCTCATCGCCAAATCGACGCATGAGATTCACGGTTCGCTAGAGGGTGAGGAAGGACACGCGGGCGCCAAAGTTTTCTCTTCTTTTGTCAGCGTGATCATTCAGATCATGTTGCTGGATATCGTGTTCTCGCTCGATTCCGTGATCACGGCGGTGGGAATGGTTTCCGACCTCAGAATCATGATCGCCGCGGTCGTCATTGCCATTCTTTTCATGATGGCGTTTTCAGGCATTATCGGCCGCTTTGTTTCAAAACATCCGACAATAAAAATGCTCGCGCTCGCGTTTTTGATACTCATCGGCGTCACTCTGATTGCGGAAAGTCTGGAGCAGCATATTCCGCGCGGCTATATCTATTTTGCGATGGCGTTTTCGGTGTTCGTCGAGATGTTGAACCTGCGGCTGCGGAAGTCGAAAACTGTGCCGGTGCATTTGCGTGACGGTTACGGCGATGTTCCTGGAGAGTAGCTATTGCTTTGGGAACTTTCTGATCTGGTCCGGTAATGGAGCGACTGGAAAAGTTGTAACTGTTTCGTTGCCGGCGGCGACTTTCACGGTTTGTGAACCAGTAACGGATTGCGTTTGTTCCGGTATGGTCTTCTCGTCCAGGAGCACGATGTGCTCTCCGGGTGGCAAGTCACCGATGATGAAGTAACCCTTTTCATCGGTGAGAGTGTCGCGGCCGCTGCCCGTTACAACGCGTACGTCTGGTAACGGCTGTTCCGCCTCATCCAGGCGTCCATTGTTATTCACATCCATCCACACGATTCCGGTGATGCGTCCGGTGCGTACCACGCGGAAGTCGACCATAACGTCCCGATTCGAATTGAGCGCGATGAGCTGTTGCGTGTTATCGAGTAACGTCAGATCGGCACGCACGGACAAGAGGTCGAGGTAGACCGTGTGTTCGCCGCGGGCAATGCTTTCGATTCGATAGTTGCCATTGACATCTGAAACAACGTAGCGGCTCCCATCGACACGAACCTTGGCGTTTGCTTGTGGCTGATCGATACCCGGATCGAATCGTCCGTTGAGGTTCACGTCCTGATAGACGCGGCCGGAAACCACGCCGTAGGAATTCAACTCCGCGAGTGATCCATTGATCGCGCGTTCGGCCCGTCTGGAAGAGAAGAACAAGCCACGCAAAGTGAGCAAAGCAGTGGTGCCGGTTTGTGTCTTCAAGTAGCTGAATTGCAGTGTGCTGCTTCGTGGCAACTTGAGAGATCCCGATAGATGTTGCGACGTCTGAAAGGGAGCGCTATCGCTTCGTGTGTAACCCAATCCGGCACTCAAGCCGAGACGATTGTGAAACAGATTAGAAAGCTGCCACGTGGCTATGCCATTCAAAATGCCTTGACTGCCGAAAGCCTGGCTAACCTCGAGTGCATTCACTTCATTGACCCTGATGTTGCCGCCAAACTGTGCGTTGAGAGCCGTCGCGCCAAATGTCTTGATGCGTGAACCGTTGAAGAACATATTCCAGCGGTTGATCTTCTTCGTTGCCGTGATCAATGTGAACTGAGAGTTTCTGAGTTGCGTTGTGCCGCTCTGTGTGTGGGAAATAAAAAGAGCGGGCAGGGAATTGTCCGGCGCGAGACTCAAGCTCGCGGTTACGTAGCGATTAAATTCACCACGTCTTCCCGGTGTCGTCGCAGTGCTTCCGCTCAACCCTGCTGTAAAGCAACGCCGTGGTTGCCAACTGACGCCGGCCGCGGCCGCGTTCGTCGGCGTGTGTATTCCACTTTGCGGACTCAGAAACGTTTGGCCCACGTAACTATAACGACCTTGCAGGAGCACTTCGTCCGTCAGGTTGTAAGAACCGGTGAACGTGGCCGCGGCGCCGGTTCCTTTTGTTAACGTCCCATCACGATTGATGCCGGAGAATTGGCCCACCGCGACGTCAGCCTGAAAACGATTCAGACCGGAAACGTACTTGAGACCACCGGCGGCCATGTTTCCTTTGCGGCTCGAACCTCCGAAGTGCATCGCGCCCGCGGAGAGTGTGAAGTCGCGTTGACGAGGAGTTTCTGTAGCAGTGGTGGCGATCGCTCCGAAGATCTTCGTGTCGTAACGGACAGCGAGCGGCGAGAAGGAATTTGGACGCAAATCGAATTTGGGTATTCCGGAAGTTGTTTGCCCGCCGAAGAAATCGAGCCGCACGCGATTGAAAGGCAATTGAACGAGCCCGCCGCGGACCGCCGCGCTGAGAAATTCTACGTCTGTGCCAGTACCAAATTCGCCGCCAACAAAACTCTGACCATTGGGACGGTCCAGTCGTACAGTTCCACCTTGCAGACTCGGACGAGACGAATTGCGCGTCACGCCCATTACTGAGTTTGCGATAAAGGTCAATCGTGCGTCGCCGACGCGGCCGGCGCCACGGATCACCAAACTATGATCGCCGGCTTCACTGTAGCGCGAGTAGTTGTAATCGTATTCGAGCTGAAAGAGTTCCCAGCGTGCATGTTTCTCGCCGGGACGAATCGTGTCCGCTTGAATCTGTTTACGAGTAATGACGATCGCGTTCTTTTCGTCGCGCCGGACGGTAACGTCGAGAAGCGCGGCCACGATTTCGGCGGGAAGCATTAGCTCGTTTGGCGTTGGCGGAAAGATTAAATCGGCGGTGCCCGAAACCGTGAGAATCACAGCGCCATTCTCGCGCACTTCATTCAGCGGAGCATTGAAGATCGCGGTCGTGCCGGTCTGCCGGCGAACTGTCACGATCCGTGTTGCCGGATCGACGCTGAACGTGTCGCCGAGTGCGTGCGCGATGGTTGCAACGGGAAGAAACAGCCGTCCACCACGCATCTGCACCGAACTATTCGGCCCGACAAGTGCACGTTCGTTGACGATGATTACCGACGTTTCCTGGTTCGACTTCGCCGAGGCACGGACGTTGCCAAGAGTTACTACGGTCGATTGCCTCATCGCCAAAAGGCCGATAATTACGAACACAGCAACTCGAAGCGCGATGTGCATGGGGAATTTGGGGCGGGAATTTTTTCCTGGAGAGTGTGGCGCTGTGTTATAAAGTCGCGGAAATCTGAATCAGGGAGTTTTCTCACTTGATGCCGCCGAGACGGACAAGGCTGATTTGTGGTCTGGTCTTCACGTTGATTGTGGTCGTGTTTCTTGTGCCCGCCGGTGTGAAGGCGCAAACAGGACGCGTGACAATGCAAGCGAACGTCAGCGAAACCGTGGCTCTTTCGGTGGCCCCGAATTTTACTCACGGTGACGTTGACGCGGAGGTGGTGACGAGCGGCAACACGGTGCGCATAACTGCTAAAGCTCCGGTTATTCGCGTGCCTTTGCTCGTGCGTTCAAATAGCAGTTTCAAAATCTCCGCGACGGTCGAATCACCCGATTCACTGGCTCAACTATCAGTAGCCGGCGTGCGCGCCACCGGAAGTTTGGTGTCACCGGCGGCGATTAACGGACTGCACGTACCCGAGCAATTTGATCCGGAATCTGTCCGCGATCTGCTGCTCGTGAGTGGACCACGCGTTTCGCTCGGCGGAACACTCAACTCTCCCAACAACGCCTTACAAATAACCGTGCTCATTCGTTTGCAGCCGCAGACAGCCCCGGGTTCGTTGGTCCAACTGACGTTCGTTGCGGCACCACTAACTCAGTGATCCCTTCAGTCGGTCTAGTCCCGTCCTGAAAATCTATCCGGTATTTAACGGTGTAAGTTCCCGGCGCCAGCCGTGTTTCCAGCACCACCGGTTGCGCCAGTTCAGCACCACCGAGCAACGGCAACGATTCTTTTTGTGGTAACTCCGCGACCGCCACGCCCGCATTGTCAGTCACCTTCAACGAAGTAAGCGGGCGAACGACGCTGTTGCCCGCGTTCTTCAGCAGGGGAGTTACGACTACCTGATCGGCAGTCGCCTCGGCACGCAGGCTTTCCAACGAACCGGCGCGACGGAGTTGCGGCACCTTGATGTAGAACACCGCGGCCATTCGATAGCGAATCACCACTTGCCGGCGATTCTGATTGAGCTTGATGTTGTCGGGACGCTGTTCGACGATCAGCGCCGTCAGATGATCTCCAGGTGTAGCGTCTTTTGGTACTGAAACAGTGACTCTGATCGCGTGCAGATTCCCGGGAATCACGGTGGTTTCAGCGGGACTGTAGATCAGCCACGAACTCGCCGAGTTTGGCAGCGTGTTGGCTCTGGAAAACTGCACCTGTCCATCGCGATCGATAGTCCAATCGTTCAAGCTCGCGACGATGCGCACGGGTTGTGAGTCTTCACTCGTGCTGTGATAGTCGAGATTGACGACCACTGTTGTTTCCGAACCGGGTTGCATTTCCAATTCCAGCCGCGCCGGAGCGAGCGAGATGCCGTTGCCACGTTGCTGCGTCGCCGGTTCGGGCATTGGGCTTTGCGCGTGTGCGCAAACCACAGTCACAAAAAACAGAAATACAACCGCCGTTAATCGCGAGATATTTGGTGACATCAATCTTGAGAACCTTTCAACAGGGCACGTTTGGACCAGGCGAAATGGTAAAGATGAGAGTGGCGGAAGAAACGCCGGCGGCGAAGAATTGCGGCGTCAAAGTAAAGATGGCGTCAAACACGTAGCCATCGCTTTGCTGGCGTTTCGAACTGTTGTTTTTGGATAGTTCCGGACCGCTGAGAATGACAGTCGAGCCGGATAGATTCGCAAGCGACGATGAGTAAGAAACGCGGCCGTTGCTGCCTACTGTTACGGAATTGGCAGGATCGTTGTCGAAGGGCGAGCGGATGATGTGAGTACTTTGATTACAAACTTTCCCGGCGCCGCCGAGTTGACGCATGTCCTGAAGACCGAAGCCCACATCCGCTGCTTGTATCGCTTCTGCGTTTGCGTTCGTTAGGCCGGAGCGCGTCACTGAAACCTGGTAAGGTTGATTGCTGCGAACCGCGATCGGCACGACGACTTTCACGATCGCATTCGTATTTAGCGGAGATACTTCACCAAAGTTGATAGTCACCACCAGATCGGTCGTCACACTCGCACTTCCGGTTACGCTGCCACTCAACGCGCCAGTGATCGTTGGTTGACCACCGCTGCTGATGTCCAACGCTTGTGCGAAAGCCGCCGGGGCAACAGCGAGGAGGATCAGGAGCGTGAGAAATGAGTGGCGAAGTTTCATTATGGCGCCGTGACAGTGAAAGTGACTGAGATAGTGGTGGTGCCGTTTTCGAAAAACTGAGGTTTGACCGCAAAGAATGCCGGCACGGTGAGACCGTTGGCATTGCTTCGTGGTACTGCGTTCATGATGATTGGCCCACTGAGCGCAGTCGTCGCGGTAGCGAATGCACTGAGATTCGATCTCACGCCGGTGAATTGGTAACGGCCCGTGGTTACGTTTACGGATCCGTTGGCGGGAAGAGTTGGATCGCCGGAAGTCGCGTTTGTGTCCGTGCCGGTTGAATTAACGCCGGTTCCCGTTCTCGAGATTGTTCCCAACCCGAAACCGATGTCGGATGAGACGATCCGGCTGGTGCTCGTGCCGGAACTAGTCACGGCCGCACTCACTGACAATACATACGGTGCATTGCTTCGCAGTTTGAGTGGGACTGAAGCGGTTACGAAATTGTTTGGATTGCCTGGACCAAGCTCGCCGAGATTGATCGACACGGCAAGGGGACTGTTGGCTACTCCGTCCGTGGTAACGCCGCCGCCAAGGTTGCCGGTTAGAGTGACAGCGCCGCCGGAATTGATTTCGACGAATTTAGAAACCGTTGCGCTCATGGTGACAGTCCCGGTTGTCGACTGCCCTAAACATGCAGCAGCGCTGACCAGCAACGTGATCGCGAGCAGAGTTATTTTGAAAGAGATTTGTGAGTGGGGCATAAGTTGTACTTGAGGGGAACGCGGGAATATGTCGTCCGGCCGTCAAAAACGCACTGACGGCCGGGCGTCATTGAGAACAATCTGGGATTAAAGCGCCACGACCGTGAACTGCGCAGTGATCGTGATCGCCGGGGCGGGATCGTAGAACTGAGGCTTGACGGCGAAGATTGCGGGGAAGGTCAAGCTGGTATTGCTGTTAGCCGAAACGGCTTTGTTGATGCGTGGTCCACTCAGAACCGCACCTGAAACAGCGTAGGCGCCGAGCGTGGAATTCGGACCGGTAAAGACCCAGCGGCCGTCGACGTCCGTGCTGCCAGCGACGGTCGGATCGCCCGGCGTTGCATTGGTATCGACGCCCGTCGCGAGGTTCGCCGGCCGCGCGGCCGGAGTCAAACCAAAACCGACGTCCGTATCTTTAAGACTGAAGGCCGTTGCGCCGGCGCCGGCAACGCTGCTGACCATGTTGAGCTGATAGGCTACGTTGCTGCGAAGCCGGACCGGGACGCTCAACTTCACAAAATTATTAGCATTGCTCGGGCCTAATTCGCCGAGGTTAACAACCACTGCGAGCGGGCTGTTGGCGGTTCCATCGGTGATAACACTGCCGCCGGAATTACCGGTGAGCGTGACCGCTCCGCCGGAAGTCAATTCAACAAAATTCGAGACTGTCGCGTTCATCGTGACGCTGCCGGTAGTTTGGGCAGACGTGGCCACCGCGCTCAGGGTGAGCAAGGTCGAAATTGCCAGGGCCGATAGTATGCCCTTGGTAAATTTGAACATGTGTCGTTACTCCTCTAGGGTTGGGGTGGTAGGCTCAAGTCAGCTTTTGTGAAGGAGACTGAGGGAAAGGTTTTATAGGGGATTCGCTCGTTTCAGACGGATTCAAGCAGCTTCTGGCGGCCCACTTTACCCTACATTAATGACCCGCCTAGGCATAATAGTGAGGCAAAACGCTGTTTGTCAATGATTAAACTACATGTTAACGGTGAGTGATTTCACAAAAAGAAAGTAGAACCATCTTGTCCATTCTGCAAATCTTGTCAACGACTTTTAGGGCATCAAAGCTGTACGGGAGACCAGTTTGCCGCTTGCGGTCTCGAAGCGAAGCTGCTCGTGAGGTTTTGATCTGCCGCACTCGTCAGCCTCTGCCGCTGAGTTGACGTGCGAGCACGTCGCGCGGTCGCGTTTGGCAACCACGGTTTCAATAACGAGTGCGCTTTCATCCGGTGTGAAGGTGATCTCGCTGTACCAGTGAGACGCCGAAATTGTCATGATCACCCGGGAGAGATCGGCGAGGTCGGCCAGGCGATGGCGCGCGATCTCGTTCCCGTTTTCATTGAACCAGAGGACGGCCGGCGTGTTGGGATTGTGACCGTTGCCGTAGTAACGATCGATCAGTGCAACTCGGCTGCCGTCATTTGTCACCAGCAAGCGGCCGGGCAGTTGGGGAAGAACGTGAGTCCACAAACGCCGCGGGCCGCGGGATTCAACACGATACATCGTGGCGAGCTGTTTCTCTGTCACCACAACAAAATAGTCCCGGTTAGCAGAGTAGTATTCCGTCCTGACAAACGTGCTGTAGGTGTCGGCCCGCGTGCTCGTTACGATCAGCAGCAGAGTTAACGTAAGAAATATCGTCTTTCGCATAGTTCCATTCTCATCCCGGCCGTGATTACTTCGGTGGCGCTTTAATGAGCACCGTTTTGCCGTCGATCACAACCAACAGCTCTCCGGACAGCGCAAGTATTCCTTCTCTACCGT
>DATEHX010000019.1:0-3381 GCA_035279345.1 Pyrinomonadaceae bacterium | reverse complement strand
CCGCGTTGCGCCTTTTCGATTTCTTCGCTTTGCGTGGTGACGACCATGCCGTCCGTGACGGTGATCGTGCAGGACGTTTGCAGCTTCGGCATCTTCTCGATGCGCACGAGGCACATACGACACGACGCCTGCAACGCGAGGTCCGCGTAATAACAGAAGGATGGGATGTCGTAACCCTTTTCGCGGCAGACGTCGATCAGACGTGCGCCTTTCGGGACTTCGAACAGCTTCCCGTTGATTGTGACTTTAGCTAACTCCGTCGCCATTTCTCGTTAATCTGCGGATGAAATCTTCCGGGAAGCGCTTGATGGCCGACTGGATGGGCCATGATGCCGCGTCGCCAAGCGGGCAAAACGACTTGCCCTCAATGTTGTCGCAAAGATCCAGCATCAGTTGGGCATCTTCCGGACGTCCGCCGCCGTTGTCGATACGTTTGAAAACCTTCACCAGCCAGTCAGTGCCTTCACGGCACGGCGTGCACCAGCCGCACGATTCATGTTTATAAAACTCGGTCAGGTTCTTCGTCGATTCAAACACGTCAACCGTCTCATCCATCACGATGAAACCACCCGAACCAACACTCGAACCTGCCGCTACCAAACCTTCATAATCCATGCGCACGTCTTTGCCGATGATCTGATCGGCGCGCATGATGTAGACCGACGAGCCACCCGGAATCACGGCCTTCAACTGTTTGCCGTTGAGGATGCCGCCGCAGTCTTCCATGATGAACTTTTCCATGTCGTCGTAACCCATCGGCAGTTCGTAAACGCCGGGTTTATTGACATGGCCGGAGACGGACCACAGCTTCGTGCCGCCGCTTTTTTCCGTTCCGAGTTTTTGATAAGCCTCGCAGCCCAGGTTAATGATGTCGGGCACGGCGGTCAGAGTCTCAACGTTATTGACGACAGTCGGACACGCATACAAACCGGAAACAGCAGGGAAGGGCGGCTTCATACGCGGATGGCCGCGGAGCCCTTCGAGCGAGCTCAGCAGTGCGGTCTCTTCGCCGCAGATGTAAGCGCCGGCACCGGTATGCGTGTGAATCTCGCAGGAGAAGTTGGACCCGAGAACGCTGTTGCCGACGAGTCCCGCGGCGCGCGCTTCTTCAAGCGCGACGTCCATGATGTCGATCAGATACTTGTACTCGCCGCGCGTGTAGATGTAATTCGTTTTGGCGTTCAGCGCGTAGGCGGCGATCAACATACCTTCGATCAGCATGTGTGGATCGCGTTCCATCAGGTAGCGATCTTTGAATGTGCCCGGTTCGGATTCGTCAGCGTTGCAGACCACGTACTTCGGTTTGGGTGAATCCTTGGGCACGAAACTCCATTTCATGCCGGTCGGAAAACCCGCGCCGCCGCGCCCACGCAGGGCCGACTTCTTCACTTCGTTGATCACGTCGTCCGGCGACATGCCGTCGAGAACTTTCTTGAGAGCTACGTAACCACCGTTACGACGATACACGTCGAGGCTGTGCGAGTTCTCGAGATGAACTCGGCGGAGTTGCAGTGGTTCGCAGCCGATTGCTTCGATACGCATAAAACTTTCTTAGGGCAGCGCGTCCAAAACCTGGTCGATCTTTTCCGGTGTCAGGTTTTCGTGGTAGTCGAAATTGAGCTGAAACATCGGCGCCGTGCCGCACGAGCCGAGACATTCGACTTCCGATAAAGTGAAACGGCCATCCGGTGTCGTTTCGCCGACCTTGATTCCTAATTTATTAGAACAGTGCTCAGTGACTTTTCCCGCGCCCATGATCTTGCACGACAAAGTCTTGCACACCTGAATGTGATACTTGCCGACGGGGTTTGTCTGGATCATTGAGTAGAACGTCGCGACTTCCCAGATGTCCGTCACGCGTGTCTTCAAACGATTCGCGAGATACAACACACCTGGCGGATCGAGATAACCACGTTCCCGTTGCACGATGAACATGAGCGGCAGAATCGCCGAACGCATCACCGGATACTTCGCCAGGTGGCGATCGATCTCCGCCTCCACTTCAGCCGAGAACGTCGCCGGTTCAACGCCCAGCGAAACAGGCTGCGACAGTGGTCCAATCTTTACCAGTTGCGAACTCATTTTAAATCCATCCACAGATTACACAGATTGCTTTTAAAAAATCTGCGTAATCTGTGGATTTCTTTAGCGGTCTATTTCTCCTAACACGATATCGAGCGAACCGATGATCGCTACCACGTCCGCGACCATCTCACCTTCCGACATCACCGGCAGCGCCGAAAGATTCACAAAGCTCGGCCCGCGGAAGTGCACCCGGCTCGGTTTTGGTCCACCTTCCGACCTGATGTAAACACCCAACTCGCCTTTCGAGGCCTCGATCGGGTGATAAACTTCGCCCGCCGGCACGTCAAACCCTTCAGCAACGATCAAAAAGTGATGAATCAGCGCGTCCATGTGACTCTTCATCGCTTCTCGATCCGGCAACACGACCTTCGGCGCGTCTGCCTTCACCGATCCGGGTTTCAATCGCGACAACGCCTGAACGGAAATCTTGTGCGACTCTTTCATTTCGCGCATGCGCACCATGTAACGCGCCCACACATCGCCGTCCGGCTCGGTCGGTACGTCAAAATCGTATTTTTCGTAACCGGTGTACGGATTCGCGCGGCGAATGTCGAGATTGATGCCGCTCCCACGCAAGCATGGACCAGACAGACCCCAGTCGATCGCGTCTTCCGCGGAGATGCGTCCGATGCCTTGCGTACGTTTCTGGAAGATCCTGTTGCCCGACAAGAGCGTATGAAACTCGTCAACCGCTTTCGGAAAGGCGTCGAGAAACTGTTTGCAACGCCGTTCGAAACCGGCTGGAAGATCCATCATCAAGCCGCCGATACGGAAATACGAGGGCGTCAGACGGCCGCCTGAAGCGGCCTCGATCAAGTTCAGGATCTTTTCGCGTTCGCGGAAACAGTAAAAGAAGACAGTCATCGCGCCGATGTCGAGCGCGTGCGTGCCGAGCCAGACGAGATGCGAGCCGATGCGTTGCAGTTCGCACATCAACACACGGATCGTTTGCGCGCGTTCGGGAATTTCGAGACCGAGCAGTTTCTCCGCCGCCATGCAGTAGGCGAGGTTGTTACCGAGCGGATTGAGATAGTCCATCCGGTCGGTAATCACGATGCCTTGCTGATACTTCTTGTACTCAAACAGCTTCTCCATGCCCGTGTGGAGATAGCCGATGTCCGGCGTCGCTTTGACGACCATTTCGCCGTCGAGTATGAGCTCGAGACGCAACACGCCGTGCGTTGACGGGTGTTGTGGTCCCATCGAGAGCGTCATCTGCGTGTCGAGCGGACGATCGACGACTTCGAATTGCGGCGGAATATTGACGACGGAACTCATAAACCTACTTCAAGCTGT
>DATEHX010000018.1:0-4328 GCA_035279345.1 Pyrinomonadaceae bacterium | reverse complement strand
GTTCAGCGGTAGAGTAAGGGGTACTGCGTTTATGGAAATCGAGGTAAAGATCCGAGCACTGATGATGGATCCGAACAGCGGAACTCCAATTATCATTCTGAAAGACGTTCAGAGTGATACGATGCTCCCGATTTGGGTCGGTGCCTACGAGGCAAATGCCATCGCGTTGGAGATTGAGAAGATTGCGCCGCCGCGTCCGATGACGCACGACCTTTTGCGCAACCTGATCGTCGAACTCGGCGTGCGCGTCGAGAGAGTCGTGGTGACGAGCCTGCGCGACAACACGTTTTTCGCCGTGATCGAAATGCGCAACAGTGAAGGCGATCGTATGACGCTCGATTCGCGTCCGTCTGATGCAATCGCGTTGGCGTTGCGTGCTGATTGTCCCATCTACGTCGACATGGAAGTGATCAAAGCTTCGCGCAACACCTTGCCGGCGGAGGAAAGCGAAGAAAGTGAATTGTCTGCTAGTGAAGAGGAATGGCCCGACGTCATCGGCGAAGCCGGCGACCTTCCGATGTGACGAGTATGAAACTTTGGAGCGCTAGTTTGCCACTGTGCAGCGAATGGTAATCGCCATCGCCAATCAAAAAGGTGGGGTGGGGAAGACCACTACCGCTATTAATCTCGCCGCCGCTTTTGCCCGCAAGGGAAAACGTGTCCTTCTTCTCGATCTCGATCCCCAGGCCAATAGCTCGATCTCGTTTCTCGATCCATTGACGGTTGAGCGATCGGTGTACGAGTTGATGATGGACGGCGAGGCGCCGATCGAACAGAGTGTATACGCGAGTCCGGTCGAGAATCTGTCGGTGGTTCCCGCGCGAATAAACCTGGCGAAGTTGGAAGCGAAGCTCGTGGGCGATTTCGACGCGCCGTTTCGTTTGAAGGATCGATTGGAACCGTTCAAGGAACACTACGACGTGATCGTGATCGACACGCCACCCACGTTAGGTTTGATCACGGTCAATGCTCTGGTCGCTGCGTCGCATGTGCTGATTCCGATTCAGTCGTCGTATTTCGCGCTTGAAGGAACAGACGATTTGCTCGAGACGATCGAGAAAGTAAAAGCGCGTCCGAATCCGAATCTCGAACTGCTCGGCGTGCTCGTGACGTTGCACGACAAACGCACGACGCTCGCTCGCGAAGTTCACGAACAGATCAAAAACGTGTTTGGTCCGAAGTTGTTCGATACGGTGATCACGAAGAGCGTCAGGCTCGAAGAGTCGCCGGCGTACAAAGAGTCGATCTTCAGCTTTGCACCCAATTCATCCGGTGCAATCGAGTATGGAAAACTTTGTGAAGAGGTAATCAGCCGTGTCTAAAAGAGGACTGCCGACGGGACTGCAAATGCGACACGACGCGCACTACGTCGAGGAGTTGTCGCAACATCGGCCGCAGCAAGTGGGTCGCATGATTCCTGTGGACAAACTCGATCCGAATCCGGAACAGCCACGCACGGAGTTTGGCGACCTGACGGAGTTGACGGCTTCGATTGCGGAGAAGGGCGTGTTGGAGCCGTTGCTGGTGAAGCCGAATCGCTTGACTGGACGCTGGATGATCATCGCCGGTGAACGGCGTTGGCGATCGGCGCAACGCGCGGGATTGAAGGAAGTGCCGGCCGTGGAGATGGAAGTCGACGACGGTACGGTAGCGGAGATCGCGCTGATCGAAAACATGCAGCGCAAGGACCTGACGGTTTGGGAAGAAGCGGATGGGTTGCTCTCGTTGTGCGATAGGTTTGGTTACACGCACGATGATGTGGCGCGTAAGGTTGGCAAGAGCCGCACGACCGTGACTGAAGCACTCGCAATCGCCAAAATCCCGGAGGACGTGAGAGAAACCTGTCGCGGTGCGGAGATCAGCGCGAAGTCGGTTTTGCTACAAATAGTTCGTCAGCCTGACGATGACTCAATGCGCCGGTTCGCGAAGGAGATCGCGACGAAGGGATTAAAACGTGATGATGCGCGCGAAGTGCGGCGGCAGGAGATGGGACCGCGCGTCGTTCCGGATTCAAAGCCTTACACGTTCAAGTACCAATCGCCAGAGAAAGATTTCAACATTGAGGTTCGCTTTAAGGCGTCGCAAGTTACCGATGCCGAAGTCGCATTGATCTTACGCGCGGTCGCTGATGAGATCGATGAAGAGCCACAGACCATCACGGACTGAATTAACCTTCTGCCGGTGTTCGTCCGTGGCTTATTTGGAAGCCAAACTTTTCTTCTTTTCCGCCGCAGCACGCTTCTGCAACGACTTTGCCCATTTCTCAAACGTCGGTTGCAGTGGTTTGAAGAGACGCGCGCGGAAGCTGTGCTTCTTCTCGTTCCACGCCTTCAACTGTTTTTCCGTGTACTGCCGCACTGCCGGCTCGAGCTGAGTCTTCTTCAATGAATGCTTGAGTGTGAAGTGGTAGTGCTGACCCACCAGCGAAAACACCAACGCCACGAGGTTGCTCTTGAACGAAAGCCGCGGAACGATCCGTTTGTGAAACGGCTTGTCAGGCGTCAGCAGCACGTTCACCGCCAATTCCAGCCACGCGCCTTTCGGACCCTGCCGCGGATGATAAAGCCCGGGCAGTTCGGTGGCCTGGAATTGCCCACGGATGCGCGGATCGGTGATGAACGGCACCAGCCTGATGCGTTCGAGGCCGCGTGTGTGTTCTCTGGGAAGGCTATCGAAGGCGTTCTCGATCTGTTCCAACGTGCCTTTTGGGAGGGGACCCTCGTACTGGTTCTCAATGCGTATCGCCATAGAAGCCAGTCACTTTAGGGGAACGCGAGCCGCAGATCAAGCGGACGATAATAGGTTTTTGGCCACGGACAACACAGACGAACACAGATGAATACTTGTTCTGAGCCTGTGTTAGTCGGTGTTCATCCGTGGCTGATTGGTCGTTATAATGCCGCGCATGGAGATGGCCCAGTTGGAATACTTCCTGAGCGTGGTGCAGGAGAAGAGTTTCTCGAAAGCTGCCGACAAAGTGTTTCGCACGCAACCGGCAGTGAGCATCGCGATTCGTCGGCTCGAAGAAGAGATCGGTCTGCCGTTGCTGGATCGAACGCAGAAGTCGCCCGTGCTGACCGAAGCCGGGCAGGTGGTCTACGACTACGCGCAACGCATCCTCGACCTTCGCGATCAGGTGGGACAGGCGATTGCGGAAATGCAGACTCTCAAGAAAGGTCGCGTTCGCGTCGGCGCAAACGAAAGCACGTCGCTTTATCTTTTGCCGGAACTGATCCTGACGTTTCGCGAGCGGCACCCGGAAGTGAAGGTGGAGATCTATCGTCACGTCTCGAGTCACTTGCCGCGCGAGGTGCTCGATCGCAACGTCGACTTTGCGTTGATGGCTTCGGAGCCTGAAGATCGCGACCTCGAAGCATTTCCAGTGCTCAAAGACGAACTCGCGTTGATCATGAGTCCGAAGCATCCGCTCGCAACGCGCACGTCAGTGAAGATCAAGGAACTCGGCAACGAATCGTTCATCGCTCACAACGTCAAATCGGGATCGCGTGTGAAAGTGATCGAAGCGTTTGCGCGTCAACACACGCCGCTGAACATCTCACTCGAACTCGCAACGATCGAAACGATCAAACGTTTCGTGCAGAAACGCGTTGGGTTGGCGTTCGTGCCGCGCATGTGTGTGCGTGAAGAGTTGGAGCGAGGCGTGTTGGTGAGTGTTCCCGTGCGTGGTCTGAGTCACACGAGAACGCTGTGGGCCGCGCATCGGCGAGGCGCAAATTTCTCACCGGCCGCGGCGGCGTTTCTGCGAGTGCTCAAGGTGCACGCGGAAGGAAAGTGAAGAGGATTTATCTTTTCAAACAACTGATTCACAATTTTCCTCATCTCACAGGCTGACATCGCACGCAGCCTTCGCGATCGCTAAGCAGTACTCAACGAGATCCTCCCCAGGCTCAACCTAAACGGAAAGTTTAAGAATCCTTTGCCGGCGGAACGTTTGAAGTTTCGCGTACGCCGCAGTGTCTTTGGGAGGCGATGATGAGCCAACGACGGCTTCTTTCCCTGTTTTGCCTTTCTCTTTTGTGCCTTTTTGTGGTCCAACTCACTCGTGCGGGTGGTGACCTCAGCGTTAACGAGTCGCGCACCAAATTTGTGTGGCACAAGGATCGGTCAGAAGTGCTCCTTGCTGTTGAGAACACAACCGGCGAAACGCGAAACGCCAGCGTCAGACTCGAACTGCTCGACACGCACGATGCGGTTCTCTCCGAAACATTCGCCACGCAATCTGTCGCACCCGGCAGTCAGACAATGCGATTCAACCTGCCGCCGATCGTCGCCGACGTAAATAGATTTAACCGCCGCGAATTGCTTTG
>DATEHX010000017.1:0-48525 GCA_035279345.1 Pyrinomonadaceae bacterium | reverse complement strand
AGAGTTTGGTAAGTTTCATAGGTCCCTCCCATCAGCTACCATAGCACTAATTTCCCCGGGCCTTCTAGATCCCTTTGCGTCGTGGGGTATTATGATTCTGTATCGATCTGATTGCCGTGATGACGAAAGTTGACCCGACGGAAACTCTTGCTGCACGATTTGCGGGCGTTAAGGCCCGTATTAGCGCGGCAGCGCAACGATGCGGTCGAGACCCGCGCGAGGTCACGCTCATCGCCATCAGCAAGACCCATCCGGCCGATGTCGTGAAGCGTCTGGTCGAACTCGGGGCCGCTGACCTCGGTGAAAATCGTGTTCAGGAGGCGGAAGAGAAAATTCCTCAGGTAGGCCGTTCCGTCGTTCGCTGGCATCTCGTAGGACATCTCCAGGCAAACAAAGCGCGCCGCGCGCTCGGCCTGTTTGACGTTATCCATTCGCTCGATTCAATAGATCTCGCTCGGCGTCTCGATCGTTTGTGTGCGGAGATTGGTCGCGAGCCACTGCCGCTGCTCATTCAGGTCGACCTTGGCCACGAGGAAACCAAGTCTGGAGTTGACGAGAAGGAACTGCCGCAAGTGGTCGAGACTGTGCAACAGCTCGAGCACCTGGAATTGATCGGGTTAATGACATTGCCGCCGTTTTTTGAGGATCCGAAACAAGCCAGACCCTACTTTCGTAGACTCCGAGAGTTGCGCGACGATCTTGCAGGCAAAGGCGCTTTCGGCGAGCGCAGGGGTGAGTTGTCAATGGGTATGACAAACGATTTTGTAGTAGCGATCGAAGAGGGAGCGACGATGGTGCGCGTCGGCACCGCGATATTTGGTGAACGGGGCCACAAAGAGGCACAAGAAGCACAAGAAAGGCGACATGCTGGTAATTAGCCGCACAGTACTGTTTATCAGTTGGGCCATTCAGGCGGTTATCGTCGCGATCATCGCGTTGATGATCATCAGGATGATCGCCGACGCCAGGGACTTGAATCCTTTTAGTTGGACAGCGCTGACGCTGCGCCGGCTGACGGACGGGTTCGTCGTTCCGGTGCGCGGCGCGTTGCGGCAAGTGGGTGTCGATCCGAAGTTCGCGCCGCTGGTTGTAATCCTGGTGTCGATAGTGCTTGGCTTTTTCCTGGCGCAAATCGTGTCAACGATCGCGCTGACGGTCGGCGGCATCATCACCAGCGCTGCAAGCGGAGCGATAGTTTCAGTGCTCGGCTTTATTCTTTACGGCCTGATCTCGCTCTACATTCTTCTGATCTTCATGCGCATCGTCTTTTCCTATGCACAGGTCAGCTACGGTAATCGGGTGATGCGGTTTCTGGTCGATACGACTGAGCCATTGCTTGGTCCACTGCGGCGCATGATCCCGCCGCTGGGCCGGATCGATATCTCTCCGATCGTGGCATTCTTTATCCTGTGGCTCATTCAGGCAGCGATAGCGGGCACGCTTTTGCGCACGGCTCCGGTCACGTTCTAGACGAGCACTCAGAGGTGATTGTCCATTCCCTTGGCAAAGATCAAGTGGTTTTCAAGGTGCAGGTCGTACCACGAGCGTCCCGAAGCGAAGTGGTTGGTGAACACAACGGCGCTTTGCGCGTGCGGATCGCCGCACCGCCGGTCGATGGCGCGGCTAACGAAGAGTTGATCAGAATTTTGGCGAAGACGTTCAATGTTTCGCGCAGTGCGGTAAAAATTGTGAGCGGTCATAGCGGCAAGTTGAAACAGATCGGCATCGAAGGAAGTACCAACGACATAGTCGCACGGCTGAATCGTGACTCATGGACTTAGATAAGATTTCCCATTACCGGATTCTCGAAAAACTCGGCGCGGGCGGGATGGGCGAAGTCTACCTGGCGGAAGACATGAAGCTCGGCCGCAAGGTCGCGATCAAGATTCTCAGCGAGGAGTACACCACCAACAAAGATCGCTTGCAACGCTTCGAGCAGGAAGCGTCAGCCGCTTCGAATCTTAATCATCCGAACATTCTCACGATTCATGAAGTCGGTACTGATAACGGGCGTCACTACATCGCGACCGAGTACATCGACGGACTAACGCTGCGTCGCAAAGCTCTGTCTTCGCAAATGGAGATTCCGGAGATCCTCGACATCGCCGTTCAGGTCGCGAGTGCACTTGAAGAAGCACATGCGGCCGGTATCGTTCATCGCGACATCAAGCCCGACAACATCATGATCCGCCGCAACGGCTACGCGAAGGTGTTGGACTTCGGCCTCGCGAAATTGACGGAGACTGTCGATCGCAGTCCTACGGATGCGGAAGCTGCAACGCGCATGTATGTCCAAACGGACGCGGGTGTGGTGATGGGAACGTCACACTACATGTCTCCCGAACAGGCGCGTGGCAAACCCGTCGATGCGCGCAGCGACATCTGGAGTCTTGGCGTCGTGGTGTACGAACTCGTCGCCGGACGCACGCCGTTCGAAGGCGAAACGTCGACCGACGTCATCGTCGGAATCACGCAGAAAGAACCGCCGCCACTCGCGCGTTACGCGCCTAACGTTCCCGCCGAACTCGATTGGATCGTGATGAAGGCGCTGCGCAAAGATCGCGAGGAGCGTTACCAGACGATCAAGGAACTGCTCACGGATTTACGCCGTCTCAAACAGCGGCTGGAATTTGAAAGTGAGCTGGAACGATCGTCCGTGCCCGGTATGTACAGCACGGTGAAGAGTGGCGACGTTGTCGCGCCGACGACACCCGAGCGTGCCGTGCCGACAAGAACTGTCTCGCACGTCTCGAGCGCGGAGTACATCGCGACCGAGCTCAAGCGTCACAAAGTCGCCGCCGCGATCGTCGCCATTCTGTTATTGGCGGGAACCGCCGCGGGTTTTTACTTCTACTACAACCGAACCAAGCCCCTAACTGACAAAGACACGGTGCTGCTCGCCGACTTCGTCAACACCACCGGCGAACCGGTTTTTGACGGCACGTTGAAACAGGCACTCGCGGTTCATCTCGGCCAGACGCCTTTTTTGAATCTCTTTCCGGAAGAGCGCGTGCGCGAAACACTGCGCTTCATGGGACGTTCGCCTGACGAGCGAATCACGCGCGACATAGGCCGCGAGATTTGTGAACGGCAGGGAATTCGCGCGCTGTTGACCGGATCGATTGCGAGTCTCGGCAGTCATTACAACATCACGCTCGAAGCCGTGAATCCGCATTCGGGAGTTGCGTTTGCGAGCGAACAGATTGAGGCCGAGAGTAAAGAGAAAGTTCTGTCCGCGCTCAGCACGGCGGCGTGGAACCTGCGCAAGAAACTCGGCGAATCGCTCAGTTCGATGCAGCGGTACGACATGAGCATCGAGCAGGCGACGACTTCTTCGTTGGACGCGTTGAAGGCTTACGCGATGGCCAACGAAGAGCGATCGAAAGGTAACACGCGCGAGTCGTTGGGATTCTATAAAAGAGCAATCGAGCTCGACCCGAACTTTGCGATGGCCTACGCGCGCATCGGCGTGCACTACGCGAACCAGCAGGAGATCGAAGCCGCGAAGGAGTATGTGCAGAAGGCGTACGACCTGCGCGACCGTGTCAGCGAACGCGAACGTCTGTACATTCTCGAAAAGTACTACACGTACATCTCCGGGGATACTGACAAGACGATCGAGACGTTGCAGACCTGGACGAAGCTTTATCCGAACGACTTCATTCCGCACAATAACCTGTCGCTCAATTACAAAATGCTCGGCCGTTACGATGAAGCACTGCAAGAGGGCCTCGAAGCGGTCAGGCTGAGCCCAAACAACATGAGCGCCCACCAAAACCTGCTGGAAAGTTTTATGGGATTGGGCCGGGTCGACGAAGCCGAACAGACCGCCAAAGAAATAGAACGCATCAATCCCGATTCTCTCAGCGCTCATTTTCCTCGCTACGTGTTTGCGTTTCTGCGGCGCGACCAGGCGGGAATGGATCGTGAAGTACAGTGGGCCAAGGGCAAACCCGATGAGGCGCAGCTCACATTGGCAGTAGCCGCGACGGCAGCCTACTACGGCAAGGTGAAGCAGGCTGAAGAAATCGAGACTCGCGGATTGGAGACGTTCAAAGCGCAGGGACGGAAAGAGAGTTACGCCCAAGGGTTGATGGGTCGAGCCACAAACCAGCTTTTTCTCGAGAAGTGTTCCGAAGCGAAGAACAACGCGAAGGCAGCGCTTTCGGTGCTGCGTGGCCAGATGATCATGGCAAACGCCGCGCTCGTGTATGCGGCGTGCGACGATCAGAGTCAGGCGCAGTCGTTGCTGGACGAAATGCACAAGCTGTATCCCGACAACACCGTGATGGAGTCGATCGTCGGGCCGATGGTGCGTGTGGAGATGGAACGAAGCCGTGGCAACATTGATCAAGCGCTTCAGATACTGGAGTCGATCAGGAGTTACGACTTCGGCATCGTCACCGGTGTCAACAACACGTACATGCGGGGGAAGCTTTACCTGAAGCAGCGTCGTGGGAATGAAGCCGCCGCGGAGTTTAAGAAGATTATAGACCGTCCGTCTCTCGATACGTTTTCACCGGCGCACCCGCTCTCACGGTTGGGCCTGGCCCGAGCCCTGGCCCTCAACGGCGACATCGCCGGCGCGCGCACGTCGTATCAGGACTTCTTCGCTTTGTGGAAAGACGCCGATCCCGACCTTCCGGTGCTGGCTGAAGCGAAGAAAGAGTACGAGCAACTGAAATAGCACGGCGGTTGTGATATATTGCGCTGCTTAACACCCTCCAGAAGGATCTAATCAAATGTCGGGACATTCGAAATGGCATAGTATCAAGCACAAGAAGGGCGCGCTCGATGCCAAGCGCGGAAAATTATTCACGAAGTTTATTAAAGAAATTACAGTCGCGGCGCGCTCCGGCGGCGGCGATCCGGAAGGCAACGCCCGTCTGCGCAAAGCCATCCTCGACGCCAAAGGCGGCAACATGCCCAACGACACGATCGAGCGTGCGATTCGACGTGGCACCGGTGAAGAAGAAGGCGTCAATTACGAAGAGATCACTTACGAAGGCTATGGTCCGGGTGGGGTGGCGTTGATGATCGAGTCGCTGACCGACAATCGCAACCGCACGGTCGCGGAGATTCGCCACATCTTTTCGAAGAACGGCGGAAACCTCGGCGAGAGTGGTTCGGTCGGTTGGATGTTTGAAAAGAAGGGTTACATAGTCCTCGAGAAGGCGGCGAAGTCTGAAGAAGAACTGTTTGAACTCGCCATTGAAGCCGGCGCAGACGATCTGCGCGACGACGAAGACAACTTCGAGATCATCACTTCGCCGGATGCTTTCGACGCGGTACTCACGGCGATCAAAGGCGCGGGGATCGAGCCGCAGGTCGCGGAGATTGAAATGGTGCCGCAAAACTACATCCGACTCGAAGGCAGCGATGCGCGGCAGATGTTGAAGTTAATGGAGTCGCTCGAAGATCACGACGACGTGCAGAAGGTCTCGGCGAACTTCGACATCAGCGAAGCCGACATGGCCGCTGCATAGTTCTATCCGTGTGCATCCGTCGCTAATTCTGTTTCTTCTGTGGTAACTGGTTCGCCCATAACAACACGGATGTTGTGAGTCTTCTCGTCGTCGATTAAGCGGATTTCGGACTGGATCGTCCCGTCCACCTCCACGCTCACGACACCACGACTCACGCCCAGTGGGTTCTCAACTTTGATCCGGTACACAGCTCGCCCGCGGCGATAGATGATTTCGAAGTCGCGCCACCAACGCGGCACACACGGATCGATCTGTAAACGATCACTCTGAAGTTTGAAACCGAGTATCGATTCGAGCCCCGCACGATACATCCATCCCGCCGAACCCGTGTACCACGTCCAACCACCGCGCCCAGTATGCGGCGGCACTGCATAAACATCGCCGACCGCTGCGTACGGTTCGACTTTGTACTTGTGCAGTCCGGCGCGCGTTGACGAGTGATTGATCGGATTGAGCAACGCGAACAGTTCGCCTGCGCGCTCGCCGTCGCCGAGCAGCGCGTACGCAATCAAGGTCCAGATCGCGGCGTGCGTGTACTGCCCACCATTTTCGCGTACGCCCGGAACGTAGCCCTTGATGTAACCCGGATCGAGACTGCTTTTATCGAACGGCGGCGTGAACAGAATCACGAGACCATCCCCACGCCGGATCAGAAATTCTTCAACGGCATACATCGCACGTCCCATGCGAAACGGATCTGACGCGCCGGAAATCACGGACCACGATTGCGCGATCGAATCTATCTTGCACTCCTCGTTTCGCGCCGAACCAAGCGGTGTTCCATCGTCGAAATAAGCGCGGCGATACCAATCGCCGTCCCAGCCTTTTTCTTCGAGCGCTTTCTTCAAGTTGTCCAAATGCTCGCGATACGCACGCGCGCGTTCGTCTTCTTTTCGCGTTTCCGCGTGCGGCGTAAACATAGCGAGTGCGGAGTAAAGAAACCACCCGAGCCAAACACTCTCGCCTTTGCCCAGTTGGCCCACGCGATTCATGCCGTCGTTCCAGTCGCCGCTGCCCATCAACGGCAGTCCGTGTTCGCCGACTTCCAAACTGCGATCGAGCGCGCGTGCGCAGTGTTCGAAGATCGAGGCTGACTCGGCCGAGATTTCCGGTTGCCGGTAACTCTCGAGCTCACCCTCCGCGAGCAGAGGTTGTTCGAGGAATGGAACCACTTCGTCCAACACAGACGCGTCGCCGGTCACGTTGATGTAGAACGCAGTGACGAAAGGAAGCCAAATGAGATCGTCGGAGATCGTCGTGCGCACACCGCGCCCGCTCGGCGGATGCCACCAGTGTTGCACGTCGCCTTCCTTGAACTGATGCGCGCCGGCGAGCAGGATCTGTTTGCGCGTGATCTCGGGACGGCTGTAGACCAGCGCGAGCACGTCCTGTAATTGATCGCGGAAACCATAGGCGCCGCCCGATTGATAGAAAGCCGTGCGCGCCCAGATACGGCACGACAGTGTTTGATAAAGCAGCCAGCGATTCAGCATCGTGTCGAGCGCGTGATCTGGCGTGCGCACTTCGACCGTGCCGAGCAGTTCGTCCCAATGATTGAGGACTTTTTCGAACGCAGCGTTGACGTTCGCTGTCTGACGAAAATCTGACACGATCGCCTGAGCTGCTTCTTTCGACTCCGCTTCGCCGATCAGGAAGATGACTTCGCGAGCTTCGTGTGGCGCGAGTTCGATGCTTGTTTGAATCGCCGCGCACGGATCGAGTCCGGCGCCATCACGCCCGCCGAGGCTCACACGACGCAACGCCTGAGGCGCGTCAAGAGAACCATTGCGGCCGATGAACTCCTTGCGATCGCAAGTCGCGCTGGTGATCGGTTCATTCGTCGCGACAAATGCGACGAGATCGGCAAACTCGTTGTTGTACGGATTGCGCGCGAAGATCGTCGACGCAGGCGCATCGATTTCCGTGATGATGTACGGCGCGGAAGACGAACGCGCCACGCCCATCACCAACTCGTTGTAGTTCGTGATCGTAAGTCGCCGTTTGCGGCCGGTGCGATTGCGCAAACGCAGCAAAGAAATCTTGACTGAAGCATCGAGCGGCGCGAAGAGCAGCAACTCTTGCGAAACGCCGTGACTCGTATGTTCGAATACGCTGTAACCCTGGCCATGCCGGATGATGTAAGGCTCGCGTTCGCGAATCGGCAGCGGTGTTGCCGACCAGACGGTGCCGGAGTCTTCGTCGCGCAGGTAAACGACTTCGCCAGGCGGATCGGTAATGGCGTCGTTGGACCACGGCGTCAAACGATTCTCACGGCTATTCACCGACCACGTGTAGCCGCCGCCGCTTTCGGTAATCTGAAAACCGAAATCAACTGAATTACCAATTACATTAGACCATGGCGCGGGTGTCCATTGTTCGGCGCCAAGCAGTGTGACGTACTCGCGCCCGCCCTGGTGAAAACCGCCGAGTCCGTTGAAAAAACTCAACTCCGGCGGCGCGATCGTTGGTTCGGGATAAGTTTGCGATGCCTGGCGCGGCATCAGGATTGGCGGCAACGGTTCTTCAACGCGGCGCCGTTCGATCTGGACTTCGAAGGTACCGCGATCGGCGACGATCACCACGCGCGCGACTGCGTGTAACAGAATTCGATCCGCTTCGGGTATTTGATCCGCGCGCCGTAAGTAAACGCCGCCGGGTTTGTCCTGAAGACCCTGCAAGCCGCCGGTGCGCACGATCGTTTCGAGCTCTTTGTGCAGCGGTTCCAGGTAGCTTGTGGGAGTGTCGTTTAGAATTACGAGATCGCAACGCAGTCCTTTGTAATGCAGGTACTCGTGACCGCGAACGAGTTTCTTGGCGGTCGGAAGATCGGCGGCTTTGTTGATACGCACGACGATGATCGGCAAGTCGCCGCTGATGCCGTGAGCCCAGAGACTCGACTGCGACTTCGTGTTGAGCGCGAGCACGTGCGGCGTGGGCCGCAAAGACGGATCGGAATACAGAATTCGCGCCGCGAGACGTTGGAAGAGATGTGCTTCTTCCGAGTCGATCTTCAGGTGACTCATCTCGACCTGCGCCTTGGTCCAGGCGAGACGGAGTTCGCGTTCGAAGATGTTTGGATCGTGATATTTGTCGGCGAGCGCGAGGGCTTCTTCGCGCGAATGCGCGATCGCGGTGCTGAACGAACAGCTTACTGTTTGGTTCGGTTGAATCCTCACGCGGCGGCGCAAACTGAACACCGGATCGAGCACCGCACCGGTCGTGTTTGAAAGCGGACGATCCTCCATCACGGCGATCGGATTGCTTGCCGTGCGCCCGCGCCCGAGAAAACGGCCGCGATCGGTTTCGTATTGAATCGCGCCGACCGAATCACCTTCGACAACGACCACGTGAATGCCCCAAATCGGACGTTCGTCGCTCGAACGCCGGCGCCGGTGCGCGAGGAGCGCGTTCTCGCCGGCGAAAAATTCGGTTTCGATGAAGAGATTGCTGAACGCCTGATGAGCTGCGTCTGCTCCGAATGCGTTGAGCACGACTTCGGCATAACTCGTCAACTCAACCTCGCGCGTGCGAGTTGAATGGTTGGTCAACGAAACCCGCCGCACTTCAGCATTGTCTTCCGCTGAAACAACCACTTCCATGCGCGTCGAGATACCCGCGTCGATGCGGCGAAAGTCGGCTTTGTCTTCGGAAAACGCGACCGTATACGCCTGCGGCCGCCGCCGCACGGGTTGATGTCCGGCGGACCAAACCATGCCGCTGCGCACGTCGCGCAGGTAGATGAAAGCGCCCCAGTTATCGCGCGTCACGTCTTCGCGCCAACGCGTTACCGCGATGTCTTCGCAGTTTGAATAACCGGAACCCGCGGTCGTGAGCATGACGTTGTAAGCGCCGTTTGAAAGCAACTGCGTGCGCGGCGTGTCGAGATCCGCCGACTCATAAACACGTGTGATCATGCCTGGCAGGGTTTGGACCACGCGTCCGGTCAGAACCTCTTCGGCGCGCGGATGAGCGGCTGGCACGCCGATCGGGACTCGCTCCTGCAACAGCAACTCGGTTGCTTGCACGGTCGGATCGCTGTGGAAGCGGCGTTCCATCACATCGTTGCGCAGCAGGTTCGTCAGCGCGACGAGACTCATCCCCTGATGGTGCGCCATGAAGGCACGAATGAGCACGAATTTCTGGCCTTCGGGCAGGCGTTCGGCGGTGTAGTCGATCGACTCGTAGAAGCCCAGTGAAGCAAGTGCACCCTCTTTTTCGAGGCGGTGTAGATTGCTGACCGCGGCATGCGCGTCAATGGATGCGGCGAGCAACGTTGCATACGGCGCGACGACAACGTCTTCGACCAGCCCGCGTTTCAAACCCAGACCGGGAACGCCGAATGGTCCATATTGGTAATTGAGTTGCAGGTCGCGAACGTTGTAGGCCGCTTCCGAGATTCCCCACGGCACACCGCGCTCCTGTCCGTACTCGATCTGCCGGTCTACAATTGTTTTGTAAGTCTTGGCGAGAAGCGTCGCCGGGTAGTTGCGCATCACCAGCAGCGGCATCAGGTATTCGAACATCGTGCCGGTCCACGAGAGCAACGCGCGCCCGCCGTCGACTTTGGTCAGCGCGCGGCCCATGCGAAACCAGTGTTGCTGCGGCACGTCGCCTTTGGCGATGCCGACAAAACTCGCGAGCCGCGCCTCGCTGGCGAGTAGATCGTAGAAAGACTCATCGGCGCGCGATGCCGTGACGTTGTAACCGATCGTGAACAACTTGCGCTCGACGTCGAACAGGAACGAGAAGTCCATCTCGTCGGTGAACTGGTTGCATGTGCGTGCGAGACGGCTGAGACGCGACAGCAAATCGTTGGAACCGCCGGCGGCTTGTTCGAGTGCTTTTGTTAACTTCGCGGCAAGCTGTGCGACCTGGTTTGAGTCGTGGTTTTGGAAAGCCGAGAGTTGGACCAGCGCTTTGTCGCAGAGTTGCGGAACTTCCGCGAGTGTCGGCACCTCCTCAAGCAGCTTGATGATGGCGGCCCACTCTTCGCTCGCTCCGATCGCCTGTTTCAATTCAGGCAGCAAACGGCCCCACGTTGTCAGCGATTCCGTATCACGCTGGAAACACGTCACCTGATGTCTGAAGGCACTGACCCACCAGCGCACTTCTTTGAAGTTGACCTCGCCATGCACGTGCGCGAGGGCGGTGACGATGTCGTCGATGTCAGATGTGCGCCGCGCGAGCGAATCGATCAGTGCGCACCACGCTGCCAGATCGTTTGCGGGATCGTGATTCAACAACTCCTGGCAGGCGCCGATCTCATCACGCAGTTGGCGGACGGTTACGACTTCGGTGCGTTGGCGCAAACTTCCCAGACTGTTCACTTCAGTCGCGAGCGCGTCAATCGTGTCGATCAATCCCAGGATGACGTGCGGACCAAACATCTCGTTGTCCGGCAATTCGACGCAGCCTTGTTTGACCGCCACGAGATGTCCGGCGAGGTTGCCGCTGTCGACCGTTGAAATGTACTGCGGCAAAAGCGGTTCGAGAGTCTTCGAATCGTACCAGTTGAAGAAGTGCCCTTGCATCCGCCCTAACCGCGACATCGTTGAGAACGTCAATTCCTGGCGTTCGACGAATTCGAGCGTACTGACGTAGCCGAGTTCGTGTGCGGAAGAGGTCGCGAGCAACAACAGTCCGATGTTTGTCGGCGAAGTACGATGAGCGATAACCGGCACTGGATCTTCCTGATAATTATCAGGCGGTAACCAGTGGTCTTCGGGACCGACAAATGTCTCGAAGAAGCGCCACGTGCGGCGTGCGATCGTTCGCGCAAACTGCGTCTCGGCGGCGTTGAGCGCTTGTCGTAAGAGATGGCGTGGCTTGCTGGCCCAAACGGCGATGAATGGCGACAAGATCCAGATCGTTCCGAGGACGCCCATGAATGTCAGCGCCCACGGTTTGAACGTCGCCGTTAGAGCAACCGCCGTGAGCGTGAGGAGTTCCGCCGGAAACATCCACGAGATAAACGAAGCAACATCGTAACGCACCGACCGTTCGGCTTCCGCGGCGGAAACCCATTCGAGCAGCTTCTTGCGCGAGATCAGTTGCCGGTAAAGCGTGCGGACGATCGCGTCCGTCATCAAGTAAGCCTGATAAGGAAGCAAGACGAACGACAGCGCGATTTGCGCAGTGTTGGTACGAAGTTCGCCTAAGACACTGTAGAAGTGGCTGCTCCACGGAATGCCTTTGGGGTGCGTGAGTAATCCCGTCGTCACGTGCAGATAAACCGGAAACGCGATCACGATGAGAATGAACGTGGCCCAGAGGAGCGCCGGGCCGGGGAAGATCGTGCACGAGAGCACGAACCAGATAAACAGCGCCGGCGCGACCAGGCTGCGCCGCAGGTTGTCGAAGATCTTCCAGCGCGCGATGAGCGGTAACGGATTGCGAATCTTTTGGCCGGTGGCGTTCGGAGTTCGCGGAAACAACCAGTGAATGATCTGCCAGTCGCCACGCGTCCAACGATGCAGGCGTTTGGCATACGCTTCGTACGAGGAAGGATACTCATCCAGAACTTCGATATCCGTTGTCAGTGCAGCCCGGGCGAATAACGATTCAAACAAGTCGTGACTCAGCAATGCATTCTCCGGCACACGATCGCTGAGCGCGCGTTGAAAAGCATCGACGTCGTAGAGACCTTTGCCGGTAAAGCTTCCTTCGCCGAAGAAATCCTGATAGACGTCTGAAACCGCGGTCGTGTACGGATCGATCCCGGTGTAACCCGAAAAGATCTGAACGAACTTCGATCGTGAAGCACTGCTGAGCGAGATGCTGACGCGCGGTTGCAGAATGCCGTAGCCGTGGACCACGCGATTTGTTGCCTCGTCGAAGCGGGGACGATTGAGTGGATGCTCAGCCGCGCCGACCAGTTTGCGCGCGACGTCGCGCGGCAACTGCGTGTCTGAATCCAGCGTGATGACGTAGCGGATCGATTTTCTTAACGCGTCGTCGGCAGTCTGCACGACGAAACTGGTGTCGCGTGCCCCGCGCAAAAGCCGGTTGAACTCTTCCAGCTTGCCGCGTTTTCGCTCCCAACCCATCCATCTGTTTTCGCTCTGGTTCCAGAGGCGCTTCCGGTGAAACAAGTGGAAACGACCTTCGCCGTGCCGTTGGTTCAGCGTATCGATCCCGCTTTGGGCCACAGACAAAAGCGGGGAATCGGTTGGTGTTTCTTCAGTCTGCGCGTCACGAAAATCGCCGAGCAGCGCGAAGTAAAAACGCGGCTCCTGGTTGGCGAGAAAATGGACTTCGAGGCGTTCGACGAGTTCGTTGACCTGCGCCTCGCTGAAGAAAATAGTCGGCACCACGACGAACGTAGCCGCGTCTTCCGGAAGGCCAGGGAAAGTTTCGATTCGCGGCAACAGACGTGGTGGAAAGAAATGCGTCAGGTCCCAGTTGATCACTGTGAGCGCGAGATCGCTCGCGGGAATCAAGGCGACCAGCGCCGCGACCAGCATCACGATCCAGCTAGCACCTGCCAGGTAGAGAGCGATCAGTAAGAACCCCAGCAGGAGAACAGTCAGAGCCGAAATCGTGCCGAGGTACCAGCCGGTCGGGTGGCGCAGCAGAAAGCGCCGGAACTCTTCTCCAAACTTCGGGCGATAGTGAAAGAGCGCTTCGAGCTGCGGCAGTCCTTGATCGATGAGGTAGTAGCCGACGTGTTTTTTGGCTTCGTCATTTTGGCCGGTTGCGTCAGTGGCGAGTTTGACGACGGCTTCGGCGATCTTTAGTTCGCTTGTTTTTGTTCGTTTGCTGATGCGCTCGATGACGTGGCGGTAACGATCGCGCGAATTAAATTCCATTCGCAGATAAACACCGGCGGGATCGTTACCCAGCACCGGCTCGATCAGGCTGACCTGTTCGAAGAAGTCGTTCCAGTCGAGCGTCGAGAGCAGACGCATGCTGGTGATGATGTTGCCGACTGTTACCTGTGCCGCGGCCTGTCGCTGGTGTTCGTTGTGAATGATCTGTTCGACGCTGGTGCCTTCGCGTCCCAACTGCTTCTCGATCCAGTCCATCACCGGCATCACGGAGGGGTGTTGTTCGCGCAGGCGTTGGACGAGTTGGACCAGAAACGTGTGTGGTAGTTCTTCGCGTTTACTGAGCCGTTCGCTGACGATCGAGTTGATGGTTGCGGGTTCGAGTGTGGCGAGTTCGAGCAACTTGTCGGCGAGTTTGTCGGCTTCTTCGCGTTCGAGACGCGCGCGCGCGATGCTGAGTGCGAGGCGGCGCAGGTTTTCGACGAGTGCCAGGCGCAACGTGATCGCCACGGCCCAAATTTCGCCGATCGAGAGTGGCGCGACCGTTTGATAGGCCGCGATGAAGCGCCGCAGCGTGTTGGTGTCGAGCCGCGAATCGATGTGTATGATCAGCGCGAGTGCGACGGCGTAGATTCGCGGGTAGTCCTGGAGTTCGCCTGAGGAGAGCTTGGGGAGTTCGTGGTAGTAGCTCTTTGGCAGATCGTGACGAATCTCGCGCAGTTGTTCTTCGATGATGTGGTAGTTGTCGACGAGCCACTCGGCGGCGGGCGAGATCGCGCGTCCTTCGCGAAGGGCTTCGACGAGGGCCTTGTAAGCGGCTTCGAGGATGCGCCCGTTATCGCGGAGGCGGGGCAGGAGTTCGGCCCGGCTTTTTCGCGTTACAGTTTTGTGTTCGGCAGCGAGAGTCTGCGCGTATTGTTCGAGGCGCTCTACGCTGTAGAACTCCGCCTGAAATGGTTTTTCGTCTGTATCGCGGGATGGTTTCCGCAGTAACGAGGCAAACGATTCGACAAACTCGCCCATGTATTCACGACCAAGTAAACAAGTAGCAGGGTTTTAGGGGGAGTTTTAGGATAACACGAACTTGAGCTTTGTGCTTTGTTGCTATACTTTCGCGCCATGCGCGTGTTGGGAATCGATCCGGGCAGTCAGGTGATGGGTTGGGGCGTTGTTGAAGGTGACGGGCGCCGTTATTCGCTGGTTGCGTATGGATCGGTGCGTGCGCCGTCGTCTATGAGGTTTTCCGCGCGGCTGTTACGGATGTGCAACGGACTAGAGGAAGTGATTGCGGAACACCGGCCGGACGCGTGTGCACTTGAAGATGCTTTTCTGGCGACGAACGTGAAAGTCAGTATGAAGCTTGGGCAGGTGCGCGGGGTGGTGTTGCTGGTGGCGGAACGCGCGGGGCTCGAGATTCACGAATATTCGCCGCGATTGATCAAGCAGACGGTGGTTGGTTACGGCAATGCCGAGAAGCACCAGGTACAGGAGATGGTGCGTTTGCTGCTGGCTTTGAAGAGCGTCCCGTCGCCTCACGACGCCGCGGACGCGTTAGCGGTAGCGATCTGTCATTTCCATCACGCGCCGTTTAAGGAAAGAATCGTGGCTTTGGTATAGGTCCATTAGGACCTATTTGACCTATTAACCTCACTCAAGGAGAACAACATGAATCCTCACAAACTCACGCTAAAAGTGTTTTTGCTCTTAATTCTGGTTTTTGGATCCGCGGAAAATTCCTTCCCTCAACGCGTAACGGTTGGTCGTCGTGGAATCGTGGTCGACGAACGCCTCGCCGCTTTGCGCCGCACTCCAAATTTATCCGGCCAACTCGTGCGACGCCTCGGCCGCGGCCGAATCGTCTACATCAGAAATTCCCGAACGACCCCGGACGGCGTCGTCTTCTATCTCGTTAGCGTAACAAGCCGGACACACGGTTGGATTCAACGTGAAGCCGTCACTTCACCGACCCACCCGAGAGACGACCGCCGCCTGCTCGATCTAATAGAGGCCTCGCAAGGCTTCGACCAGATCGTCCGCGCCCGCATCTTCCTCGACCACTTTCCCCGTTCACCGCTGCGCCCGCAGGTCTTATTGTTGCTTGGCAACACTACCGAAGAACAAGCTGCCAAGTTGTCTCGCGAGGCTGCTAAACGTCTCAGTGGCACAACAACTAACGCGCCTGACTTCACCTACTTCCTCAACTACACCGGCCTCGATCGCTACAACCGCCAACGCGTCACATTCATCTTCAACCCGACCACGCGACGCTTTCACTACGACGGCGCCGCCTGGCGCGAACTCCTCCGCCGCTATCCAAAATCACCCGAAGCCCTAGAAGCCCGCCAGCGTTTGGCCGAGTTAGCACAACTAGATCCATGATTGCGAGTGCGCTTTACTCGCAACAGTGTACGGTGTATTCTACGTAACAATGACACTCAAACTTCACAAACCGAAAGGAAGTAGCAATTTGGGCCTCACACACGTTGCAGTCAACGTAAGAAACCCCGACTCAAAAGAGTCATATACAGCAGACTTCCTCGTCGATACTGGTGCCTGGCACTCAATGGCGCCAGCCTCAGAATTGAAAAGACTTGGCGTCAAACCGCTTGGTTCGAGGAAGTATGAACTCGCGAGTGGCGAGCTCGTCGAGTATCAATTTGGTCCCGCGGTGATTTCGTTTTTGGGCGAACTTGCGGTAACTGAGATCTTATTCGGTCCGGATGACACCGAGCCTATCTTAGGGTGCCTGGCTCTCGAGTCGGCGGGGTTCTTAGTCGACCCGAAGAACCAGAGACTGAGGAAGCTGGAAGCCCTGCCACTCAAAGGGTTTGCACAAAAATCAGTGGCCTAACAGCCTTTACTCACCTAAACTCTCAAAAATTCGTCCGCACGGGTGTTAATAAACCTTCCAACCCCCCGTTTATGAGGGTGTATGAAGGAGAACACCCAGTGCAGGCTGCTCTAAAACCTTTGCGACTCGTGAAAAATGAATCCCCGGGAGAGCTCGAAACGCTCTTCCAGACGCATCATGGCCGCGTTTTTCGGACCGCCCAACGCATCACCGGCAGCGCCGCTGATGCCGAGGACGTGCTGCAAACCGTCTTCCTGCGGCTGGTAAAGGGCCAGGAAACTTACGATCTTTCCAAAAATCCCGAGGCTTATCTTTCCCGCGCCGCGATCAATGCCTCCCTCGATCTCCTGCGTAGCCGCACGAGATCCAGGTCAATCGGCCTCGACGAAGCCGATGCCGACGCACTCGCGACCCGCGCTCGCAGTCCCGAAGCGCTCCATGCCGATCGAGAACTGCAAGGCCTCGTTCGGCAAGCCGTCGCGAAACTCGGCAAAACCGCCGGCGAGATGTTTGTTCTCCGTTACTACGAAGGATTAGCTAACAAAGAAATTGCTGTATTGCTGGAAACCTCGCCGTTCGTCGTGGGCGTCGTCCTCCATCGCGCTCGCACAAAACTGAGAAAAGAGATTGGGCACTATCTGGAGAAACATCATGAAAAGGAATAGTGAAGAGATTCTCGACAAAGTTACTGCTGAGATTCGCAACGAAAAAGTCGACTCAACAGTAGTTTCAGCGGCGGCAGACCGTGTTTGGGCGCGTGTCTCTGCTGCGGCAGGTGAAGCGGAGTTTCAGATGCCAACAGTTGATCACATTAAAGGTTGTGCTGATTTTCAGTCGCTCATTCCGGCTTACCTGGCAGGAAAACTTTCGGAAGCACGGTCGCTGTTGCTGGTGGACCACACGCACGAATGCATTCCTTGCCGCAAAGCAATGAACGAAGCGCGCCGGAGCCGGACGACGTTTGCGAAAGCCCCGGTCAAAACCAGGCGTTACTCGCTCCAGCCGGTCGTGTTGCGCTGGGGCATCGCCGCGGCTGTGGTGATCGGTTTCGGTTTACTGGCCGTGCCGTTCATGCAGCGTTACTGGCCGTTTGGTGAATTTGAAGCGACGGTCCAGGCCGCTGAAGGACAGGTGTTCCAGGTTGCTGACACAAAGACGGCAGCCGTTGCCACCGGTGCGAAGTTGCAAAAAGGCGAAAAGGTGCGCACGGCAAAAGACGCGCACGCAGTGGTTCGTCTCGGCGACGGCTCTTTGATCGAAATGAAAGAGCGTTCCGAACTGTACCTGACGAAGACAGGACAGGGAACGACGATCCATCTCGATCGCGGCAGCATCGTTGTCGAAGCCGCGAAGCAAAAAGACGGCAAGCTGTTTGTTGAAAGCGGTGATTCGCTGGTCTCGGTAACGGGAACCGTGTTCTCAGTCAATAACGGCACGAAGGGTTCGCGCGTTTCGGTTATCGAAGGCGAAGTGAACTTGAATCACGCCGGTAGCGATCGTGTGCTGCGTCCGGGCGATCAGGCCACGACCAGTCCGACGATCTCCACGATTCCGATTAAAGATGAAGTCGCGTGGAGCAAGAAAGCGAATCATTACGCGGCGGTATTAAATGGTCTGGCGACACTGAAGAATGAACTCAAAGGCGTGGAACAGCCGGGCGTTCGAAATTCGACGCACCTGCTCGACCTGATGCCTGAGAACACAGTGGTCTACGCGGGATTGCCGAACCTGACCGATACCATCACCGAATCGCACCGCATCATTCAGGAGCGGATGAGCCAGAATCCGGCGTTGCGCGAGTGGTGGGAGAAGGAGCAGGCAGGCCGAGCGCAGAACATGGACAAAGTCGTGGAGACCATTCGACAGTTTGGTTCCCACCTTGGCGATGAGATCGCGGTGTCTGTTTCGATGGACGAACAAGGCAAGCCGGGCGATCCGTTAGTGCTTGCCGAACTGAAAGACGCTGCTGGTTTCCGCGCAGTTCTCGAGCAGGAGATCGCGAAGTTGTCCGGCAACGACAGACCGGAAATCATTTTCGTCGAGAACCCGTTGACGGCTGTCGACACCAACACTACCAAGAAAGAAAAACTGCACGTTTGGATTCAAAATAATCTGTTTGCGGCCAGTCCGAAGCTCGCGCAGTTGCAACAGCTTGCGACCGTGATCGCGGGTGGTGGCAGCAGCAGTTTCACGGCTACTCCGTTCCGCAGCCGCATTGCGCAGGTTTATCAATCCGGCGCCGGTATCGTGGTCGCGGCAAACCTTGAACAGGTCGTCGCGCAAACAAAAGCCGAACGCGCTAAAGGTCCGGATGCCGAGAAACAAGAGAACACGCTGAACAAGTTGGGAATCCTGAGTGTGAAGTACTTCGTGCTCGATCAGAAGGATGCGAACGGCAAGACGCACACCGAGGCTTCGCTCTCTTTCAACGACACGCAACGTGGCATTCCTTCATGGCTCGCGGCGCCTGGTCCGATGGGTTCGCTTGAATACATCTCGCCGGATGCGAATCTCGTGGCTGGTTTCGTAGTCAAAAATCCGGTCTCGTTGGTCGACGATCTGCTCGGCGTGCTGGATACGGTTTCGCCCGAGTTGAGAAAGACTCTTGAGAAACAACAAACGGAACGCGGTCTCGACTTGCGCAACGACATCGCCGCACCGTTGGGTGGTGAGTTTGCCTTCGCGATTGATGGTCCAATCCTGCCGACGCCGTCGTGGAAGCTGGTGTTTGAGGTTAACGACCCCGCGCACCTGCAGCAGACGCTCGAACGCGCGGTCGGTGAAGTCAACAAGGAAGCCGCGAAGTTTGGCAAGAGCGGATTGAGCTGGGATCAGGCGGACGTTAGCGGCCGCAAGTACTACACGCTCAAGTCGGCTGAGTTTGGCCTCCTGGAAGTCAACTACACCTACGCGAACGGTTACATGATCGTTGGTCCGAGCCGCGCGCTGGTGCAACGTGCCATCACTTCGCATGATAGTGGCATTTCGCTGCTGCGCTCCGCGAAGTTCACGGCAGGTCTACCGGCTGATGGCAATGCAAACTTCTCGGCGGTCTTCTATCACAACCTCGGCGCGCTCGTGCCGGCTGGTATGGCCAGCGCCGCACAGAACCTGCCGAGCGGACCGCAACAAGCTATGAGAGCACTGGCAGCGGATATGCAGCCGACGCTCTTGTATGCATACGCTCAAGGCGACGGCATCACGTTCGCCGCGAACACTGAAGGCGGACCGTTTGGTTTGAGTCCGGCGACAATTCTCGGCATGCCGAACGCGTTGGAGATGCAGAGCATCATCGAGCGCGGCATGAAGAACAACAAGTAAGGCAAGTAAACCATCCACAGATTCCGCAGATATCTGCGTAATCTGTGGATGGCTTTTGTACGAATGCAATGAAGCTGTTATCGATTTCGCTCGTTTCGTGGTTGCTGGGTCTGCTGCTGCTCCTTTCAACGTTCTCTCTCATGTCGCAGCAGGGACTCAGCGCTACTGAAGTCAACAGCGTCACGGTCACATCGTTGATCATGACAGCGCTGTTGTTCTCACTCGCCTATGCACCGTCGCTTTCGTGGCTGCGACGGCGCATGGGCGGTTGCCGTCCTGCTGCTTTATTTCCTGTTGCCTCCGCGGTTGTTCTCAACCTCCCAGTGTTCCTGATTGAAATCCTTGCGATTGGCAGAACTTTAGCACCCGCGGAAGCGTTAGCATGCATCGGTGCATTTCTGCTGATGGGCACAGTCTTCGGACTCGGTTTCGTTTGGAAATATCAGGACGCAGCGCTATAAAGAAAACGTATGGCACTCCCCGCGACGGTTCAGGAAGAACTGATCCGACCACAAACAGTTGACGACCCACCCGTAATCGACCTTCACGGTCTAAGCGTCGCTTTCGGTCGCCGTCAAATACTTAAAGGCCTTCGTGGCGATCTGCGTGGCAAAGCCATCGGACTGCTTGGTCCAAACGGCGCCGGCAAGACCACGTTGATTCACACGCTGCTCGGCTTTCATCACCCAAACGCGGGCACGGCGCAGATCTTTGGACACGACATCGTCGATCAGGCGAAGAAGATCAAATCGCTGATCGGGTACATGCCCGAACGCGATGCTTTCATCGCCAAGATGACTGCCGTTCACTTTGTTCGCTTGATGGGTGAACTGTCGGGACTGCCTTCCGAAGCCGCACTGGAACGCGCGCACGAAGCGCTCTTCTACGTCGGCCTGGGTGAAGCGCGTTATCGCAAACTCGAAACCTATTCGCTCGGCATGAAACAACTCGCCAAACTCGCGCAGGCGATCGTTCATGGCCCGAAGTTGATCTTTCTCGACGAGCCAACGAACGGTCTCGACCCGCCGGCGCGTCTGCGCATGATCAAACTCATTCGTGAGATCCGCGACAGTGGTCAGGCGCACATCGTCCTGTCGTCGCACTTGCTGGTTGACGTCGAAGAGTGCTGCGACGAGATCCTGATCCTGAAGGATGGCCAGATCGCCGTTTACTGCAATCTCGAAGAAGAGCGGAAGTCGAATCGTAAGTTTCTGATGTTGGAGACGCGCGGCGATCAGAAGCAGTTTGTCGAAGCGCTATCGAAACTCGGTTGTGAATACGCGATCTCGAGCGACAGCCGCCTCAAGGTCGTGTTGCAGGACGGCGTGGAAGTTCGCGATCTGTACCGGCTCGCCGGCGAAACGCAGGTGCAACTGCGACGCCTGAGTTACAAGCGCGATTCGCTCGAAGACATCTTTCTCAAGGCAATGGAGAACGGCTATGGCGGTCTATGAACAGACTTACAAGCGTTACGCGGGACCGCTGACTCCCGAGTGGAACCGGTTCCTGATCATTCCGCGTCACGCGTTCCGCTCCGTTTTTAGTTCCAAACTTTTCACGGCGTTCTTTGTGATCTGCTTTCTGCCGTTGCTGGTGGAAGCGATTCTGATCTACCTGCACCACAACTTCAGCGCCATCGCGAGCATGAAAATCAACGTGCGCGAGTTGGTGCCGATCGACGCTTTCTTCTTTCAAACGTTCATCAGCATTCAGGGTGGCTTTGCCTTCTTTGTCGCGTTGCTGGTTGGGCCACCGCTAGTCTCGCGCGATCTGCGAAACAACGCGCTGCCGCTTTATTTGTGCCGGCCGTTTACACGCACGGAGTATGTACTCGGCAAGATGTCGGTGATCCTGATTCTGTTGTCAGTGGTCACGTGGGTGCCGCAGTTGCTGTTGTTTCTGTTTCAATCGTACCTCGAGGGATTCGCGTGGTTTAAGGCGAATGTTTGGATGATCAATGCGATCGTTTTGGGCGGATTGGTTTGGGCGTTGCTGCTCGCATTGCTCACGCAAACGATTTCCGCGCTCGTGAAATGGCGCGTCGTGGCGAGCGGCATTTTGCTCGGCATCTTTTTTATTCCGACCGTTTTCGGCGCGTTCGTCAACGAGGTGTTTCGCACTCGCTGGGGAAACATCATCAGCCTCGGTGCCTTGATCCATAACGTAACTTCCGGTCTGTTCGGCACGTTTGACCGTACTTTCGACATCGTGCGATTCAGAGATTTCGAGGGCAACATCACTGAAATACAGATGTTTGAGCCCCCACTGTGGGCTTCGTGGATGGTGTTGTTTCTGATCTGTGCGGTATGTCTGGCGGTGTTGTCGTGGAAAGTCAAAGCGTACGAGGTAGTGCGGTGAGCAACTCGACCGATCAACTGATCATTTTCGACAACGTTTCCAAGTTCTACGGCGAGATACTCGGCGTGAACCGCGTGAACTTACAGATCGCGCCGGGCATCACGAGTCTCGTCGGACCAAACGGAGCAGGGAAGTCGACGTTGATGAATCTGATGACCGGCCTGTTGCGTCCGACGCGGGGGAAGATCACGTTGCTGGGTATTCCAACCGATAACCCCGAACAACTGTTTCGGAAAGTTGGCTATTGCACGCAGTTTGATTCGTTTCCACGCGGGCTCACCGGGCGCGAGTTTCTCAACTCGTTTCTGTTGGTCCACGGTTTCGATCGTAAACGGGCCAACGAACTGAGCCAACAGGCACTCGAACGTGTGAATCTCGTCGAAGCCGCGGATCGAAAGGTCGCGGGTTACAGCAAGGGCATGAGACAGCGTATTCGTCTCGCCCAGGCGATCGCTCACGAGCCGCTGGTATTGATTCTCGACGAACCGCTGAACGGACTCGATCCGATGGTGCGTGCGGAAACCATCGCGCTTTTCAGAAAACTCGCCGCCGAAGGACTGCACCTGATCATCTCTTCGCACATTCTGCACGAAGTCGACATGATGTCCGATCGCGTGGTGTTGCTGAACAACGGTTACATCGTTGCGGAAGGAAACATCCACGGCGTGCGCGACGAGATGGAAGAGCACCCGATGCAGATCCTGATTCGTTGCGATCAACCGGCGAGGCTCGCGGCTTATGTTTTCGCGCAGAATCATGTGGTTGAAGCGAAATTGCACGACGACCGCCGTGGTTTGTTTGTGAAGACGCGCGATGCGGATGGTTTTTATTTGCTGTTGAATCGCGCGGTAGCTGAAGGTGAAGTTAACGTGGAGTCGATCGCGCCGGTCGACGACGATATGAGCGCCGTCTACCAGTACCTGATTGGCACGACCGGAGGAAGCGCTTAGGAGTTTAGTGAATGAGTTCTGCGATTGACGCTGTGGCAAACAAAACTGGGCAATCGTCGTTGCCGTGGGCGCTTTGGTTCCGGCAGATCGGCGCGATCTTTCGTTCCGATCTGCAAAAGAACTTTCTCGGCCGGCGCGCGATCCTGATCTACCTGCTCGCATTGCTGCCGCTGTTTCCGTTGGTGGTGCTCGCGCTTTTTCACCGGCAACTCGGCAACGATTGGAAAGACCTCAACAACCTCAGCCTCATCTACTCAGTGCTCTACAACGGGCTGATCCTGCGCACGGTCGTGTTCTTTGGCTGCGCGTGGATCTTCATGAACCTGTTTCGCGGCGAGATCGTCGACCGGAGTTTGCATTACTACTTTTTGAGTGCGGTCAGACGCGAGGTGCTGGTGGTTGGCAAGTATTTCTCGGGCCTCGTCACATCCATCGTATTGTTTACTTTCACGACGGTCGCCGCGCTGTTGTTGCTCTACTTGCCGCTGTCCTATTCGCAAAGCGTGCGTTACTTCACCGAAGGCCACGGACTGACACAGCTTCTCACCTATGCGGGCATCACGATTTTGGCGTGCATCGGTTACGGCGCGTTTTTTGTCGTGGTGGGACTGTTTGTTCGTAACCCGATCATTCCCGCGGTATTGCTTTACGGCTGGGAGTGGCTCAACTTCCTGCTGCCGCCGCTACTGAAAAAGATCAGCGTCATTCACTACCTCAACTCGCTCGTGCCGGTACCGGTTTCGGAAGGACCATTTGCGGTCATTGCCGAACCCACGCCCGTGTGGATCGCGGTGCCCAGCATGTTGGGCGTGACGCTCGTGGTCCTCGTCCTCGCTGCTTATCGCATCCGGCACATGGAAATCCGCTACGGCAGCGATTAATTACCTACTAAAGTTTTAGTTGACAAGCCCGGCTTGCGTGCGGTATATCCTACTAAAGTCTTAGTAGGGAGATTACATGCCACGCAGCAAGAGTGAACAGATGACGCCCCTGGAGCTGGAGATCATGCAGGTGCTCTGGGAGACCGGGTCTGCGACCTGCCAGACCGTGCAACGTCAATTAAAACGCGAACTCGCCTATACGACCGTTCAGACCATGCTCACCGTGCTTCATCGCAAAGGACGCGTGAAGCGAACACTGAAAGATAAGGCATACGTTTACAAGCCGGCTGTCAGTCAGAAGAAGTTCACCGGCCACGCGGTGCGCGACTTGATCGATCGTCTGTTTGGTGGTTCGGCCGAAGGACTGGTGCTGAACCTGTTGCAGGAAAAGCACCTGACAGCGGACAGGCTCGCGAAGCTTCATCAACTGGTCGAGGAAGAGAACGATGACAAGCGCAAGTGAGTTCATCAGCAACTTCATCATGAACTACGTCGTCAACGCGACCTGGCAAATCGCGGCGATTGCGGCGGTCACAGCGCTTGCCTCACTTCTTCTCAAGAACGCTCCAACGCGTTACCGGCATCTGTTATGGCTCGCAGCGCTTTTGTTATGCGTCGTAGTCCCACTCTTAAGCGCGACTCCCCGCACACCAGCGAACCAATCCCTTCAGAACACTCCGGCAAACAGCCTTCAAATTCCTTTGGGGCGTGTCACCACCGAACCCGATATTCCCGTTACACACTTAACCAAAAGGCGAACCCAGATAATCAACGCGACTCCACGAATGGGTTTGTGGCTAACGCTTGCTTACGCCCTTTTCCTGGCGTGGCGCGGGATTCGATTGGTTCGCTTTTGGCGACAAAAGGAGAGATTGAAAAGCTCTGCGAACCTCGCGGAACTAACGCCTGAGGCTGAAGGTGTGGCGCGGCGTTGCCGCGCGATCTTAGGGATAAAGAAGGTTGACGTGGTGCAGTCGAGCGGCGCGCGGATGCCATACACGATTGGCGCGCGAAAGCCGTTGATCGTGCTCCCGTCAGCGTTCTGTGATGCGAGTGAAGAGCATTTGCTGTCGGCCTTGGGTCACGAAATGGCCCATGTGGCGCGGCGCGACTACCTGACAAACTTAGTGTGTGAACTGGCGTTGCTTCCGATCTCGTTTCATCCGCTCGCGTTCGTAATCAAGAATCAGATCGATCGCGCACGAGAACTGGCGTGCGATGAATTAGTCAGCAAACGTTTGCTGCCGGCAAAGCTCTACGCGCGCTCACTCGTGTGGGCGGCAGACACGTCGAGCCAGGCGCGGTCGCAGGCGTTGTTGTTGAGCATGTTTGATGCCCGAAGTCTGGAGGAGAGAGTGATGCGATTAACAAGCAACCGAAAGAGGCTGAGCCGCTCGATGGCCCAGGCGTTGACGTCGATTATGTTGGTTACGCTCTGTGCCGCGGCAGTGGCGTTGTCGTTGTTTTCATTCGAAATAAAAACTGAAGCACGCGCGGTATTCACGTCGCCGGCAGCGACAGCGCCATCCGTAGCCGAGGTTATCAATCCCAATCCGTCTGTGGCACGAGCCGAAACAGTTCCCACTCAAGAGCCTCGCACAAAACGATCGCTCGACGCGCCGAACGCGCAACAACGTGCGGAAGCAGCTTGTGCCGCCGGGCAAAACGGCGATACCGAACAGATCCCGACGCTCATCGCTATGCTTGCAGACGACGCAAAAACCGAACTCTTGCGTTGCTGGAGTAACGGACGTTGGAGTCCGGCACTGGAAACGTTCAAACAGCCCTCACCCGGCGAACAAGCCGCGATCGCACTTGCGTCGATGGGCCGCGAGGCGTTACAGCCGTTAACGAATCAACTTCTCAGCGAAGACGCAACGGTTCGCCGCAACGCAGCATGGGCTATCGGCGAGTTAACAAACATGCCGCCGGGGGAAAGAGACGGCGCGGTGCCAAGACTCATCTCGCTGCTGACCGATTCCGATCCGTGGGTGCGAATGGCCGCCGCGCGCGCCTTGGGTGAGGTGCGAAACCACAGTGCCGTGCCGGGACTCATTGCAAACCTCGCTGATACTGATGTGCGTGTTCGTGAATTAACGGTTTGGGCGCTAAGTGAACTGAAAGATGGACGCGCGGTCGCTGCGCTCTGCAACGTGTTGTTGTCCGATCTTCGCGCCGAAGTGCGGCGCGGCGCAGCCGAAGCGCTCGGCGAGATACGGAGCGCTGAAGCATTGCCGTCGTTGAAACAAGCGCTGAACGATCCGGCTGTCAACGCCCGAGCACAGTGGGCCATCAGCGAGATCGAGGGCGAATAACAATGCCAAGAACGATCCTGTTGCTCATTTGCTTGTCGCTGTTCGCATTTCCAACCGTGGCGCAACAGAAGGCCGGCGCGCTCAAGCTCAAACCCTACACGTTTGAGAACTCCGGGGGCGAAAAGGTCGATTCGGAGTTCGGCACGCTTTTAGTACCTGAGAAGCGTGGCGACCCAAACAGCAACTTGATCGAGCTCGCTTTTGTGCGCTTCAAGAGCACGTCCAAGAATCCCGGACCACCAATCGTTTATCTCGCCGGTGGTCCAGGCGGATCGGGCATCGGCACGGCCACCGGATCCCGCTTTCCGTTGTTCATGGCGTTGCGCGAGATCGGCGATGTGATTGCCTTCGATCAGCGCGGCACCGGTTATTCAAAACCGAATCTCGGTTGTTACGAGCGGCTCATAATTCCAATCGATGTTGTGCCCTCGCGCGCAGTGGCGGTGGAGGAGTTGCGTAAGAATGCACGCGGCTGCATCGAGTACTGGCGCGACATTCAACGCGTCGATCTAACCGGCTACAACACAAACGAAAGCGCAGACGATCTCGAAGATTTACGCAAAGCACTCGGCGCGAAGCAGATCAGTCTCTGGTCCATCAGCTACGGTACGCATCTCGCGCTCACGACGATTCGCCGTCATCCGCAGAGCATTCATCGTGCGATTCTCGCGGGCACTGAAGGCCCCGACCACACTTACAAACTTCCGAGCAACGTGCAGAAACATCTCGAGGATCTCGCGGCGCTAATAAAAGCCGATCCCGAACTCAGCAAAGAGATACCCGACTTTCTCGGTTTGATGAAGTCAGTCTTTGATCGGCTCGACGCACAACCGCAGACCGTCGAGATCACCGATACACGCACGAAGCAGAACGTTAAAGTCATCGTCAACAAATTCGTCCTGCAATACATCGTCGCCAACAACATCGGCACAACCGTAACGGCAAACTTTCCCGCGCTGTTCTATCGCGCGTCGAAAGGCGACTTCACGAATCCAGCGCAAGTTTGGCTGAACACGTCGCGGCAGGAACTCGGTTCGGCGATGTCTTTCATGATGGATTGCGCTTCGGGGCAGACGGCCGCCCGCCGCGAACAGATCTCACGCGAAGCGAAGGAAACGCTGCTTGAAGACATTTCCAATTTTCCGTTTCCCGAAATTTGTGAGGAGTGGAAAGCTCCGGATCTCTGCGATCAGTTTCGTTCACCCGTCGTGGCCAACGTACCCGTGCTCTTCATCAGCGGAACACTCGATGCGCGCACGCCGATCAGTAACGCAGAGGAATATCGCAAAGGCTTTGCGAACAGCACGCACATCATCATCGAAGGCGCTGTACACAGCGATCCGTTGTTCCTGTCTTCACCGAAGATCAAAGATGGAATGCTGGCGTTTCTGAACGGACAACCGGTGACGGTGACGAAGATCGCGGCACCGCCCATGAAGTTCGCGCCACTCGAAAAGAAGTGACTTTAATCCTTCACACGAGTATCAACCGCGATCCAATTCACTTCCCACGTCTTTCCGCCATCGTCTGAGAACGCCTGCTCAAAGCGGCATGAGTTTGGCGTGATGTCCGAGATGACGAAGCGAACGAGAATGGATCGGCCGTTCAACGTGTCCTGGTTGTAAAACTCGCCACGTCCATTTTTGAACTCTCCGATTGCAGGCGGCACGAGTACGCCGGAGTTCACGTTGGCGAAGTTCAGACTCCATTGTCTCGATTGGGGATTGTAAAGTCGCAGACTGAGCCCTTCGAACGTTCCCGCCGGACCGGTAGCCTTGAGCTCCACCAGGTTCGCGCGGCCATCAAAAACCTTCGTTACTTTCGTGACGCCTTCGTATTCCACCCACGTCGTGGAGCCGGATAGCGGCTTCGTGAGCCGCTTGAGTTGCGTTTTCCACGTTCCGATCTCGAAGTCAAAATCGCGGCGGCCATCTCGCTGTTGACCCGAAACCGGCCACGGATAAACACAGAACACCAGGATCACAAGGATTAATTTAGCGCGCATAGGTAGAAGGTATTTTTGAGTGTGAACTCGGGTCAAGAGGTTACCTTGAGGTAACGGTGGAAAAGGTGGAATTACGTTGTGAAAAGTGGTATAAGCAAGGCACCCGCTTAGCCCGAGTAGCCCCCGTTCCAAACACTCCCCCGTGTGCATCGACCTTCGTGCGGATCAAGGGAACTTCCTATGTTCAGAATGCTTGTCCTTTCCGTTGTGGTGGTGCTTTCGACTCTTTGCGTAAGTTCGGTTACAGCCCAGACCAGACTTCATAAGGATTTCGCGTCTTCGAAAGACACCTATTCAGAGTCGAAACGCCTGTACAACGAGGGTGTTAACTACGCCCTGGCGGGCCTTTATTCCCAAGCCGCACAGATTTTTCAGCAAGCAATTCGACTCGATCCGAAGTTTGCCGATGCTCACTTCGCTCTCGGTCATGCGTACTACGACATGCGCCGCTGGCAAGATGCCGCGGACAGTTTCAAGCGCGCAGTTGATTTGAATCCACACGATCTCGAAGCCCAGGATCGCCTGGAAGAGGCGCGCGAGATGTTGGCGCGCGAAACCGGCAAGAAGGGAACACCCGCGCCAACGAGGAGCGCCGCTCCCGCGCCAAGCACCACAGCTCCGCAGGCGAAGCCGGAACCGCTTCGGCAACCCGTTGCCGAAAAGATTGCCCTGAACGCAAAACCAGATGCGCCGCCGGTTACTCCGCCTGTTACGACGACCGGAGATGCAAAAGAAAGTTCAAAGAATGAGGCGAACGAGAGTCCGACTAAAGACGGTTCCAGCGCCAAAACAAACGCCGCCGCTACCGATCTCGCCCTCACCAAGCTGTATCGTGTGGGACCGGGCGATGTGTTGGATATTCGCATTAACGACACGCAAGCGCCCCAATCCACTTTGTTTACCATTACACCCGCCGGTTTATTGGAGCATCCGCTACTCGCCGAACCTTTGCACGTCGGCGGTTTGAGCGTCGACGAAATCGGTTCGAACCTCGAGGGCGATCTCAAGAGACGTGCCCTCGCGGAGAGTCCAAAAGTGTCGGTAGCAGTGCGTGATTACGCGAGTCACACGATTCTCGTGAGCGGTCTCGTGAAGGATTCGGGAACCAAGATCCTGCGGCGTGAAGCGATTCCGCTTTATGTTGTAGTGGCCGACGCCCAGCCGCTGCCGGAAGCCGCGCGAGTCACGGTAGTTCGCAGTGAAGCGAATGAAGCTTACGACATCGATCTAGGAGAGCCGGGAGGGATGAATCTGCTGGTGCGTCCGGGTGACGTGATCACGTTGCTCGCGAATGAGATGCAGTTTCTTTACATCGGCGGTGAAGTTAAGTCGCCCGGAGAAAAGACGTATCGGCGCGGGCTTACGCTTACGCAAGCACTCCTTGCGGCAGGTGGAGTGACGACTAAAGCCAAAGAGGCACGACTCGGGCGAGACGATGGCCGCGGTTTTTTGACGGTTACGCGCATCAAGTTGAAAGACATTGAGTCGGGAAAAGTTCCCGACCCGCAGGTTCGTCCGGGCGACCGGATCACGATCGATAAATAAAATGTCCGCCCTTAAGAAAGCAGATTATTTGCCGGATGCCGCGACGCTGGATTTGTGGCGTGTGGCAGAGGACGGCAACGTCAACGAACTCGCGACGGTGTTGCCGCGTGTACGAGATATCAATGCGCGTAACGAACACGGCGTGACGGCATTGATGCGCGCCGCGCAGTACGGCCACGTGAAGATGGTGCGTGCGCTACTCGATCACGGCGCGGATGCGAACATCAAGCGCAACGATAAGTTTACTGCGCTCGCACTCGCGGCTTTCTTTGGTCACACTGAGATTGTCCGCGCGCTGATGGAACACGGCGCGGATTCGCAGGCGTCAACGCGTTACGACACATCGCCACACATGTGGGCGACGGCGCGAACGTTTAATGAAGTCGTAGATCAGCTTGAAAAGCCAGCGCCGCTGCGCAAGACGCCGGAGTCTGTTGCGAAACCGGCGCCTGCGCCGATCAGAGCCGTACCTGCAGCCGCACCGGTCGCTGCAGTTCCGTCGTCTGCACCTGTTTCGACGGATACTGTGACGCGTGCAGTCGCGAAAACGGCGGTTATTAGAACGCTCAAAGATCCGCCGGAGATTTGGGATTTAGTCCACGAAGCGCCACGCGGCGGTTTCAATGCGCGATCAGCGTTTCTGACACGTTTGAAAGCAATTAACTCCGGGCTCACGTTTCGCATGGCAGCCGTTGTCTTACTGATTGCGGCGGGCGTAGTTGGCGTGATGGTTTTGCGTGGTGTGCAGGCGCGCAATGGCGGGAATTTGGCGACACACGCAAAGGCCTCGTCAACAACCACGATCAATGTCGAACGCGCCGGCCCGAGCCAGGAGAACAGCTCAAGCTCCGGAGTGCAGACGCCTGCTCCGGAGGCTGTTGCGCCGTCTTCGTTTGTTGCGCCTGAAGTAAACAGCGGCAGTGAAGTACCCGTCACTGTTAATCGAAAGAGCGGTTCGCATTCGTCACGCCGCGCTTCGCATCGTGTCGAACAAAACCCGGCGCCGGCTGTTGCTGCGAGTGCGGTTGTTCAACCTGTTGCAACTCCCACTGTGAAAGCAAACTCACCAGAAGTTCAGCCAAAACCAAAAGCTTCCTCTCCCTTGAGTACACAGATGATCTCGCCGGCAAAGAACGCTGCGCCGAAAGGCAAGGTAATTCAGTGGCCGTGATCCGAAGTCTCGTTTCCTTATCCGTTTTCAGTGCTGTGATTGTGGACATTCTGTGACATCCGGACGCGGGTATTGATCCCCACTTCGTGAGGTTTTATTCTCTGCTCTCCCCTAACAAAGTTGCAAAAAAAGCGCATTACTTGCACAAGGAATGCGTCGCGACGTTGAAGTCGTGTTTAGCAGATCCATTTTCAAGGTTTTCGGTAAGGGTACAAGGAGGAAACATGTCCCGATTGCGGAAGTTTTTGATTTCATTGAGCGCAGTGAGCATTTTAGCCGTCGTTTCTGCTGCTGCGCATGCTGATACGATCACGATTGTTGGAGTAGGGAGCGGAAATGCCTCTACTGCTACGGTGGTCTGCGACTTTAACGCGGCGACCAATACGTTCACGTTCACCATCACGAATACATCGAACATCACATCACCCGGTTCAACCTCGACCATTACAGGTATTGGCTTCGACCTGCCGCCGACCGGCAACGCCGATAATTCGGGTTTGAACGGATTCACCGGTTCACAGGCTCCAAGTATGTCGTCGACGTTCGACTTTTCTGATGGAAACCTTGGTAACGTGCCGGCAGGTTTCAATAACGTAGTGCTCGACTTCGGATTTACTACCGGTCCGTCGGGTAACTTCAACGGCGGATCGCCGAACCTGGGGTTAGCGCCCGGTGAAAGCGCTTCGTTCATCGTCACAGGCGCTGCCTTCACGGGTTTCACCGATGAAGAAATCTGTAATGCCATCTTTGTCAGGTTCCAGAATACGCCCATAACCGGTAGCGACGTTGGCGTTCCGGGTACAACAGAGGTACCAGAACCGTCGACGATGTTGCTGCTTGGCACTGCGCTGGTCGGCTTGGGTGGCGTAATCAGACGCCGAAGGAAACGCCGGTAGAGCCGCAAACAAAACTGACACCCGCTTTTGAGACATAGGACGTCACAGGTAATTGCCCGCCTGTGACGTCCTTTTGTTATGCGTCCGTGTTTCGATGAACGTGGTGCGTGTTTGGCAGAAGGATCTCGCGCCGGCCAAACATGCGCGCGTCGAGTGAAAAGGCGCCTGGTCCAAGAAGCGAAACGGCGACCGCCAATACGATCGTTTCGATCGACGTTTGAAACAATCCGGATAAGGCGAGTGCTGCGCCGCCGATTGTAATTACAACCGCGAACAGCGGCGTCATCAATCCCATCAGCAAGCAAGCCGCACTGATTAGACCTGCACCCACAACGATCCAACCGAGCGCACTCACTTTATTCGCCAGCACGTATTCCGCGGTGTGCGCGAGCAAGGTGAAGCTAACGAGCCCGCGCAAGAGGAGGAGACCAATGCCGGGCCAGCCGCTGGGAAAGGCAGAAAACAGCTTTTGCAGAACAACGCTCCTTCGTGTGAGATTTCTACATCCGTAATTCTACGGATGCTGAATGGAGCTTGAATCCAAAGAAGCAGGTAAATTCGAGTAACACGAAAGTGTTATAGGTCCTATCGGTCCTATAGGACCTATGGTGAAATAGGACCTATTACAGTTGAATTATCCCCCGGCGGACGCCGATCGTCACGGCTTGAGTTCGATCCGCGGCCCCGAGTTTCTCCATGATGTGTTTGACGTGGACCTTGACGGTCTCTTCAGAGATGAACAGTTTGTTGGCGATGTCTTTGTTTTTGTTGCCGCCGGCCACAGCGCGCAAAACTTCAATTTCACGTTCAGTGAGTGTCTCGTCGCTCATGTGTTCGGCGAGTTGAGAAGCGATCGCGGGAGGAATGCGTTTTTTCCCCGCATGGACCTGGCGAATCACGTCGAGCAGCTCTGACGGCGGCATGTTCTTGAGCAGATAACCACGCGCGCCCGCCTGTAATGCGCGATGAATTTCCACGTCGCCTTCAAACGTTGTGAGCATGATGATCCGCGCGTCGGGAAACTCCGTGCGAATCGCGATCAGGATGTCGATGCCACTCGTGTCCGGTAAGCGAAGGTCCAACAGCGTAACGTCCGGTTGCAGTTGTTTGAATAACTGAAGCGCCTCCGCACCGGTCGAAGCCTCGCCGGCGATAACCATGTCTGGTTGGCTGTTAACTAGTGCCGCGATGCCTTCGCGCAGCAGTGGATGATCGTCGACACTGAAGATTCGAATAGGGGTGCTCATTCTTTTTCTTTCTTTGGTGCGAAGGCGACGTGTCCGGGAATGACAAGTTCGACTTCCGTCCCTGCATGTTCGCGGCTCCAGACCCTGAGTCGGGCGCCGATACTCTCCGCGCGTTCGCGCATTCCGGCGAGACCCCAGTGCCCGTCTCTTCCCGATTGCAATACTTGCGCATCAATGCCGTCGCCGTCGTCGCGCACTACGAGTCTCAAGTTTTTCGTGGAGTATTCGAGTTCGACTTCAATCGTGTCAGCGTGTGAGTGGCGAAACGCATTCACGAGTGCTTCGCGGCCGATACGATATGCTTCGTCGCGGATGATCGGGTGCAATTGCACCGGCTTGCCTTCGACAATGACTCTATAATCTTTAGCCTCGCCGTTGCCGAGTTGCTGTCGAATTTGCGAGAACGCAGTTTCCAGATCGTCAGTGTTCCCACTCGTCGAGCGCAAACCTCTGACTGCGTCCCGGCCTTCCTGGATTACTTGTCCCATCAATTGCATCACGCGGTTAACCAGCGGTTTCGCGGGCGAATCTTCCGTCAGGTAATCGTTTGCCACGTGCAACTGCATCGACGCGCTCATCAGGCCCTGCAACAACGTGTCGTGCAGATCCTGCGCGATGCGCGTGCGTTCGGCGAGGCGTTCTTCAAAACGCAATGTGAGCTTCTGCTGCATTTGCCGCACGTGCCAGCGATAGGCCAGCAACAGCGCACAAAACACGAGTAGTAACAGTGCAACTCGGAACCACCACCTTTGCCAGAATGGCGGTGTACCTTCAACGACCGCGATTGCGACAACGCCGTCACCTGGTTGCGGCAACTCCGCGATGAAAGTCCGTACAACGTATTCGGGTTCGACTAAAAGCGCCGCGTATTCAGTTCCCAGATGTGTTGAACTGGTCCAGGTTGAATCGGGTTGGATCGTGGTGAACGGCTGATCTGCGTAGGGTTGAACGTACCACGCGCCACTGCGAGCAAATAAAACGATCCGCTGACCGGGACGAGCGTTGTGCACCCGTCCGCTGATGACGTCGGATGTTTGTGCACCGCCTTTATCCGCGGGCGGCACTTTCGTGAATTCTATTGACGGCTTGCTGCCGTCGCGCAGCCAGCTACAGCTCGCGAGCAACATAACCAACAGCAAGCCTACAGTGATTTGGGAGACGCGCACAGTATTTCGTTTGGAGTTCAAGCGGCTTTGCCAGAAAAGTGCTTTTCTCTGTGTCTCTGTGCCTCTGTGGTTAAATCCAACGACATTCCGCTACCACTATCGAGGTAGTCAAAAACCGTCAAATCAGGGATGTTCAGATTGTACGTTTGCGGCCACAATGATACTGCAAAATTCAATAAGAAGGGGCGTCATTGTTTTCATGAGCACGATTACGACCAAAGACGGCACGGAGATTTATTACAACGATTGGGGCACGGGCCAGCCAGTTGTTTTTAGTCATGGTTGGCCACTCTCGGCTGACGCGTTCGAAGATCAAATGTTCTTTCTCGCGTCGCGCGGCTTTCGCTGCATCGCGCACGATCGCCGCGGTCATGGACGTTCGAGTCAACCGTGGAACGGAAACGACTTGGATACTTATGCAGACGATCTTGCGGAGTTGGTCCAGACGCTGGATCTCAAAGACGCGATTCACGTCGGTCACTCGACGGGCGGCGGCGAAGTCGCGCGTTATATCGGACGTCACGGAACTTCGCGCGTTGCGAAAGCAGTGTTGATCAGCGCGATACCACCATTGATGTTGAAGACAGAGGCGAATCCCGCCGGCACGCCGATCGAAGTTTTCGATCAACTGCGCGCGGGTGTTCAGGCCGATCGTTCGCAGTTTTTCAAAGACCTGAGCGCTCCGTTTTACGGCGCGAATCGGGCCGGAGCACAAGTGTCGCAAGGCTTGCGCGATTCGTTTTGGTTGCAGTCAATGTTGTGCGGATTTCCGGCAGCTTACCAGTGCATCAAAGCGTTCTCTGAAACCGATACCACCGAAGACTTAAAGAAGTTTGATGTGCCAACGCTGATCCTGCACGGGGACGACGATCAGATCGTGCCCATCCAGGCTGCTGCGCTGCTCTCGTCGAAGATCGTGAAGGGCGCACAGTTGAAAGTTTATCCCGGCTATCCTCACGGCATGTGCCAGTCGCACAAAGACGTGATCAATGCCGACTTGCTCGCCTTCTTGAAAGGTGAAAAAGCGGTGTCCGCGTGAATGGGAGGTCGAACCGAGGTAGACTGTACCGGCATGAATAATCCGGTACACATTTTATTGCAAACGACGATTCCAGCGATTGAAGACGACTGGAATATAGATAGGTTTTCACTATTGCGCGATCATCTCAGTTCGATCGCGGACGAGCAGGGAAGGCCGCGTTACGAGGTCACGACGCGAAATCGTGAGGAAGATGCCGCGGGCAACGATCCGCTGTTGAGTACGTTCGACGACTCCAACTTCGACGAACTCTGGCTCTTTGCAGTCGATACTGGAGATGGACTGACTAAGGTCGATTGCGAAGGCATCACTCGTTTTCACAAACGAGGTGGAGGAATACTCTCGACTCGCGATCACCAGGATTTGGGATCGTCGCTTTGCACTCTCGGGGGCGTTGGCCGCGCCCACTTCTTTCACTCGAGAAACCTGGACCCGGATGAGTCGCGGCACGTTCGTGACGACCCAGACAACCAGCACATCACATGGCCCAATTATCATTCGGGAGCGAATGGCAACTATCAGAAGATCACTGTAGTTGAACCCGCGCACGAGTTAGTGAGAAGCACTGAGAATGCATCGGGCATGATCGAATATTTTCCGGCGCATCCACACGAAGGCAGCGTCGGTTTGCCCGATGATGCAGATAACGCGCGCGTGGTGGCAATGGGATTGAGCCAGGCGACTGGTCACAACTTCAATTTGGTTGTTGCGCTCGACGGTTTAGTTGATAAAGACGGTAATCGCTGCGGCCGGGCGGTCGCGGAGTCAAGCTTTCATCACTTTGTGGATTACAACTGGGACATCGCGAAAGGATGTCCCAGTTTTCTTCTCGAACCGCCGGGTGATGAGATCAGACGCGACCCGTCGCGGATGCGCGACATCAAGACTTACGTCGCGAACCTCGCTTCGTGGCTCGCGCCTTCGTAGTTTATTTCTTTGCTCTCGCAATAACGCCTGAATCGACTGTTTCGCCAGTGCGCGAGATCACCTGGAAGTACATCTGATCGCCCGCGACTTCCAGCAGCATGAACGACATGTCGCTGTCGTAAGCTTTGTCGGTCAGTGGCGATGCCTTCTTTACGTCACCCTTTCGCAGTTTTCCACCTGATCCGGAGATGAAATAGTAAATACCTTTCTGTGGTTTGATTCGCTCGTAGAAATGTTCGTGTCCGGCAAAGACAACGTTGACGCCGTTCTGCAAAAAGATCGGCTCGACAACTTCCCGCAGTCTTGTGTCCGAGCCGTGCGCTGCGCCTGATGAATACGGCGGATGATGAAAGTAAGCAACCTTCCATTCGGACGTGTCGGCGGCGAGCTTGTCGTTGAGCCAATCGATCTGTTTCTTGTCCATGTAGTTGCTGTTTAGCGAGTAGAAGCTGACGTTTCCCTTTGTGAATTTGTAATACTCCTGACCGTCCATGTTGAAGAACTCGTAGAAGCGCTGGTTCGAATCGTCGTGATTCCCCAGCGAGGCGTAGAACTTCACTTTCTGGTCCAACAACGGACGATAGACGTCTTCAAACTTCGCCTTGTAATCGACGGTCTTCTCGCTGCCGTACATGTTGTCGCCCATCATCAACACAAACTCAAACGGGAACGCCTGCCGGTAACGCATCATCACCTGGGCCAGCTCATGTTGCTTGTCCGTCCCGGTACCGGTGTCGCCGATAACCACAAAGCGAACGGAGTTATCCTTGTTGGGCAGCGTAAGTTTGACCGCCGCGGTAGTCGCTGTGTTTCCGTGGTTCGCGGAAGACTTTTGAGCGTTGACGAGGTTGACGGTCGGGAGTGTTAGGAGAAACGTTAGAACGAGTGGAGTGATGATGCGTTTCATGATTACCTTCCCAGTGTTCGTTTAAGGTATTGCGTCACCCATGTAGTCGATGATCAGTCCGTTCTCACGATCGACAAGCAGCATGTTGCGGCCGACGAAGCGATAGCGAATCTGCTTTGGCAGTTGCGGGAGTTTCAGCAACAGCGTCGGCGCCATCTCTAATTGCTCTTTCATTTCCGGATACGGATAGTTGATCCGCAGCGGTACTGATTTGACTTCCGCGTCCACCAGCACTGCTTTGCGCAGGTCAACACGATCCTTACCTTTGAACTCCTCTTTGATTATGGCGCGGATCATCGCCGCTGTGTCCGGCGTGAAGATGTCGCCGTGCTTTGCGCCCGCGCGTGCCGCGCGCACTGATTCCTGAAGCTGTTTCTTATGCGTCTCGATCTCTTCGGGTTTCGCTTCCGTCGAGAGCTTCGGCATTTTTGCTTCGATGTTCTCGCGGAGTTTGACGTAATCTTTGACGCGTTTTTCGAACGCGCCGGCAACTTGTTTGTTTTGCTCCTGGGCCATCGTGCTCGCCGACATCACAATGGCAACAATTACGGCTAGAAAGATTCGCATTGTTATCTTCACGCGTGAGGTAAAAGCAAGCAGAATACCGCCGTCATGACAGTACGTTGGCGGCCAATTTGCGAAGCACGGATGAAATATTCTCGATCATTCGCGTACTATGATGATACGCGAGGGTTTGCCTCAAGAAGTCGTCTCATTCACACCGGGCTTTAGCCCGGTGTTCGACAGAAGGCATTAGCTGAAAACCGTTTCAACGGTTTTCTCTGCTTGCGATGGAAACCGTTAAAACGGTTTCTCAATAATATGAGGGCCGTTCCACCGGCTGAAGCCCGGTGTGAATGAGAAGGACTTTTAAGCCAAATTCGATACGCGAATGATCACCATTACGGATCCCCGCACTGAATATCTCCGTCGCATCGATGAGCGCCGCGCAAATTCAACGCGGCTCATGCAACGCTTTCGCAAGATCGGTTTCATTCGGTTGGCTGCGCTAGCCGTCGGACTGGTCCTGCTGTGGTTCGTCGTCTTCGCTGGTTTGTCGGCGTGGTGGCTGGTGTTTCCGGCAGTTATTTTTATTGCTCTTGGCAGAGTGCAGGCGCGAATCACTGAAGAACGACTCCGTTGCGAACGTGCGGCTCGTCTTTACGAGCAGGGACTCGCTCGACTCGACGATCGGTGGGCCGGCACGGGAGCAACCGGCGACAGATTCAACGAACCCGCGCATCCGTATGCTGAAGATCTCGATCTCTTCGGGCGTGGTTCTCTCTTCGAGTTGCTTTCTACTGCGCGTACAGACACCGGTGAAGAAACTCTGGCTCGATGGTTAACGGAGCCCGCGGACATCGCTGTCGTGCGCGCACGGCAGGAAGCCGTGACCGAGCTACAACCCAAACTCGATCTCCGCGAGGACCTGGCATTGCTCGGGGAAGGAGTTCCTTCCGGCGAGAGTGCGCGAGGGTTATCCACGTGGGCCAATGGTCCATACTGGAATATCTCGCCGTGGATCAGACCGGCGGCGATTGCGATTTCGCTGCTCACGATAGGTACGCTCATCTTGTGGTTTGCAGGTTTTAGTCCGACTCCGTTTGTGTTGGTGCTGATCGTTCGCCAGGTGTTCACTTATCTGTTGCGGGAGCCGGTGCAGCGAGTTATCAGCGAAGTAGATGGACCGGGAAATAATCTCTCGTTGTTGTCGGACATTTTGAAACGGCTCGAGCATGAACGCTATGAGAGTGCACGTTTGGTTGAATTACGTGCCGAACTCGACGTAGCCGGTTTGCCGCCGTCAAAACAGATCGCGCGGCTTAACCGTCTGGTTGAGCTACTCGACTCGCGAAGAAACTTTATCTTCGCACCGATCGCCGCGGTACTTCTGTGGCCGCTTCAATGTGCGATTTCCATTGAGCATTGGCGGCAGACGTCAGGACCAGCAGTTGAGCGCTGGCTCGCGGCAGTCGGCGAACTCGAGGCGCTCAGCTCGCTTGCGTCTTACGCTTACGAACACCCGCACGATCCTTTTCCCGAACTGATCGCTTCAACCGGACGCTTTGAAGCCGTGGCGATGGGTCATCCATTGATTCCCGAACAGCGAAACGTCCGCGCAGACCTGAGTTTGGGAGATGAACCCGCAGTGTTTATCGTCAGCGGGTCAAACATGTCAGGCAAGAGCACACTGTTGCGCACAATTGGTGTCAACGTTGTGTTGGCGCTTGCGGGTGCGCCGGTTCGCGCGAAGAGTTTGCGTTTGTCGCCGTTGCAAGTCGGGGCGTCGATTCGAATCCAGGATTCACTTCAAGCGGGCGCCTCGCGATTTTATGCGGAGATCAAGCGCTTGCGGCAGATTGTTGAATTGACCGACGGCGAACGTCCGGTGCTTTTCCTGCTCGATGAAATCCTGCACGGAACCAACTCACACGATCGCCAAATCGGAGGAGAAAGAGTCGTGCATGGTCTAATTCAGCGCGGTGCGATCGGCTTGATCACGACTCACGACCTCGCATTGGCGCGAATCGCTGATGACCTCGGGACGCGCGCGGCGAACGTTCACTTCGAAGATCATCTCGAAGACGGTCAGATGCGGTTTGACTATCAGTTGCGACCCGGTGTGGTCCAACACAGCAACGCCTTGGAGTTGATGCGTTCGGTGGGCCTGGAGGTCTAATGCACCGTTCAGGTCAGCCCATGGTATCTGGAGATCATCGACACGCAGAGTTGCTCCGCCTCATCTCGTTTGGGTTCAACGGGAAGAGTGGAGCGAACATAAGCTTCCTGCGACAGGACGAAGAGACGTTCGGCCTCGGCTTTCACTTTGTCCAGGGGCCAAGCGCCGCGTTTGATGTCCAGTAACTCCGGTGCGTCGGCCCGTTCGACCTGCAGCATTCCCTCAGTTAGAAACTCGATACCCATGCGCAGGAGACGAATCAGATGCGCGGCGTTCTTAGCATCGTAACCGACCCGCCGCACCAATTCGCGTCGTTTTTGGCCCATGTAGCCGCCGCTGTAATAGCGGCGTCGCTCGCCACGGTATCTCTTCACCACTTCCATCAACTCGTGCGTTGCGCCGACAAATGGTTGCCCGTCGAGCCGGCGCAAAGAATGGCCCGGATCGCACGACTCTGGATCGATGCCGAACGAACTGAGTTGTTCTTCCAGTTGCTGCATCAGTGCCTGCGCTTCCTTGTTGAACGAGATCATTTTTTTAAACTGTGCATGTGCGTAACCAGAGAACGAGTGATACGCCTTTTTCGTCACAAACAGATCGCGATGCTCGCGCAACTGTGCGCCAAGTTCGCTTTCGTAAATAATTCCGTTCGGCTTCAACCAGAGCAGACTGAGGACATTTGGATTAGAGTTGAGCAGCAGGCCGATAAACTTCCGCAGTTCGTAAAAAACACAGTCCCATTCTCCCTCCCACTTTTCATAGACATCCTCGCGGCCAAATCCAAGATAGTGTTCCAACGGGCCAATGTAGACTCCTATTACGTCCTTGTCGTCAATTGAATCAGGATTACTCTTTGGGACATACATGCCGTGTGCGACGCTGCCTCGCCAGCACAGTGAGATCAATCCTTCTGGCAGAAGGCCGTTTACTTGTTCCGGCGAGAGACCTTTTAGATGTATCTTATGCGGCATTCTTATCCGTTCCGTTTTGTAAAATGATGACTACTTTCCCGAAAATCCTTATGGTTTGTCTTTTACTCCTGACGTCGACCTCTTGTCATCTATTCGCCCGTTGGCGCGGGCCGTGCAGCATCTGGCCCATGTCTATGCCGGCGGGAGGCACGCCCGTTACGCAAACCTTTTCGTCATCTGAAGGTCGCTTTCGATTCGGCGTGCCTGGTGGGAATGACGTTAGCAATAAGCAGGAATTCCAGTGGTTCATCATCAACCAGGGCCAATTTTACATCAAGTATTACGACTACCCGCAGGTCGTAGACACTCCGGAGGTTAGCGAGAATTTTCTCAAGAAGCTTAGAGACCTGGTCGTGTCTAATCGGCCAAATGGCCAACTCGAAGTTGATTCGCCATTAACTCTCGCTGGCCATCCGGGACGCGAGCTCAGGATAAGAGATGAAACCGGGACACAAGTTGACAGGATCTACCTTGCCGGGAACCGGCTCTATGTCGTCAGGGCTTTTGTATCCATGAGCCTGGACTGCAAGCTCGAATCAGCGGTAAAGGTCCTTGATACGTTCGAAATTACAGAATGAGTAACGTGGTGGCGAGCGACTCGCATTCGCTTCGTGTGTTTGTAAGGCGCAGTGCTGCGGCCGGCGCGCTCGCGTGGCTGTTGCTGTTGTTGATTACAACATCTGATTCGCACGAGACGGAGCTGATTCACAAGATCGTGTTCTTTGCCATGCTGGTGATCGTGCCGCTCGGGCTTTCACTCGTGACGGTAGGCGAACAGAAGATTAGTGCGAGTCTCTATCGTGCAGCGGTGGTGGCCCAACCGCTTGCAGCAGTAATCACAATCGCATCGTTCTTCATCGAGAAAGGTTTGTTGTCGGCGTTGCTCTCCGCGGTGTGGCTGGTTGTTAGTGCCATCGTGGCCTTGTTGGGATTGAGCTGCTTCACCGCGCGCGGGTTATATCCGCTGTACGAGTCGAGCATCGATGCGGGCTTGTTGTATCTCCCGGTAGCGGGTGGGTGGTTGATCATCTATCGACTGGGCGTGCAGCCGTTTGATTATGGCGAGACGATCATTCTGCTGACCGTCGTCCACTTTCACTTCGCGGGGTTCGCCGCGCCGATCATTGCCGGACTGACAGGCAAATCACTCGCGGGGACGAAGCATCAATCGGGGAGAATTTACGCGTTTGTAGTTTTCGCGATTGTCGCGGCGATGCCGCTCGTAGCTGCTGGAATCACGTTTTCGCCGTGGGCGGGTTTGGCCGGCACGCTCTTACTCTCGTCAGGTTTGGTAACGCTGGCCGCGATCACGATTGGACGAGTCGTGCCGGCAATTTCGTCGCTGAGTGCCCGGCTATTGCTCTTAATTGCGGCGCTCTCAAGCTGCACGGCGATGGTGCTCGCTTGTCTCTACTCTTACAGTCTCGTGGCCCATGTCCTAATCCTGCGAATTCCGACAATGGCCATGACGCACGGGTTGCTGAATGCTTTCGGCTTTGCGACGTGCAGTCTGCTTGCCTGGTCCAACATCAACTCCAAGAATTAACTGGAACCGAGTTGCCGCAGAGCCGTGGTAAACGACGCACTGCGACGGCGCGAGATTGGCACTCGTACGCCGCTACCGAGTATCGCGACCAGAGCGCCTGTGCGAGTGCGTTTGAGTTCGCGCACGGCTTCGAGTCGAACCAGTGCGCTTCGATGAGCGCGAATAAAACCTTGCGGCTGCACGCGTTCTTCGAGGAGTTGAAGTGATTCGCGCAGGAAATAACTGCGAGTGCCGACCCATAACTGCGTGTAGTTGCCGGCGGCTTCGATCCAGTCGATCTCGTTGAGGTGCAGCACTGTCGCACCGCGAGGTGTCGTGACGACGATTGTCTCCTGGCGCGGCGGTTTTGAACTCGAGCGCAAACGCTTTTCGAGGCGCTTCATCGTTGCCGCAAAACGCGCTTCGCTAACGGGCTTAACAAGATAATCGAGTGCTTCAGTTTCAAACGCGCGAATCGCAAACTGATCGAACGCCGTGAGAAACACGACTGCGGGCATCCGTTCGACGGTGCGCTGTTTGATTACTTCGAAGCCATCGATGCCCGGCATTTGAATGTCGAGAAAGACGACGTCCGGCGGTGACGTGTTGAGCGCGTCCAGCACTTCAGCGCCGTTGCGGCATTCACCGGCGACGGTGAATTCGGGAAACGCGGCGAGGAGTTGCCGCACGCCGCGGCGCGCAGCCGGTTCATCGTCGGCAATCAACGCTTTCCACCTAGCTTGTTTCACCGTCCTGCTCCGGACCTAATTCGTGATACGGCAGACGCAGCGTTGCGATTGTACCGCCTTCGGGACGTCGCACGAGTTCGAGTGACGCGTTTGATCCGTAGAGCGCGCGCAGACGTTCGCGTGTGTTCTCGATGCCGTGACCAGCGGGTGTTGGCGCGTCAGGATCGATTCCGACACCATCGTCGACGACAGTGATCTGCAATACATCGCCAATGCGTTCGGCAGTGACTAGTAATAGACCGGCATCCGTGTGGCGCGCGATGCCGTGACGAATCGCGTTTTCGACCAGGTGTTGCAACGCAAAACTCGGAAACGCCGCGGACAACAACGAATCGGGAATACTGAATTCCGGCCGCAGACGATCGGAAAAACGAGCCTTTTCGATCGCGACGTACTGTCGGACCAATTCGAGTTCTTCACCGAGTGTCACTTCATTAGCGCGATGACGCGTGAGCGTGCGTCGCAGCAGTTCGCTTAAGTGTTCGACGATGCGCACCGCGCCTTGCCGGTCGTCGTCACGCACGAGCACCGCGATCGTGTTCAGCGTGTTGAAAAGAAAGTGTGGATTGAGTTGTGCCTGCAACGCGGCGAAACGCGCGCTCGAGAGTTGTTCTGAGAGCCGTGCGACCTGCACTTCACGCTCACGTGCTTCGATGAAGTAACGCGTTGCATGTTCGATTCCTACCATGCACAGGTAAACAGCGACGCCAAACGGCAAGGTGATAAAGATCCAGCTCAGCCATTCGACGCCGAGTCGTTGCCAGAACTGGACCATACCGTTTTGCATCGCCTCCGTCATGATCTGCGGCGCGAAGATGCGGATCAGCAGCATTCGCAACACTTGTCCACACGTGGCCCACGCAACGCAGAAGAGCACTGAAAACAGAAGATGCAACGTTATGCGGCGAGCGAGATGCGGGCGTGCGAGCGGCCAGCGTTTCGAAATCGCAAACACGCCGGGCGTGAGAAAGGCGTAGAGAAGCCAGTCGCCGAATTCAAACAGCAACTCGCGAATGGTCAACGGTCCCCAGTCTTGCAGGTGCGACTGAGCGATGCGATTGATGACGGCGAAGACGGCCGGCACTATCCAGGCCGCCGAGACGATCATCCAGGGACGCAAGCGTGGCACTCGCACGGCGTCACAGTATCGCTGGTCCAGCGCTCGCGCAACATCAATCGATCGATCGCGACCGTTCGCGTCAGAAGAGGCGCCGCTCGCGTATTAATCGTTGTTCGTCAGCGGCCTCGTAACTAGGATGGCTGTGCTCAAAATCGTCTCATTCACACCGGGCTTTGGCCGGGTGTTAGGCAGGACGCATCAACAGAAACCGTTTCAACGGTTTACGCTGCTTCGCTAAGGAGGCTGACTATGACTTTCAGAACTCTTGTTTTGGCGCTGTGTCTGGGTGTTGGCGCTTTTGCTTCTGTAACTACCGCGGAGACTGATCGCGCCGCTGACGCCGCCGCGATTCGCGCGCATATCGAAAGCATCTTTCAAGCCTTCATCGACGGCGACGAACAAAAGATCTTCGCTACGCATTCCGAAGACTGGCGCGGTCTGCTCGAAGGTTCACGCACGCCGATCAGAGGCATCGACGAATACATGCGCGCTAACGGCATCGATTGGCCCAAGCCCGCGAACGCGCCGAAGTCGCATCCTTACTATCCTGCCGGTACGACGTACAAGGTCTTTGATTTCGACGTTCACTTTTATAGTCCGGAATTGGCTGTGGCTTCGTTTTTCGGCGAGTTTCAGAGGAATTCGATCACGTTGCGGCGCTTTCGCATCATGGATGTTTACGCGAAGCGAAACGGGAATTGGATCCAGGTGGCGTCGCACACTGTGGTCGATCCGGAGTGGCGCGCGGAGCAAATGTCGAAACCGATGACGATTGGACCGGAAATTCGTCAGCGGATACTGACCGCGCGCGAAGCGGTGTGGAAAGCTTGGTTCGCGAACGATCGAGCGGCGTTGGAGAAGTTGGTTCCGGAAGAGGTGATCGCGATCAATAACGGTTCGGAAGAGTGGTCGGATCGTGCGGCGGTTTTCGATGGGGCGAAGCGTTTCGCCGAGAGTGGCGGCAAGCTGGTGAAGCTTGAGTTTCCAAAAACGGAGATTCAGGTTTACGGCAACACGGTTCTTGTCTACACGACGTATCTTTACGAGATCGACATGAACGGAAAGCGCACCACCGCGAGTGGCCGCGCGACCGAGATGTTTGTTCGACGCGGCGATGAGCTCGTCAACGTCGGTTGGCACATGGATTCCGGAAACTGAGCCACAAAGAGGCACAAAATTCTTATGTGCTTCTTTGTGGCACGTTTACTCGAAGCGCAGCGCCACCAACGGATCGACTTTCGTGGCGCGGCGCGCGGGGATGTAGCAGGCGGCGAGGGCGACGCCTATGAGACCGGCGGCGACAGTCGCGTAGGTTACGACGTCGGTCGGGGTTACACCGAAGAGAAGCGTGCTCATCAGTCGCGTCAGCATGAATGCTCCGAGCAGACCGACCACGACACCGATCACCACGAGCTTCAATCCGTCGCGCACAACTAACTTCAGCACGTCCGTCGTCTGCGCGCCGAGCGCCATGCGAATCCCGACTTCGCGCGTGCGTTGCGCAACTGAGTAAGAGATGACACCGTAGATCCCAACCGCCGCGAGAATCAGCGCCAACGCCGCAAACACCGACAACAGGATCATCGAAAAACGACGAGCGGCAACCGAACGCGCCAACGCCTGCTCCATCGTGCGAACATTGAACACTGGTTGGTCCTTGTCGAGGGCCGCGATTTGCCCGCGCACTGATTGCGCCAGACTCAATGGCTCCACTGTAGTGCGCACTAACAAATTCACTCGCCGCACATAGCGCGGCAATGTCCCCACCGGAATCTGACTAAACGGCGTGTAGACCTCACCACTCGCGGCGTTGAGTCCTGCGAGATTCGAGTGTTCGACATGACGCACGATGCCGACAATTTCACGGCTCGGGGAGTTTGAACCGGCTTGTTTCAAACGTTTGCCCAACGGATCCTCGTTGGGAAAGTATTGCCGCGCAAAAACCTCGTCAATCAGAACGACGGGTGTAGTGCCGGGTGTATCGTGTGCGGAAAATGCGCGCCCGCGCAGCAGTGTGATTCCCATCGTTTCGAGATAGCCGGCGCCGGTGATGTAAAGGATGCCGTTCGGTTCCTGACCGGGTTCCCGAGGCGCTTGTCCCTCGATGACGAAGGCGGGCCAGTTGGCTCCCTCGAAAGGCAATCCATTCGAAATCGCCACTGACTGCACTCCCGGTAACTGTTTCACTCGTTGCTGCAAGTGGTCCAGAAAGTTAGCCACTCTTGGACCGCCGTCCGTACCCGCGTTGACAGATATCTGCATGGCCAGCAGGTTCTCCGGATTGAAACCCGGATCGACTCCCATCAAGCGCCAGAAGCTTTTGACTAAAAGTCCGGCGCCGATCAGCAGTACGAGTGTGAGCGCAACTTCAGCGACGACCAGAACTTTGCCGGTGCGATTGTGACCGGGAGAAGAATTGCGTTCGCCTTCTTTCAGTGTTTCCGTCAACGCCGGATTCGAAGTTTGGAGCGCCGGCGCCAGGCCAAACAACACACCCGTCAGAAGAGACGCACCCAAAGTAAACAACAGGACGGAAGCATCCGTGCTGATCTCGCGCAGGCGTGGAATCCCTTCGGGAAGATACGCGGACAGAATACCGGTGCCAACAACTGCCAATATCAAGCCGATGATTCCGGCGCTGATCGCGAGCAGCACGCTTTCAGTAAATAGCTGACGCAGGATTCGCGATCTACCGGCGCCGAGCGCGGTGCGAATCGCGATCTCTTTTTGACGCCGTGCCGAGCGAGCCAGCAGAAGATTGGCGACGTTCGCACAGGCAATCAACAACACCAAGCCCACTGCGCCTAACAACGTCAGCAATGTCGGACGAATGTCGCCGACAATAGCTTCGCGCAGAGAATCGAGTCTGACGCGGCGTCCGTTATTACTTTCCGGATATTGTTGCTCGAGACGCGCAGCGATCGTGTTCAGTTCAGCGTTTGCAGTTTCAGTTGAAACGCCTTGTTTCACTCGGGCGATCGCTTCGATTCCCGGATCGCGCCCGCGAGCACTGTAACGCTCAGTTTGTAAACCGATCGGCACCGTCAGATCCGCGTCGAGTCCGTACTCGAAATTCGCAGGCGTAACACCGATGACAGTAAAGCTGTCTCTGTTAAGTGTGAGTTGCTGTCCAACGATCTTTTCGTCGCCGCCGAATCGTCGTTGCCAGAGTGCGTGACTGATCATGACGACCGGCGCGGCTCCTTGTCGATCGTCTTCCGGTGAGAAATCACGGCCGAGGATCGGCTTCACGCCCAACGTAGCGAGAAAATTTGCCGACACCAGTCTGCCTTGAACACGTTCGCTGTCGCCCGAGCCGGTGAGATTAAAACTCTCGCGATGCCGCACGGCCGCGACGTTTTCGAACGTCGTGTTTTGATTTCGAAAGTCGACGAAGTTTGGATACGAAACTCCGATCGGACGCTCGGAGACTGTTTCCGTCAGAACCACCAACCGATCCGCGCCGGCGTACGGCAAAGGTCTCAACAAGACGGCATTGATGACGCTGAAGATCGCGGTGTTTGCGCCGATGCCGAGCGCGAGTGTAAACACAGCTATCGCGGTGAAGCCCGGATGTTTGCGTAAGCTGCGCAGCGCATAGCGCGCGTCTTGCCACAAGTCTTCGAGCAAACGTCCTTGTCTGACTTCGCGCACGCTTTCTTTGACCTGTTCGACGCCGCCTAATTCGACGAGTGCGGCGCGTCGTGCCTCTTCCGGCGTCAGGCCTTGTTTGATCTTGGTTTCGATCAGCAAGTCGAGGTGTGCACGAATCTCTTCGGCGAGTTCGTGGTCCACGTTTTCTTTGTTGAAGAGATTGCGCCAGAGACTATTGACGCGAGGTAAAAACGGCATGGGCTCTCCTTCTATGTTGCCTGGAGCGCGGTGGTGATGGCGACCGAAACGCGTTGCCATGCGTCAGTTTCGACTTTGAGCTGGCGTTCTCCTGCTTTGGTAAGGCGGTAGTATTTCGCGCGGCGGTTATTGTCTGACTCACCCCAACTTGATTTGAGCCAGCCGTTTTCTTCGAGACGGTGCAGGGCAGGGAAAAGCGAACCCGGCTTGACCTGAAACGCGCCCTGCGTGATCTGCGCAATGCGATCGGACACACCAAGCCCATGCAGCGGACCGAGCGCCAGTGACTTGAGCACCAGCAGATCGAGCGTGCCCTGCAAAAGATCCTTCTTCTTGTCTTTCATCCGTTGCTCCTATCGACGTTCGATAGGAGATGGTAGCGGCTCTCCTATAGACTGTCAATAGGAGCCGCAAAGAAGCACAAGAAAGCACAACAGTTAAATAAAACTGGCTTGTGCCTCTTGTGACTCTTTGTGGCTGACTTTTTAGTAAATATTTCCGCCGGCTTGGGTTGAAGTTACCGAGCCGTTGTTGACGTTCAGTGTGTACGCGACTCCACCTGAGCCTGTCCACGTCGAGAGATTGAACGTCGCGCCCTGCGGAACTTTGTAGACGCCGATGTTGAGATACGTCAGGGGCGTCCTGTCGGCGAGCACCTGCGCCGGGCCGGGCGCCTGGAGAAAATAAGCCGCGCCTGTGCCAACCATCGTGCCGGCGCCGTTAGGCTCGACGTGTACCGCCGTTTCTTCGTCGATGCCGATTCCTCGCGGTTGCGCAGCCCAACCGTTGTTGACGAT
>DATEHX010000016.1:0-2233 GCA_035279345.1 Pyrinomonadaceae bacterium | reverse complement strand
ACGCCGGTCGTGCCGTCAAACAACAACGGTCTGACGTTTGTCGCGACCTTGACCAATCCTTTCCCGAACGGTTTGAGCGGAGTGCAACCTTCTTTCGGCTCGAGTCTTGGTCTATTGACCGGATTCGGCGCGGACGTCGCGGCCGACACGGCGCCGATCATCGGCCCACAGCGCAAGAATTCGAAGTTCGCGCGCTTCGTGTTTGGTATTCAACGCGAACTGCCGGGCCAGATCGTGGTTGAAGCGAATTTCATTCGCGCGAATGGTTATGATCTCGCGGTCAGCCGTAACTTGAATTTCGTTCCGCGACAGTTCGTCGGCGATAATCCGGTTAGCGACGCGGCGGCGAACACTTTCCTGTCGGTGACGATTCCGAACCCGTTCCGGAATCTCGTTCCCGGCGGAAGTGCTCTCAACACGGCAACCACGATCACGCGCGCGCAGTCGTTGCTGACGTTTCCACAGTTCAATAATCTCTGGGTTCAGGAATACAACGGCACGAACCGTTACAACTCGCTTCAGTTGCAAATCGACAAGCGTTTCGCAACGGACGTTTCGTTGACGGCAACGTACACCTGGTCCAACCTGCGCGAGAAAGTCAGTTATCTCAATGCGGGTGACACGCTGCTTGAAGATCGCATTTCGCAGTTTGATCGGCCGCATCGCTTTACGTTCGCGGGCGTTTACGAGCTGCCGATTGGCCGTGGACGAAAATTCGGCAACAACATGAATCGCGTGCTCGATGCGTTCATCGGTGGTTGGCAATTGAATGGAACGTATGAGTGGCAAAGCGGCGAGCCGTTTCTGCTGACCGGCAACAACCTCTTCTTCCCCGGCGACGTATCGTCGATCAAGAGCCGCCTCGGCGACGGTGATGGTCAGGGCGGCAAGTTTGGCATCGATCGATCCGCGATCGACGCGCCGGGTCTCGTGACGCTCACGGCGTTTGGTCTTCGCAACGTTCCGACCACGCTCGAGAGTTTGCGAAACCAGCCGTACTCAGTCGCGAACGTTGGGCTGACGAAGAATTTCAAGATGGGTGAGGGACGCAGGCTTCAGCTTCGTGCGGAGGCGTTGAATGCATTGAATCATCCGTACTTCGGCGCGGGCATGGGATTGAATCCCGGAACCGCCGCGGCGCCAAATGCTGCTTTCGGGCTCGTGACAACGCAGCGCAACAATCCGCGTGATATACAGTTCGGCGCCAAGTTTGTTTTTTAGCCACAAAAAGGCACAAAGAAGCACAAGAGGCACAAGAATGATTTTGTATAAGTGGTCAGTTCCTTTGTGCCTTTTGTGCCTCTTGTGCTTCTTCGTGTCAACAGAGGCAAAGACTATCGTCGTCGCTGCGGACGGGTCCGGAGATTTCAAGACGGTCCAGCAAGCGGTCGGTAGCATTCCTGAAAACAACACGGAACGGGTCGTGATTCAGATCAAGCCGGGCGTGTATCGCGAGCAGGTACGCGTCGGTCGTGGACAACGGTACCTGACGTTCCGCGGTGAGGATGCGTTGAAGACGATCCTCACGTTTCGACTCAGCGCGCTATGGGCGGGAAACACACGACTCGCGTTCAGCACGTTCATCGGTGCCGATGACTTTCGTGCTGAGAACATCACGTTTGAAAACACCTTCGGTGTTGGCTCGCAAGCGGTGGCGCTGTTTGTCGATGCGGATCGCGCTGAGTTTCACAACTGCCGCTTTCTCGGTTGGCAGGACACGTTGTTTGTTAACGGTGCGCGTCATCTATTTAAAGACTGCTACATCGAGGGTCACGTTGATTTCATTTTCGGCAGTGCGTCCACGGTGTTTGAAAACTGCACGATTCATAGCAAAGGCGCAGGCTATGTGACTGCGCACTATCGCACCAGCGACGAGGAGAACACGGGTTTTGTTTTTGTGCGTTCACGTTTGACCGGGCAAGATACTGGAGAAGGCGTTTATCTTGGCCGGCCATGGCGTCCGTACGCACGCGTTGTTTTCATCGAATGTTGGCTCGGTTCGCATATCAAACCGGAAGGTTGGGACAACTGGCGTGACCCTGCGCGTGAGAGGACCGCGTGGTTTGCCGAGTACAAATCAACGGGACCAGGTGCGAATGCGGGTGCGCGTGTCGCGTGGTCCAAACAGCTAACACCTGCGCAAGCGACCACGTTTTCGCGTCAGCGATTTTTTAGTTCCGCGGGGCGCGTACTCACTGGAGTCGCCAGTCAAAGCATCGGCACGATCGCCTGG
>DATEHX010000015.1:0-17185 GCA_035279345.1 Pyrinomonadaceae bacterium | reverse complement strand
GAAACCCAAGTGCGGGTTGCCTGGGCTTGGGCGGCCGTCGCCAGGGCGAGGATGAAAGAGGTCACTAACAACGCCTTGATGGTGGGGTAAAACTTAATCATTTCGAATCTCTCCTTTAGTGGTTGAAGGGTGTGGGGGAGTCTTTATCGACCAGCAAACCCTTGTTTGAGGTTTAAGACCAGCAGCCCAAACTTGTCGTTGTTTGTGCTGCTGGTCCAGTTAGGCTCTCCCTATTTGAATTTGAAGTTCGCGGTGTGAACAGTCCCGTCGTTCAGCGTAATGACAAGCTGACGACAAGTCCCAGCCCACGAACCTTCGGTTTTCCAGACGTAGTTGTATTGGTCGCCGCCAAAACTCAGGCTGCTTCCGCCGGCCGTGAGGGTCTCCGTTACATCAACACCCGGATCATTCGTGTTGCAATTAAGCGACACGGTGTATGGATTACCGGCAGCAAAGATATTCATACCCTTGTTGCCGCTGAGGCTGAACTTCACCGGAATCGCCCGGCCCGCATTCACCGAGTTCAAAGTCGGTGGATTGTTAACCGGGTTGAAGAAACCGCTGAAGTTGTAGCGCACAGAAACATTGAATTCGCACGTACTGTCGTTTCCGGCTGCGTCAGTCGCTGTAACAGTGACTTTCGTAGTACCGACCGGGAAGGTCGATCCGGATGGGTGACTGTAGGTGACGGTCGGCGTCGAACAGTTATCCGAAGCCGTCGCCGCCGGATAATTAACCGGCATTGAAACGGCGGAACTGTTCAGCGGCAGAAACACCTCGATGTTCGCCGGACAACTAATGACCGGATCGGTTTGATCCGCAACGGTCAAAGTTGTCGTCACGGTCGTGGTGTTACCGGCGCCACCGTTACTGCTCGAGCCGTCGTTCGCGGACAACGTGATCGTGTGCGCTCCGAGTCCGACCGGTGTTCCCGCCGCCGGGCTCTGAGTCACCGTGATCGGATGCGCGTCCGCACAGCTTTCACTGTTATCGGAAGCCGAACACGCGCAGTTATCCGAAACCTGCGCCGTGGCCGTGAAGTCAGGTATGACAGCCTGGCAACTAGCGTCAGCCGCGATCGTTTGCGGCGAGACGGAAATCACTGGAGGCGTCACGTCGTTGACGGTGATGACCTGCGTACACGTGGCGCTGCCAGTGCGTGCGGCCTCTTCGTCTTCGGCGGTCGCAAACGGTCCCGGACTGCTATGCGAAAACGCATTCCACGTGATCGTCGTGATACCGGCCGAGAACGGATCGTCAACTGCTTTACGCGTGCAGTTCTCGCCGTTTTCGTCGCACGTGTAGAGCGACTTGCCGTCGCTGCGCGTGCCAACCACAGTCACGTTCGTACCCGTCGTCGTCGGATTACCGACGGTGACTACGGCTTCGCAACTTGGACCGGCATTTACTTCTACACTGGCGGGACAACTGATCGTCGGCGGGTCAAATCCGGTGTCTTCAACGGTGACGGTGAAACTACAGCTTGCGCCGCCGGTTCCGGAATTGACCGTTACGGTAGTTGTGCCGACCGGGAAGAACGAACCCGAAGCAGGTGTGGCGGTAACAGTGCCGCAATCGCCTTCGGGACTACCTGCGTCAAAGGTGACGACCGCGCCGCGCTGGCCATTGACGGTTGTATTCGCAGTGGCGTTGACGTTGTCCGGGCAGGTGAGCGTGCATGTCTGCGGCGCTCCGGCCACGACGATGCTGAACTCGCCTGACACGCTGTTGTCAGCCGGACGCAACTCCGCGGTGTCGCCGGAAATCGTCGCGGAGTAGCTGGTCGGAGTTTCCGCAGCGACACCGTTGGTGTGATAGACGGCGGTGAAATTCGCTCGCGCGCCTCTCGCCAACGAAGCGATCGTGCAGTTCGAATCCGTGCACGTAAATGCCGGACCGGAAGTCTGCGTCAACGAAACAAACGTCGTTGCAGCGGGCGTGAAATCTGCCAGTGAAACGTCGCTCGCGTCGTCAGGACCAAAATTGGTGACGCTGATCGTGAAGCTTACGTTTGTGTTTTCGTTGACCTTGCTCTCGCCGCTCTCAATAAATTTGTAGACGGCGAGATCGCCAGTCACTGTCGCGGGATCGTGGATGGTAAAGAATGTTTCGACTACCGGCTCACCGTCAGTATTGACGGTGCGAATTCTCCACGTGCCACGGTTATTGACCGTTTCACCGCCGAGAATCGAAGTCGGCGTCAACAGCAACGTATCCGTTAGAGTCGTGCTGTTGATGAAGGTTTCGCGAGCCAGGAAGCCATCAGTGTGGCCCCAAATCAATCGCTCATTCGCGCCCGGAAGTACATTCGTCACTTTCGCGCAGATCGTCTCACCGAAATTAAAGTCGGTTTTCGGTGTGGTGCAATCTTCGGCAAAGGTGGCGATTGTTTCCGGTCCTGGTGCTTGCGGAACGAGGAGGCTAAAGAGTTTCGTGCCGGGCAGACCAACCGGTTGCGTAAGACTCCGGAGGAAACTGTTTCTACCCGTCACTTCATTGTGTGCTGTCTGTGCTGAACGATCTTTCTGCGGCACTGCTGCAATGTTTGGAGTTGCAGCAGGATTTCGGCCTTCCGGAGTTGAACTCATCGAACTTGAGCTCGAAACGGAGGTTAAGATCGCGAGACAGATGACCAGCACCGCGCCAACCGAGAGTAACTTTCTGGTTGTGATCATGTCGGTCCTTTCACCTGGAAGGAATCTTTCTCCGAAGACCTACTTTTGCACAATGACGGTCAACGTCGCTCCATCACTCGTATTGCCGAGAAGTCGATTGTTCCCGGAGGAGCGCAGGTTGGCTTGCGGCGCCGCGCTGGAAATCGCAGTGGTGTTGCTTTCGAGTACCGAGCTCGAAAGATTCATAATGCCGGTCGCGCCGACGGTGATGCCGGTCGGATTGTTATTGATCATGCAGTTGTCGAAACTGCCGATCGGCGTGCCGCTGCCGGTGATGCTGACGCCGGCGGTAGTGTTGAAATTGATTACTGAATCGCGGACGCTGACGAACGAGTTGTTGCCGATCACCAGGCCGGTCGGCAGGGCTTCGAGTCGCACGTGATCGAGCGTGCCACCAAGGAGGCCGCCGGATGATTGGGCGGTGATTCCCGAGACACCGCAGTTCTTGATGTTGGTGTCCTTTACAAATAGAAGACCGCTGCCAGTAAGGTTGGCGAAGATGCCATGACCGGTTCCAGCCGCGGTGCTGCCATTTCCGTAGATATTGCAGTTCTCAACGTGCAGGGCTTTCCCCGCGAGGAAGCGAATTCCGATAGTTCCCGTGCCCGCACCGTTGATGGAAAGATTCCGAAGATAAACGACGTCATTGGCTCCGGCGTTGACGGTTATGCCGACAGTGCCTGAGTTCAGAATTGCGGAGAGGTTGCTGTCGCCGTTTATGGTAATGGCCTTGATAATCGTGAGGGCACCAAAGCTGCCGTTATCGAGCACGGAGATTTCACCACCAGCGGCCGTTTTCGAAATCGCTCCAGCGAAGGTTTTGCAGGGAGCGGTACGGCTGCACGGGTTCGCGTCGTCGCCGACGCCGGACACCCAGGTGCGAGTTGCTTGTGCGTTTGCAATGGAATGAATGCCGAGGGTCAAGACAAAAAGCGCCACTAAGTTCACGAAGAATCGGGCCTTGCTCATGTTGAAGTCTCCTTAAGGGGTTTTGTAGAACCTACCGTAACGGAACTGGCGGAAAAGCGAGGGTTAAAAACGAGCGTGTTTATAACGCGTGATTACAATCTTGTTTCATGCAAGATCGCTTCGGATGAAGGCGCAGTCTTTTACTACAAGTCCGATTGCATGTCAACAAAATTACTAAGGCCCTTTCCCTCGATCTCATAACGCGTATTTGTTAACTTAAAAAGTACCAATTGGTCCATTTTTCTCTTTACAGGACTCGGCGGAACTTTTGTCCAAGACACGAACAATCTTTGTAACCGGCGGCGCGGGCTTCATCGGCTCGGCCTTTGTGCGTCTCGTCCTCGAAGAAATGCCCGATTGTTCGGTAGTCAATTTCGACAGCCTTACGTACGCGGGAAACCTCGAAAATCTCGCCGGAATTGAGGAAAAGCGTTACCGGTTTGTCCGCGGCGACATTGCCGACGTCGAAGCCGTTGCCAACGCCCTCGAACCTGGGACCAGCGCGATCGTAAATTTCGCCGCCGAGTCGCATGTGGACCGCAGCATCGCTTCGGCCGACGATTTTTTAAGGACCAATATCATTGGCACGCAAACACTTCTCGACGTGGCCCGCCAAAAGGGTGTGGGCCGTTTTGTGCAGGTTTCGACTGACGAAGTGATGGGAAGTTTGCCGGAACGGGACGACGCGTTTTTTACAGAAGACTCAGCGTTTGCGCCAAACAGTCCGTACGCCGCTTCCAAGGCGGCGGCCGAACATCTCGTGCGCGCCGCACATCACACGTTTGGGCTGGACACGGTAATCACGCGTTGCGGCAACAATTATGGACCACGCCAGTTTCCCGAGAAGTTTTTGCCGCTTGCGATTGCGAATGCGCTCAACGACCGGGAGATTCCGGTCTATGGCGACGGCTTGAACGTGCGCGACTGGATTTACGTGGAGGACCACTGCCGCGCGATTCTCGCCGCGCTCGAAAAGGGCGAATCGGGCAGTGTCTATAATATTGGGGCACGCAATCCGCGGCGTAATCTGGAAGTGGTTGAATCGTTACTCGGCGCGCTTGGCAAACCGCGCAGTTTGATTCGTTTCGTGAAGGACCGTCCGGGCCACGATCGAAGATATGCGATCAATCCGGCGCGCGTTGAGGCGGAGTTGAGTTGGCGGCCGCGGGAAACGTGGGAAACCGGGCTGAAGAAAACGATCGACTGGTATTGTGGCAATGGCCAGTGGATCAGCAACGCGAGAAACGGTGCGTATCGCGAGTATTACAAGGTGCAGTACGGCACTGAGGTCGATGGCGATTGAAGAAGATACTGATCACAGGCGCGGGCGGTTTGGTGGGCAAGGCGAGTGTCGAGCATTGCCTTGCGAACGGTGACGAAGTGGTTGCTTACGACCGTCAGGCGCTCGATATTGGCGACGGGGCGCAGGTTGACGCGGTCATTTCTTCGGAGCGGCCGGATGCAGTGATCAATTGTGCGGCGTGGACCGACGTTGATGGTTGCGAAAGGGATCCGGCGAAGGCAGAACGTGTTAATGCGGACGGTCCTGAGAACCTGGCGCGTGCCTGTCGTCAGGCGAATGCGGGGTTTTTGACGATTTCCACGGATTACGTTTTCGATGGATCGAAAGATGGTTTTTACACCCAACGCGACAAGCCGCATCCTTTGAGTGTCTACGGACGGTTCAAACTCGAAGGCGAACGCCGGCCGCAGGCGGAACATGCGCGTACGATCGTGGTGCGCACCGGATATATATTTGGACCAGGCGGGCGGAATTTTCTGAGTACGGTGGTTGACCGCGCGAAACGCGGGGAAAAGTTGAAAGTAATCACTGATTCCTGGGGCACGCCGACGTACGCGCGCGACCTCGCGGTGCGGTTGCGGGAGTTGGTGGAGTTGGACCTGCCGGGAATTTTTCACGTGGTAAGCGCTGGTGAGGGCGCAAGTTTCGAGACTTTTACGCGCGAAGCGCTTAAACTGTCCGGCGGTGAACCGGCGCTGGTTGAGCCGGTGAGTATGAATTCGCTGTCGCGTCCCGCTCCCCGGCCGCGAAATTCGAAAATGAAGTGTTTGTTGTCCGAAGCGATTGGCCTTCCTCCTCTCCCCCATTGGCAAGAAGGCCTGGCGCACTTCGTGGTCCGAAATCGCGGAATTGCGTACTGAGTGCCACAAAGAAGCACAAGAGGCCAAAGGATTTTGCGAACACATTTGTGTCTTTTGTGCCTCTTTGTGGCTAAGAGTTGCGACTTGCCTCAGAGCGAGTCTCTGCTATTATTCTCCATTCAATAGAGTTCTGCTGTTGGAAAGCCGAAAATATGATGTCGCAAGATAACCGCTTGATGCCGATGCCTGCCGTCGACCGCGCTCTTGATAGACCGCTGGGCGATATCGGACAGGTGCGATCTTACGGACCTGCCGCCAGCGAGCCGAGCCAGCTTCGTGACTACCTGTTCGTAGTCCTGAAGCGCAAGTGGCTCATCCTGAGCCTCTGCCTCGTGGTCACGTCGCTGGTCGCGATTCAGATGTTTCGCCAGCCTTCGATCTATGAAGCCGCCGCGACCATCCGAATCGAGCAACGAGCCAAGAACATTCTCCAGTCACCTCAAATCGTGCTCAACGCCCAACCCGACGCGAATTTCTGGGGCACTCAAGTCAAGCTACTTGAAAGTCCCGCGCTCGCGCGGCAAGTCGCGCTGACTCTGGACCTGCGACACAACCCAACCTTCTTCGGCGCCCACGCCCAGGGCGGTGTTTTCACCGCGCTGAAGCGCATGGTCTCCGGTGAGAAACGCGTCGCGACACCAGCGCCAACACCAAAAGGACTGTCTGTCGTCGACGAAGCACGCCTGAAATCCGATCCCTTAACGCCGGAAGAACTGGCCCAACTCGAGCCTTTCGAAGACGCGATCATGGCCGGCGAACAGGTCGAAGGCGTTGTCGGCACCAACCTGTTCCTGATCAAATACCGGCACACCGATCCCGAGATGGCCCAGAAAGTGGCCAACACGATCGCCGAAGTCTTCCGCGCCAACAACATCCAGCGCGCGACCGAAAACTCGAGCCAGGCCGAAGACATCCTCGCGCGAGAGATTTCAGACTACCAGGGAAAGATTCGTCACGATCAGGAAGCGCTGTTCAACTTCGCGCGTGACAAGGGAATTCCGCCAACCAACGACATGACGCTGAACGTCGAGGCCCAACGCCTCGCCGATTTGAGCCGCCAGGTGCTCGACGCCGAAAACGCGCGCAAGAACGCGCAGGCCATTTATCTCAGCGCGAAAGCCACCAAAGATCCGTTCTCGATTCCGGAAGTGCAGAAGTCAGCCCGCATCACCACCCTCCAGGAACGAATTTCCCAACTGGAAGAGAAGAAAGCGGCGCTGTTGGTCGTCTACACGAAGGATTGGCCGGAAGTTAAAAAACTCGACGTCACCATTAGCAGGCTTAACGACGAGATACAGAAGGCGGCCACCGACGCTGTGACCGGTTTGCAAAAGAACTACGAAGCAGCCCTGGCCCACGAAAACAGCGTTCGCGACAGATATAACGAACAACGCGGAACCACGAACCAGCAGACTCGCGATCAGATCGAAATGACCGAGTTCATGCAGCGTCTGGAAACCAACAAGCAATACCTGAACACGCTGCTGCAAAAACAACGCGAACTCCAGATCGCCCAGGGCGACCGCGGTAACGAAGTCAGTATTGAAAACTACAGCCGCTTGCCGCGCGGCCCGGTCGGTCCGCCGCGCGTTCGCAACGTCATGATCGCGTTTGTGCTGTCGCTGGTTGCGGGTATCGGTCTGGCATTCCTGCTCGATTTCCTCGACGACACAGTGAAGTCGCTCGACGACGTCGATCGCTATATTCACCTGCCGGCGCTCGCGCTCATTCCGAGCGGTGCCCATGGTGGCGCTCGTTTGAATCTGAAAGGTCTGCCGCATCCAAACAAGCCTGGTCCAGGAGGCGAGTCAACCGCTCTGGCGATGCTCGACGACGTTAGATCACCGATCGCGGAGTCGTATCGTCACTTGCGCACGTCGCTGTTGCTCTCTTCAGCGGGCCAGCCACCGAAAACCATTTTGGTGACGTCGAGCCAGCCGTCTGAAGGAAAGACGACGACGGCCATCAACACCGCGTTCATGCTCGCGCAGACCGGTGCGGAAGTTTTGATCATTGACTGCGACTTACGCCGGCCGCGGTTGCACGCGCAGTTTGAAGTGCCCAATTCCAAAGGTCTGACAACGTGCCTTTCGGGCGAAAAGGATCTCGACAATCTGCTGCAGATGTGTCCGAAACAACCGAACTTGAAGATACTGACTTCCGGTCCGGTGCCGCCGAACCCGGCTGAGCTAATCGGCTCGGAAGAAATGCGCCGGTTGCTCGGTCAGTTGAGTGAGCGGTTCGCGCACATCATTATCGATTCACCCCCGGCAATCTCGTTTACTGATGCGTCAATCCTGTCGACGATGGTCGACGGTGTGATGCTGGTGGTCCACGGCGGCCGCAGTTCGCGTGCGGTGGTGCGGCGAGCCAAGCAGCAGTTGCTTGACGTTGGCGCGCACATCTTCGGCGTGGTCCTTAATAATGTGAAGGCCGAGGCGTCGGATTATTACTACTCGGGTTACTACTCGAACTATTACTCGAATGAGCCAGACAACGGGCGCGATGCATCGGCGGGTGAGACCGCCTGAGGCTTGCCCGATCGTTGCAGTGTGTCAGGAGTCAAAGTTCCCTTTCGCCCAAACTAGTTAGTGTATGAACGTTCCTCTTCTGGATCTACAGGCGCAGTATGCCTCACTACGAGACGAAGTGCGCCCCGCAATTGAGCGTGTACTGGAGTCGCAGCGATTTGTGCTGGGCGACGAAGTGCGCCGTCTCGAGAGTTCGATTGCCGAATACTGCCAGGCAAAACATGCGATCGGTTGTGCTTCAGGTTCCGACGCTTTGCTGTTGGCGTTGATGGCGCTCGATATCAAGGCGGGCGACGAAGTCGTCACGACGCCGTTTAGTTTCTTTGCGACGGGTAGCGCTATTGCGCGGCTCGGCGCGCGGCCGGTTTTCGTCGACATCGATCCGGCCACTTACAATCTCGACGTTTCGCAGGTTGCTGACGTGATCACGCCGCGCACGCGCGCCATCATTCCGGTCCATATTTACGGGCAATGCGCCGAAATGGATCCGTTACTGGCGCTCGGTGAACGTCATGGCATACCGGTCATCGAAGACGCGGCGCAGGCGATTGGCGCAACCGAGCACGGCCGACGCGCGGGTTCGATGGGTGCGGTTGGTTGTTTCAGTTTTTATCCGACGAAGAATCTCGGCGGCGCGGGCGACGGCGGCATTGTCACCACAAACGACGAGCAGTTGGACCAGCGGTTAAGAAGACTGCGCGCGCATGGAGGCATCACCGAATACATGCACACGGAAGTGGGCATCAACAGCCGTCTCGACGAGTTGCAGGCGGCGGTGCTGAACGTCAAGCTTTCGCATCTGGACGCGTGGTCCGACGCACGCGCAGAACGCGCCGCTGTTTATTCGCGGTTGTTGAGCGAAGCGGATCTGAGTTTTGAAGTAACGGCGCCTTTCGTGCGGCCTGATTGCCGTCACATCTTTCATCAGTACGTGATTCGCGTTCCTCGTCATCGCGATGCGTTGATGGAGCATTTGAAAGAACGCAGCGTCGGCACGAAAGTCTATTACCCGATACCGCTTCACTTGCAGGATTGTTTTGAGTATCTCGGGTACAAACAGGGAGCATTTCCGGAAGCGGAGCGTGCGGCCAGCGAGACGTTTGCGCTGCCCGCGTATCCGGAGCTTAGCGAGGCGCAACAGGTTTACGTCGTCGAGTCGATCGCAAGCTTCAAGCCGTAAAATCGCATGGCTTGCCTGAAAGTCCTTTCACTCACACCGGGCTTCAGCCCGGTGGAATGGAGTTCAGATTGTTGAGAAACCGTTTTAACGGTTTCCCCGGCGCAGCAGAAACAAAAACCGTTGAAACGGTTTTCAGTTAAGACTTTCGGTCTAACACCGGGCTAAAGCCCGGTGTGAATGAGACGGTTGAGGCAACGCCCGTAGCATCAAGGCAATGGCACTGAAACTCAGCATCATCACTCCTTCATTCAACCAGGGCAGGTTTCTCGAAGAGACCATCCTGTCGGTGTTGAAGCAGGGGTACGAGCCGCTGGAGTACATCATCGTCGACGGCGGCAGCACTGACGACAGCGTCGACGTAATTCGCCGCTACGAAAATCGTCTGGCTTACTGGGTAAGCGAAAAGGATCGCGGCCAGGTCCACGCGATCAATAAAGGATTGGAACGAGCCACCGGCGACATCTGCGCCTTCATCAATAGCGACGACGTTTACCTGCCCGGCACTTTCAACGCCGTGATGAGCCACTTCGAACATCATCCGGAAAGTCACTGGGTTTGCGGCGACACGGTCATGTTTGGCGAAGGTCACGAAACGAAGATGATCAATGCCGTCGTGCCGCTTTCCGCCGCGCACTGCCTCTCGTGGGCCTATCGCGCGCCGCAGCCGGGACACTTCTGGCGCAGGGAGCTCATCAAGGAAGGATTTCAGGAGCGCTGGAATTACGACTTCGATCACGACATGTACGTGCGTCTGCTGCTGACCGGACACAAGTGCGAACACTTGCCGTTGCCGATGGCTGGTTATCGTTTACACGAAGTCAGTAAGACGATCGCTGAGGGACACCGGCAGCTCGAAGAGTTCGATCAGATTGCGGAGTTTTACGAACCACAGTTGCAGGGCGCCGGCCAGCGCTGGTGCCGCGCGACTCGTTTTCTGCGGTTGTCGTACGCAGCGAGTGAAGCAGGCCGGAAGTCGGAAGCGGCCAACTGGTTGATGCGCGCGCTCGCAACTCATCCCGAAGGCTTGTTGAATAGACCGTTCTGGGGTTGTCTTCGCCGCCTCGTAACAAGCAACGGCCACGGATAGTACAAAAATGATAAGCTTAGCGCCTGTTTGAACGCTGGAGGAAAACGATTGATGGCAGAACCTACACGAGTATTGGTTACAGGGGCGGGTGGTTTTATCGGACATCACCTCACGAAGTATCTGCAAGAGCGCGGTTATTGGGTCCGCGGCGTCGATATCAAAGAACCTGAATACGAAGCAACAACAGCGGACGAGTTTTTCGTCCTCGATCTTTCCGAACCGCAAAATTGCCGGCAAGCGACAGAAGGCATCGACGAGGTTTACGGCCTCGCCGCAAACATGGGCGGCATCGGCTTTATCGAAACCAACAAAGCCGTCATCGTTCGCGACAACACGCTCATCAATCTGAATACAATCGAAGCCGCGCGCGCGAACGGGGTCAAACGTTATCTCTACACCTCCAGCGCGTGCATCTATCCCGGTTACAAACAAAAAGAAACTGACGTCACTCCGCTACGAGAAGAAGACGCTTATCCCGCCGACGCCGAAGACGGTTATGGTTGGGAGAAGCTCTACATGGAGCGAGTTTGCCGTCATTACACTGAAGACTTCGGACTCGACACACGCGTCGTGCGCTTTCACAACATCTTCGGCCCGTTGGGCACGTACGACGGCGGCCGCGAAAAATCTCCGGCGGCGATCTGCCGCAAGGTCGCGTTGGCAAACGACGGCGACGACATCGAGGTTTGGGGCGACGGCGAACAAACGCGCTCCTATTGTTATATCGACGACTGCGTCGAAGGTATTTATCGTTTGATGAGAAGCGATCATCGTGAGCCGATCAACCTGGGCCAGGACCGCATGATTTCGGTGAACGAACTGGTTGACATCGTCGCGAAGATCGCCGGAAAGAAAATCGGCAAGCGTTACGATTTGACGAAGCCGCAGGGCGTGAGAGGTCGCAACAGCGACAACACGCGCTTGCGAGAAGTTTTGAAATGGGAGCCGTCAGTTTCGTTGGAAGACGGTTTGGCGGTTACCTACCACTGGATCGCCGGTCAGTTAGAGAAACAAATGAGCCATCCGCAGAGCGCACAGATGCTGACGTCTGTGTAGCCGGTGGATCGATCTCAGATGAAAGTCAGTGTTATTGTCCCGGTGAGGGATGAAGAGCACTCCATTCGCGAGTTGCTCGACAGCCTGCTCAAACAGACACGACCACCAGACGAGATCGTGATCACGGATGGTGGTTCAGTCGACGCCACACCTCAGATTATCGACGAGTACATTCAGCAGGGCGCGCCGGTGCGATTGCTTCGCGCAGGCCCTGCGCTGCCCGGACGTGGACGTAATCTCGGTGCGGCTGCGGCGCAGTTCGAATGGTTGGCTTTCACTGACGCGGGAATTCGCCTGAATCGCGACTGGCTCGAAACGCTCGTGGCGCGCGCCGCGCAGGATGCGGTCGTCGATATTGTTTACGGATCGTGGGAGCCGGTAACGGACACGTTTTTCAAAGAGTGTGCGGCGATCGCGTATGTTCCACCGCCGTCGCCGCGCGATGGGATCGTGGCGCGTCCGCGTTTCATTGCGTCGACCTTATTGAAGCGCGAGGCGTGGGAGAAGGTCGGTGGTTTTCCCGAAGACCTGCGTTCGGCGGAAGACCTGCTCTTTATGGACCGTCTCGAAGCCGCGGGTTATCGAGCAGTGTTTGAACCGCGTGCACAGGTGCATTGGAATTTGCGACCGACGCTCGGCACGACGTTCAAGCGGTTCTTGGTTTATTCGCGCAACAACATTCGTGCGGGACTGTTCCGGCAGTGGCAGGCGACGATCGTGTTTCGTTACGCGATACTGCTGGTTTTCACGGTACCGGCATTTATTTTCGACGTGCGTTGGATTCTGCTTCCGGTTGGGGCGTGGGTTTTCATGATGATCGCTCGCACGGTAGTTTCGATCAGACGCAACCAGCACTGTTTTCCCGCGTCCTTTTCACAGAACGTCGCGCGCGTTTTCATGATTGTGACGTTGCTGACGGTGCTCGACGTGGCGGCGATCGCCGGCAGTGTGCAGTGGTTGTTGTTCGACGCGTTTCGTTCGACGCGCAAGACCGCGGTGGAGGCCGGAAATGGGGCGTGAAGCCCTTGAAGGCCGCCGAGTGATGTTCATTTCCTACAACGGAATGCTCGATCCGTTGGGACAAACGCAGGTGCTTCCATACCTGCGTGAACTGGCGAAAAAAGGCGTTCGCTTCACGTTGTTGAGTTTCGAACGCGCGCGCGCGTTTACACCGGAAGGTGGGCGCCAATGTGAAGAGTTGCGGTGCGAGCTTGAGACGCAGGGAATCGAGTGGCACTGGATGCGTTATCACCAGCGGCCTTCAGTTCCGGCGACGATCTACGACGTGCTCGCCGGCATTCGTAAAGCGAGCGCGCTGGTCAAACGAAACAGGATCGAGATGGTCCACGCGCGCGGTCACATTCCGGCCACGATCGCGCTCGCGTTGAAACGGCGATTTGGAATCAAGATGATCTTTGACTTGCGCGGGTTGATGGCTGAGGAGTACGTCGACGCCGAACACTGGCGCGAGGGAAGTTTGCCGTATCGCATTACCAAGAGTAGTGAGCGGCGGATTCTCGCGTCGACGGACGCGATTGTGACGCTTACGGAAAGAATCTGGCCCATTATTCGCGAATGGGAAGGGCTGCGCGGCCGCACTCCGCATCACGAAGTGATTCCCTGTTGTGTGGATCTTGCGCGGTTCCGGTTTAGTGGCGAGGAGCGTGCGCGGCGGCGCAGCGAACTCGGGCTCGCGGATCAGTTTACGATTGTCTATAGCGGTTCACTTGATGGCTGGTATTTGACGGAGAAGATGGCCGACTTCTTTGCGAGCTTTGTGAAGCGTAATCCGAAAGCGCATTTGTTGTGGCTCACGACGGGCAGTCACGATCGCGTGCGCGAGTTGATGAACAGCCGCAATGTTGGCGCGGAAAATTACAGCGTGCGCTCTGCTGCCGCGGCGGAAGTTTCTTCGTACCTCTCGGCGGCCGATGCCGGACTCGCGTTTATCAAGCGTTGTGTATCGAAGATGGCGTCTTCGCCGACGAAGAATGGGGAGTATCTTGCGTGTGGGTTACCGCTCATACTTAATGCCGGAATTGGCGATTCGGACGCGTTGATCGATGAGTGGCAGGCGGGAGTTTTGATCGAGGATTTTACAGACGAAGAGTACCTCGCGGCGGGAAGACATGTTGAAGCGATGGTTGCGGCATCGGATGTGCGGGATCGGACGCGCCGCGTGGCGGAGCAGCTTTTTCATCTTGAGAATGTGGCAGGTGAGAGGTACGCGTCGCTTTACGATCGAGTGCTGAATAATTAATGGCTTTATCTGTGGACAAACTGATCGAGACACTGCGCTGCCCGAGTTGTAGAGGCAGTCTTTCGGCTTCTGAAAGCGAACTGATCTGCGAGGCTTGCAAAGTGTCGTATCCGATCGTCGACGGTATTCCGCGAATGCTCGCGCCTAACCTGCGCGACGCGCTTGCGGGCCAGGTTTCTGCCACTGGCACTGACGCGAAACAGGTCGAGACTGCGCTGAGTTTTGGTTATGAGTGGCACCGTTTCCCGGAAATGTACGACGAGTGGGAGCGGCAGTTTCTCGACTACATGCAGCCGCATGGATCCGAGTTTTTCCGCGGCAAGAAGGTGCTCGACGCGGGCTGCGGTAACGGGCGCTTTGCTTATTACGCAGGCAAGTACGGCGCGGAAGTGTGGGCCATCGATCTCGGCCCGGCGGTCGAAGTCGCGCGCCGCAATACCGAATCCGTTGGGGCAAACGTCGTTCAGGCCGACCTGCATAATCCGCCGTTTGCACTCGAGAGTTTCGACTTCATCTACTCGATTGGCGTGCTACACCACTTGCCCGATCCGGAAGTCGCGTTTCGAAATCTTTTGCGGTTTCTGAAGCCCGGCGGCGAAGTGCAGATCTATTTGTATTGGAAACCGGAACGCCGTCCGATCAAGGCGCTGTTGTTGTCGGGCATCGGCGGCGCCAGGGCGTTGACCACGAGAATGCCGCACAAAGCGGTTTACTTGCTGGCGTATCCGGCAGCGGTGTCGGCGTTTCTGTTTTTTGTTTGGCCGTACCGGATCATGAAGCGTTTGCCGCCGCTCGAGCGTCTCGCGGAAGAGTTGCCGATGAAGCAGTACGCCAGTTATCCGTTTCGCGTGTGCGTCAACGACCAGCTCGATCGGCTTTCAGCGCCGATTGAGAATCGCTACACGCGTGCGGACGTGCAGAACTGGTTGGCCCGCGCGGCCCTGGAGTCGCCGCGGGTTGGTGAGAACTTTGGGTGGGTGGCGACAGGACGCAAGTCTGGGTAAGATGAGCCACGGATTTCACGGATTAAACGGACAAAGCGAATAAATCATGAGGGTTTTAGCTTTAATGCCTGGGCTTTACGATACCTCGCCGGGCCAGCGTTATAGGCTGGAGCAGTGGGAGCCGTTGCTGCGCGAACGCGGGGTTGAGATCACGTGGGCGCCGTTTGAAGATGATGAGCTGCATTCCATCGTTTATAAGCCGGGTCGGATGGGGAAGAAGTTGCAGCTTGTCACGCGCAATCTTGCGCGGCGGCTATCGACGATCGGCAAGGCACAGAAGTACGACCTCGTTTACATTCTGCGCGAGGCTGCTCTTCTCGGACCGCCGATTTTTGAACGATTGCTTTATCAACAGCGCGTGCCGTTTGTCTTTGATTTTGACGACGCGATCTTTGTCTCGTATCGCAGTCCGTCAAACGGCTATTTGAGTTATCTGAAGTTTGCTTCGAAAACTAAAACGATCTGCCGTCTCGCATCGCACGTGATGGTCGGCAATCCGTATCTCGCCGAGTACGCCGGCGCGGTAAACGATAACGTCACCGTCGTTCCTACAACGATCGACACAGTGAAGTATCGCGTGCCACCGCCGAAGACGGCGGATGGTCCGATCGTCATTGGTTGGACGGGCAGTTTCAGCACGGTCCAACACCTAGACACGTTGCGCGGTGCGTTGAAGAAACTGGCTGAGACCGAAAAGTTTCGTTTACGAGTGATCGGCACGCCGGCTTATGAACTGTCATCAGTCGACGTCGAGGCGATGCAGTGGCGTGCGGCAACGGAACTGGAAGATCTTTGTGCGATCGACATCGGCGTGATGCCGTTGCCGGACGACAACTGGAGCAAAGGCAAGTGCGGGCTGAAGGCGCTGCAATTCATGGCGCTGGGAATTCCCACGATCTGTTCGCCCGTCGGCGTCAATACAGACATCATTCAAGACAACGAAAACGGCTTTTTGGCGATGTCCGAAAGCGAATGGGTCGACAAGCTCACTCGACTCCTGCGTGATGCCGAACTTCGCCGACGGCTCGGCGATGCGGGACGAGTAACTGTCGAACAAAGATATTCCGCCGCGACTCAAGCGCCGCGAGTTTATGAGATCTTCAAATCCGTTCAGCAAGAGCCACAGATAAACACAGAGAGACACAGGGGAAGCGAGGAACTCTTAGTTGGAAAAAGCTAACGTGTTGGTTACGGGTGGCGCCGGATTCATCGGCTCGCACCTGGTTGATGCATTGGTCGACAAGGGCCATCGAGTGCGTGTGCTCGATCAGCTCGTGTCGCAGGTACACGGGGAAAACGCAACGCCGAAGTATGTGAATCCGGCGGCGGAGTTTGTTCGTGGCGACGTTTGCGATCGTGCGACGGTTGATGCGGCGCTCGAAGGGATTGATGTCGTTTACCACGAAGCGGCGGAAGTCGGCGTTGGGCAGTCGATGTACGAGATCGAGCGCTACGTTCGCGCAAACGATCTCGGCACGGCAGTGGTGCTTGAGGCAGTTCTTGCGCGTAAGCCGCAGATCAAGAAGCTGATGGTTGCATCGTCGATGTCGATCTACGGTGAAGGCGCTTACACGTGCGCTGACTGTGGTCCGATCGCGCCGCAACTGCGCCCGACCGAACAACTGCGCGACCGCCGTTGGGAAGTCGAATGTCCAAACTGCGGCAAGACTCTTTCGCCCGCGCCGACGACCGAAGAGAAACCACTCTTTCCGACTTCTGTTTACGCAGTAACGAAACAGGACCAGGAACAGTTTTGTATCGCCGTTGGACGCTCGTATGGCATTCCGACCGTTGCTTTGCGTTATTTCAACGTCTACGGCACGCGCCAGGCGCTGTCGAATCCTTACACCGGGGTTTGCGCGATCTTTTCCGCGCGGCTTTTGAACGGCAACCGCCCGTTGATCTTCGAAGACGGCGAACAGACACGCGACTTCGTTCACGTGAGCGACATCGTACGCGCGAATCTACTCGCGCTCGAAACCGGCGCGGCTGATTACCAGGCGATCAACGTGGGCACTGGAAGACCGACGTCAGTACGCACGGTCAGCAATTTGCTGGCGAAAGGTCTGGGGCTCGATCTCGAACCGGAAATCGTCGCGAAGTATCGCGAAGGCGACATCCGGCATTGCGTGGCCGACATTTCGAAGGCGAAGTCGCTGCTCGGCTACGAGCCGCAGGTTTCGCTCGAGCAGGGGATTCCCGAATTATTGTCATGGGTGCGCGCACAAGCGGCGCAGGACCAGGTTGAAAGCGCTACCGC
>DATEHX010000014.1:0-18335 GCA_035279345.1 Pyrinomonadaceae bacterium | reverse complement strand
TACTCCGGTTGGTCGTCGTTAGTTTACCTGCTGTACTACGTGCCTTTGCTCGTGCTCGTGGTTACCAGGGCGAAGCGTTGGACCAAATCGTTAGCGATCGCGCAGGTCTTGCTCGTCGCTGTCTTGGTAGTTCATCCGTTTAGTGCGGTAGCTGATGGAAAACTACACGTCGATTTTCTTGATGTAGGCCAGGGTGATTCGGCGTTAGTAACGCTGCCAGACGGGAGAACGTTGTTGGTTGACGGTGGTGGAGCCACGGATACACACGGAGGAAACACGGACAAGAGAAGTATTGGTGAGGCGGTGGTTTCTGAGTATTTGTGGTGGCGAGGTTTGGATACAGTCGACTATGTGCTTGCTACACATGCGGACGCGGATCATATCGACGGTCTGAACGATGTGCTGCGAAATTTCACTGTCGATGCTGCTCTCGTTGCGCGCTCACCAGCGAACGATCCCGAGTACGCGAAGTTTACGCAAACACTTTCCGCAACAAAGACACACGTGGCCACGGTTCAAGCCGGAGATTTGCTTCGCGTCGGTGAGGCTGTGATTGAAGTGCTGTGGCCGCCTGCGGCTACTCACGCAAACGAACCATCGCGCAACAACGATTCCGTTGTTTTGCGGGTGGAATTTGGCCGCCGTTCGCTTCTGTTAACGGGCGATATCGAAAAGAGCGGCGAGAACGCGCTCGTCGCGGGCGGAAAAAGATTGCAAGTCGATGTTGTGAAAGTGCCGCATCACGGCAGTAGAAGTTCTTCTACGCTGCCGTTTGTTAATGCGACCAGAGCGAAGATTGCGGTTATTTCGGTGGGACAGAGTTCAATGTTTGGTCATCCGCATGCAGACGTGGTCGAGCGTTGGCAGGCGAATGGCGCGCAGGTGTTCACAACCGGTAGGTGCGGAACGATTACCGTGACTACGGATGGAACCGGCTTAAACCTTACGGGTTTCAAGTCGGAAAGTCGTTGGGCGTATAAAGGTTTATCTCAGAACTACCCTGCTTGTAAGTTTTAAGTACTCCGAGCGGCGGCGCGTAAACGTGAATCGTGATCAAATCACGACCGCTTACTTCGGGATTTCCGAGTTGATGAATGTCGGGGACTCCGGCGCCGGTGACCGTGCCTTGCTGGCACTCGCGGCCGGTGTCGTGACATAAAATCTGTTCATCGTCGAAGCAAAAAATCGTTTCCTGCATCAGTCCCTGTTGGACCAACACCACACCGTGCGAGCCGTTGTGATCATGAATCGGCGTGTTTTGACCGGGCCGCCAACAAATGACCAGCATTTCAACCGCATCGTTACGGCAAACGCGATGACGCCAGTAATTTCCTTCCTTGAATCCGATGTAGGGCTCCAGATCGAGTTGGGAGATCTCGACTGTCGAAAGCCAGGAAGATATTTCGTCGAGCGCCGGCGGGGTTGTCTGGCTGTTGAGTCTTTCGACCAGCTCAGAAAACGTGAATGCACCCGTGGCGTCGAGCGGTTTTTTGGCGTCAGTAGTTTCGGCGTTGATTTGCGTCGACAAGAACTGGGCTCCGAGCGGAAATCGCGGGCGCAAGTCTTATATTCGTTTAGACCGCCGGACGTCAAGCGAACGCAAACCACAGATTACACAGATTCCATTCAGGCAGACTAATTACACTCCACCTGCGGATGGAACTGGTTAACGTCTTTAATGTTGGCGCCGTTTACTGTGGCGGTTCGTCATCCTCTTCCGGCGGCTGTGGTGTTGGTGCTGTGCCGCCGCCGGTGCCTCCGCCGCCTTCTGGCGGATCGACTGTCGGGTTGGTGGATTCTAACTTCAAACCGGGGCGAAACGGTGAGAAGGAAGTGGAAGGTTGAGTCTGCATTGTTGTTTCTTTCCGCCGCTTGCACGGCTTTTCTGGGTTTGAAAGAAAACTACTTACTACTCCTCTGCCACGTTCATTTCGTCCCACTCGGCAATCATTTCATAAGCGCGGCCAAGAACGGGACGAGGACGAGAGCCGTCGGCCTGACCAATTAAACCTTCGCGTTCCATGACGTCGAGAATCGCGGCGGCGCGGCCGTAGCCGATACGCAAACGCCGTTGCAGCACCGAAGTCGAAGCGCGCTTCATCTCGACGCAAATCCGCAGTGCTTCTTCAAACAATTCGTCGTGGTCGCCTTCAGTGGCGGTGAGTCCCAGCGCTTCTTCGTCTGACTGCGTGATGGTTTCATCGTACGACGGCGGTCCCTGAGCCTTGATGTGCGACACGATGCGCCCGATTTCGGCTTCGTCAATAAAGGCGCCGTGCACGCGAATGAGTCGCGACGTGCCTGGCGGGAGAAACAGCATGTCGCCGCGGCCGAGGAGTTGTTCGGCGCCGTTGGTGTCGATGATGGTGCGTGAGTCGATCTTCGACGAGACGCGGAAGGAGATCCGCGACGGGAAGTTTGCCTTGATCAGACCGGTGATCACGTCAACCGACGGCCGCTGGGTTGCGAGCACGAGGTGAATGCCAACGGCACGCGCCATCTGCGCGAGCCGCGTGATCGACTCTTCGACTTCGCGGCCGGAAGTCATCATCAAGTCGGCCAATTCGTCGATAATGATCACGATGTACGGCAACGGCTTCCACGGTTCGCCTTTGTCGTCGTACTCCTTGATCAGATTACGGCGCATGATCTCGGTGTTGTAACCGTCGATGTTGCGCACGCCCCAACCGGCGAGGTCGCGATAGCGGCGTTCCATTTCGGCCACGGCCCATTTCAACGAACGCGCGGCGAGTTTGGGATCGACGATGATCGGCGCCGCGAGATGCGGAATGTCTTCGTAAAGACCAAGCTCGAGACGTTTCGGGTCGATGAGGATGAACTTAACTTCGTCGGGACGCGCGCGATAAAGAATCGAAACGATCAGCGCGTTGACGCCGACTGATTTGCCCGCGCCGGTGGTGCCGGCGATTAGCAGGTGCGGCATTTTCGCGAGATCGGCGACGTAGTTCAGGCCGTCGATCGTTTTGCCGAGCGCGATCGTCAGTTTGGAACTTGATTCCGCGAAAGCGCGCGACTCGAGCACCTCACGCAAAAAGATCGTCTCGCGGCGCGGGTTTGGCACTTCAATGCCGACGTGCGGTTTGCCCGGCATGCGATCGATGCGAATCGACTCGGCTTTCAGCGCCAGACAAAGATCGTCAACCAGCGACACGACGCGCGAGTATTTCACGCCCGGATCGGGTTTGAATTCGTAAGTGGTAACGACCGGTCCGGGACAGATGTGTTTGATCTGGCCGGTGACGTTGAACTCTTTGCACTTCTCGGCGAGACGCGTGGCCAGACTGAGCAGTTCGGCGTCAGCTTGTTCGCTGTGAGGCGGCGCTTCGTTGAGGAAGTGCAGTGCTGGGAGAGCGTAGTCGTTGTAATCGACTTTTCGTGCAGCGTCGAACGGGAGTTTGCTGGTGGCCGGTGTTTCTTCGGTTTTGACGCGCAGGACAGACGCGCCCTTGACCATCTCTTCGAGTGTTTCGTCTTCGTCAGTGTCGCCACTGGTGACGATCGCGCGCTTGCTCGCGCGGCCGGTCACGATTGGTACCGGAGTTGCGCTCGCGGCCGCTGCCGCGGCAACGGATGCTTGCGGTTCTTTGATCTTCGTTTCCGCGCGAATAACTTGCACCGGTTCGGGCGCAGGCGGCTCCTTCATGAAGTCCGCGACGCGTTCCGCGGGCGTAAGATTGAATGTTTGTTTCAGTGTGCTGCGAGCGGCTTCGCGTTCCGCTTTGATCGCGGCTTTTGTTTCGCGCCGCTTCTCCGCGAGTTCGCGGCGCTCTTGCCGCCATGCTGCGAACCGTTCCGGAATCTTGCCGACAAATGCGAATTTAGAACCGATGGCCTTGACGACGATCTCGTAGAGACGAATGAACGAGAAGTTCGTGGCGAGCAGCAGTCCGGTGGCAGCGATAGCGACGAGCAGGACAGTCGCGCCGACGTTGCTCAAACCGCTGGCGAGTCCTTGTGAAACGACCGCGCCGAGCAGTCCGCCGGGTTGAACGCTCGCGTCAAAGAGCGGCCGCATTTGCGAGATCGAGAGCAGGGATGAAGCGGCGATTACCAGCACGAGTAATCCCACGATACGCGTCCAGGCGTGGTGAACTGTGCTGCGGCGGAAGCGGCGCCAGGCAGCAGCGAACAGCAACAGTGGCAGTAGAAACGCGGCCAGACCGATGAACTGGAACGCGGTGGCGGCAACGTTCGCACCGATCGCGCCGGCCCAGTTTTGCGTCTCACCTTGTCCGACTGAGTTCCACGACGGGTCATTCGGGTAGAAAGCAGCAGAGATGAGGCAGAGCGCCAGCAACAATCCGACTGCGAGCAGTAGAATCGCAAAAATCTCATTTCCCCGGCCCGCGCGCGGCAGGATAACGCGCGGCTGCTGTTCTATGTGTGTTGTTGACATGAAAACTCCAACTCAATTCTCGCCACAATAAGGCACAAGAACCTTTTTGTGCCTCTTTGTGGCTTGCATTTACGCAGCCTTGCGGGCGAGCAAGAAGGCTTTGATGAAGTCGTCAATGTCTCCACCAAGCACTGCGTCCACGTTACCTCGTTCCAGTTTGGTGCGCGTGTCTTTCACTAACTGATACGGCGCGAGCACGTAGCTTCTGATCTGCGATCCGAATGAGATGTCGGCTTTGTTTGCTTCGAGTTCGGCAGTTTCGGCGCGTCGCTTTTCGAGTTCGAGTTCGTAGAGACGCGAGCGCAGCACCTGCATCGCGACGGCGCGGTTCTGATGTTGCGAACGTTGGTTTTGACAGGAAACTACGATCCCGGTCGGCATGTGCGTGATGCGCACCGCGGAATCCGTGGTGTTGATGTGTTGTCCGCCGGCGCCGGTCGCGCGATAGGTGTCGACGCGCAGGTCTTTGTCCTGGATGTCGACTTCGATGTCTTCGTCGATCTCGGGATAGACAAACAGGGAAGCGAAAGACGTGTGACGGCGCGCGGCCTGATCAAACGGCGAGATCCGCACCAACCGGTGAACGCCGGCTTCAGCCGCGAGCAGCCCGTAGGCATACTCGCCTTCAACTCTGAACGTCACGCTTTTCAGACCAGCTTCCTCGCCTGGTTGATACTCGAGAACTTCAGCTTTGAATCCTCGTTGTTCAGCCCACTTGAGATACATACGCAGGAGCATCTCGGCCCAATCCTGCGATTCGGTCCCACCCGCGCCCGGGTGAATGGTGCAAATAGCATTGCGGCGATCGTTATCGCCCGCGAGCAGCATTTCTGTCTCGGCCTGGCTCAAATCGTGTTCGAGCCGCGCGAGCAACGGCTGCAACTCTTTCAACGAACTCTCGTCTTCTTCCGCAAACTCAAAGAGCACTTCCGCGTCGGCGATCTGCGAATCGAATTGTTCCTGGCGCTCGATCTTCTTTTCCAGCCGGCTGCGATCCTGCAACAGTTTTTGCGCGGCTTCCTGGTCGTTCCAGAAATCGGGCGCTGACGCCTGCGCTTCGATCCGGCTCAGTTCTTCACGTCGCGCCGGTACATCAAAGAAACCTCCCGAGCTGGTCTACACGCGCGCGAAGGTTATCGTACGAAACTCTTAATTCCTGGGTTGATAAGATGTCGCTCATCTGGTCTCTCTAAAACTCCTTCTACTACTCAACAAGATTGCCGCTAAAGCCAGCACCGTGATCGCCATGCACGCGTAAACAAAAACGTCGCCAAACCGGGTGTAGAACGTGCTGACTATCGACGAACGCGTCACCGGCCAAACTCGAACGTCAGTCTGAAACGGCGTTGTCTGATCGTCAATTATTCCGCGCGGATCGATCCGCGCAGTGATTCCCGTGTTCGTGACTCGCAGCACCGGCCGGCCGTTTTCGACCGCGCGAAAGACTACGTTCGCCAGATGCTGACGCATCACCGCCGTCGGTCCAAGATAACCGTCGTTCGAGATATTGATCAGCACGTCAGCGCCTTCACTCGTCAGTCGTCGTGCGATCCACGGATACGCCGACTCAATACAGATGAACGTGCCGGCACGTTCGTTTCCAAAAGGCATCAACGTGTACTTCTCGCCCGGAGTGAAGTCGCCCACGATCCCGGTTATCAAAGACGCTCCCGGTAACCATTGAGGGAGCGGGACATATTCGCCAAACGGCATCAGGCGAATCTTATCATATTGCGAGATCAGGCGGCCTTCTTCATTTATTAACAGAGCAGAATTGTAGAAGCCGTGATCCAATGTTGGTTCGAGCGAGTTGAAGAGCAGTGAAGTGCGGTTCTGTTTGGTGAACGTCGCGAGTTGCTCCTGAAACTTCTGGTCAGGCGCGTAAGTGAAGTTCATCGGCGACTCGGGCCAGATCACGAAGCGTGGTGAACTGTCGTCGGGCAAACTTGCAAGAGCGTTCCTGCTCATGGACCAGTGACGTTCCATGAGTTCCTTCATCTGCTCGTCGCTCTTCACTAATTCCATCGGTACGTTTGGTTGGAGGGCGATGACGTGAACGAACGAATCACCGGCAGTTGAATCGTGGGTCAGTTGGACAGCCGAAAATATGTTCACGCCACTTACAAGAATTATCACCAGCGTCGCTACGGCGAAGCGTCGTGGCACCGGCTTCAAGAGCACGAACAGGATCGCGGTGTTAACAGTCACGATCAGAAAGCTGACGGCATAAACCCCGCCCCACTTCGCAGGTTGAATGAAAGCCGGGTGAAAAGCCTGCGAGTAGCCGAGGGCGTTCCAGAGTTGGCCCGTGATGATTAAGCGAAGCCATTCGACTGCGACCCAGAAGACTGGCGCCAGTACCAATGCCAGGTGGCCCCATTTTTTGACTGCGAGCGCCAGCAGAAGCGCGAACACACCCGTAAAGAAACCGACGGCGATAGTGGGAAGAAGCACCAGCGAATAAGCGAGAACTGTCGACAAGCCGCCGTAGTGGATCATTGAATACGAAAGCCAGCTACACGAACCGTAAAAGAAAGCGGTGCCGGCCGCCCAACCGAGAATCAATGCTGGCCATGGCGAAGCTCGTTGCACGACGGCCCACAGCAACGGCACCAACGCGATCCATGCGAGAAAAGAAAATTCAAAATCAGGAAAGGCGAGGATGAGAAGTATCGCCGTGGCTGCGGCTGCTGCCCATTCATCTCGCTTTGGTACTTCGAGGCGTAACTGCATCGGCACGAAGTTTACCAAACGAGGCGAAAAAATTTTTCGGCCTCAGTCGTTCAGCGTGAATGTGAGTGGTCAAAAAGCGGAAATTTGACTCAAAAAGACAGAAAACGTCACCGCCAAAGTGACAAAATTCGTCCGGCGGCAAAAACCGTCGGACAAGTTATCGTCGAACATTTTGGGATAATAAATGCTTTTAAATGCGGGAAGACCCGGTCATTTCTGACCGAGTCCGCGTATCGGGGGGAAGCACTGAAGGATCGCTCGGAAGGTTGCTGGCGCAGCGGCAGGCGGCGCTCAGGGGATGTTGGCGGCGGGGGCACGGTCAACGTTTTCGTTTATTCCGTGTCGTGCCGGTTATCTCTTGAGCACGCGCTGTGCCACGAAATTGTTACGAGCGTTCTTCGACGAGGAGAAGGTGATTGCGGAAGCCGACGACGGTCACTGTCGCCTGGGTTGGGATCGATTTGCCGTGTTTCGATTCTGCATTCCACAACTCGCCGCCTGCGAGCACTGAACCACACGGATTGAGATCAGTGTTTACAGTTGCTGTAGATGCAACGGCGGGAAGACGAGGACGCCGTTTGTTGCTTCGCGCACGAACGAACTGCTTCAGCAGTCTCAAGTAAACCATTCTTGTGCTTCTTCGTGGCTTCAGTTACCCATCGTCACTTGCCGCTGCAACGCGATCGCTTCCTGGTTGTTTGGATCGATCGTGATCGCGCTCAACGCGTACTTGCGCGCTTCGCCACGATCGCCGCGTTCGAGAAAGATCCTGCCCAACAGAATGTGTGCGTCGATCAGCTTCGGGTCCCAGAAAATCGCCGTCTTCAACGCCGCGATCGCAGCTTCCTGATCGCTGCGCCGGAGGTTGATACGCCCGCTTAGCAAGTAAGCTTCGGCATTGGTCGGTTCGATCATCACGACGCGATGGAGTTCCGGCAACGCTTCCTCGTCGCGTCCCGCCTGATAAAGATCGCGTGCTTTGATGAGTAAATCCTGTGTGGCTGAGCTCGGCGAATTGGCTTCGGCAGTAATTTTCCGTTCGCGGTCGAGATTGAAGACTGAAGTGCGATCGAGCACGTCGCGCATGCGAACCGTGACGTTATGAGTTGTTTGCGACTTCTGCCACTCCGTTTCCCACTTGGCGTAGGAACCCTGGAGATAGCGCCGCGCCTGATCGTCAGCGGCTGTGGCGGCTTCCGTTTTGCCAACCTTCGCGAGGGATTTGGCGAAGAGGAAATAAGCCTGACCGTCGCGTTGGTCCGCGGTGATTACCGGACGAAAGTGCTCGGCCGCTTCGGCGTATTTTCCACTCAGAAACAGCGCGTAACCGTAGTTGAAATGGACCATCTGATCATTTGGCGCCGAGTCGGCGGCACTCTTTAGAAACTCCGTGGCCTGGCCCAGTAAACGCGTTCGTTCTGTTTCGTTTTTGTTTTCGCGCGCTGCCTGCACGGCGACGGCGCCGGCGTTGTTGTACACGCCAATCAGCGGCAAGTCGGTCGAGAGCGGTACGACCGTCGCTAAAGCACGCCCATAATCGCCGAGTTTCGTATAACCAAGACTCGCGTAGAACGCTGCTTCCGCGTAGTGCGGTTCTTTCTTCTGTACTTTGGAGAAGTACTCGGTAGCGTCTTTCCAATTGCCGAGACTCATGTAGCCGCGGCCGAGTTCAAAAGCCGCTTGCGGATATACGGCGCCGCTCGTCGCTTCAGCGTAGTAGTGCAGCGCGTTCTTGAGATAGCGTGCGCGCACTTCATCGCGCAGGTTCAACTGCACGGCTTTCACATACGCCTCAAAAGCCTTCTGCGGAATCTTCGTCGCTTCCTGAACGATCTGGTTTTGCGAAAACGGCAGCGCTTTGTCGCGTTGGTAAAGAATCTGGTAAGCGAGCCGGCCGTGAATGTCCTGAAGAGTGGTGATCGGGCCGCCGTAGTCAAACTGTCGCGTGGCCCAACCGCCGTCGAACACCTCGCCCAGCGTGCGTCCTTCGTTGACTTTGATCACGCGAGCGGTGACCTGCACGTAACCGTCAGCAGGCGGTTTTTCCTGATCGTTCTTGGCTTCGTCGCTAGCTGGTTTCGAAGGCGGCGGTGTGACCGAGTAACTGCCGATCACGATCATCGTCGCTTTGGCCTGGCGCGCGAGTTTGATGGCGGTGGCGCGCGAGGGGATTACCGTTTCCGGCAACCGCAACTGCTGATAAGCAAGCTCGCGTTCGTCGCTCGAGACGACGATCAGGCCGGGTTTATTCAGCAACTCGGCGATCGCATCGGCGAAGCTCTCGCCGACCCAGTTGTACTCCGCGCGGTTCGACGTGTTTTCGAATGGCAACACCATCACGACGTCGGCCGCGGCGTTCTGCGCCGGCACGCGCACGGGCAGGCAAATGACGGAAAATAGCAGTAAAACGGCAGAAAATAGTCGCAAACTCAAGCTACAAACTCCTCGAAAAGAACTCAGAGGGCTAACTGTAGCAGAAAGTTGCCACATGGACCTACATCGAGTAGAGGCCACAAAGAAGCACAAGAGGGACAGAAGAAATGAGCTTGTAAGCACTCTGGTGTCTTTTGTGCGTTTTTGTGGCTTACATCGAGTAGGCAAGCGCGACGTCTTCTTCCGCGGGGCGTGGGGTGAGTTCGAGTTCGGGGTTTTCGTCGCGGTGCGCGTCCTGCGCAAGCAGGTGCAGCACGCCTTCGTTATTGACCGGTTGCGAGAAGAGGTAGCCCTGGCCATATTCACAACCAAGCATCTTCAACTGCTGATACTGCTCTTCAGTCTCAATGCCTTCAGCAATGACTTCCATGCCGAGGTTGCGAGCGAGGGTCGAGATCGTGCGGACGATCGCATTGTCGTTGTCGGTCGTTAAACGCGACACGAATGAACGATCGATCTTGAGGTAGTTCAACGGAAAACGGTGCAGGTAACTGAGCGACGAATAACCCGTGCCGAAGTCGTCGATGCTGAGCTGCACGCCGAGCGAACGCAACTGTTTGAACATCAACGCAGCCGCTTCGGCGTTTTCCATCACGACGCTTTCCGTGATCTCGAGTTTCAAATGGTGGGGATTCAATTTGCTGATCGCCAGCGCTTCCTTGATCCGGTCGAGCAGGTCGCTTTGCGCCACCTGGCGCGCCGAGAGATTGACGCTCAGGCTCAACGAACGGTGACTCGGATGCGCTGTCTGACATTCGCGAATGTGTCTGCACGCTTCCTGCAATACCCACTCGCCAATCGGAACGATCAAACCGGTCTCTTCCGCAACGGGAATGAAATCGGCCGGCGAAACGAGTCCACGACGCGGATGGTTCCAGCGCACGAGCGCTTCAAAGCCCGCGAGACGTCCGGTTTCCAGCGAAACGATCGGCTGGTAGTAAACGCAGAATTGTTTCTCTTCGACCGCCCGGCGCAGATCGCTCTCCAACTGCAAACGCGAAACCGCGCGCGCGTGCATCCCGTGGTCAAAAACTTCGTAACGAGCCTTGCCGTTTTCCTTGGCGCGATACATCGCGGTGTCAGCATCGCGCAGGATGTCTTCCGGCCGATCGTAACCACTGGAACTGAGCGCGATGCCGATGCTTGCGGTAGCAAAGGCGGAGTTTTTGTCGAGCACAAACGGCTGACTGAGTTCTTCAGAGATTCTTTGCGCTACACGCACTGCGTCGGTCGCGTCGTGCATGCCACTCAACAGGATCGCAAACTCGTCGCCGCCAAAACGCGCGAGTGTATCGACCGGGCGAAGCGCGCGTTCCAAACGTTCGGCAAAAGCGACGAGCAACAGATCGCCGTGGGTGTGGCCGAGACTGTCGTTGATGTTCTTGAAACGATCGAGATCGAGAAACAACACCGCGAACATGTGGTCGTCGCGGCGTTTCGAACTATCCATCTCGGCTTTCAACAGCTCCGTAAACATCGCGCGATTCGGCAAACCGGTTAACGAATCATGAAACGCCGCGTGTCGGAAGTGATCTTTCGTTTCTTCGAGCACGCGGCTGATTCGTTCCTGTTCGGCGATGTAAGCGTTGAGTTCCTGAACGTGACGTTCGGCCTGCTCGGCGCGTTCGTGCTCGGCCTCGGCGCGCGCGCGTTCGGCTTCTTCAGCGTGACGTGCGGAAGCTTTTACTTCGCGCATGTAGCGGTCGTAGCTGAAGTAGACGATGATGATGATCGGAATACAAACGAGAAACGCCCAGAAGCGCGCGGTGCCAAGACTGCTGACGATGAAACCCGCGCCCGCCGCGCCCGCGAAGTAACTGATCGAGATCCACAGAAAGTTGCGGCTCCACATGCGCCAGATGGATTCGCCCGCCTTCAACGCGCTGGCAGTGGCGCCCATACCTGTGTGGGCCAGGTACTGAGCGATGCCCATCAAACAAAGACCGATGATCGCCATCGATGGACCGTGGGCAAACAGCGCGGTCGGCGATCCGAACGTGAAACTCAAAACCTTTGCCGTGACAAATACCGCGCAAGCGACAGACGCGCCGCCGAACGCTACCGTCCGCGGCATGCGGCTGATGCGGAGTGCGGAACAGACACCACTGAGGGCTCCAATCAACACGGCGCTTTCGCCGCCATAAAGCAGTAGGGCGATGAAAACGAACGTGTCGTCAACGGTGATGTTGAGATTGATCTGGGGGATACGGATCGCGATGCGCGATCCGATAACGGCGGTGACGAGAGTCAACAGCAGAAAATATCCATCGACTAAACCGCGTGGGAGAGTGTAGGCGGCATACAGACAGGTCGCCGCGCCCGCCGCGACGACCGTCCACATGTAAGTTCCGCTGAGTTGTTGTCGTAGAGTTTTCATCCGCACGTTTCCGGGTTACGCAGGACTTGATTACTACTTCATCGATGCTCCGCTGTCGCCTAGTGAACAATCGCCGAGGGCGAAACCGTCGCCGAGCGCGAAACCATCACCGAGTGCAAAGCCGTCGCCGAGGGCGAAGCCATCACCAAGCGCAAAACCATCGCCGAGCGCGAAGCCGTCGCCGAGTGCGAAGCCATCGCCAAGCAGCAGGATATTGCTCAGGAAGAAGGAGCCGCCGAAGAACGTGGAGCCGTCGCTCTTCGTCAGGTAGTTTCCTAAACTGACGCTCTTGACCCACATGTTGTAGTTGAGATTTTGTGACGTGAGTCCCTCGTTGACGCCGTCGCCCCACGTGTAACCCTGGCCATAAATCATCTGATATTTGACGATCAGATCCTTGCCGGTAATCGTGGTGCGTCTGAGTATGAGTCCCTGATTCCACGGGAACGTCATACCCGAGATGTTGGTCTGCGCCGCTGGTGGCGTTTGCGTGAGAAGGTTGGAACCGAAGGTCGGTTTCAGCAGTCCAAGCAGTCCGCCATTGACGATCTTCGCGAGACTGACTGCACCGGAGACGTTGAGTTGACCCGCGCCCTGATCGAAGGTGTTGAAGCCCGGCAGTGGTTGCGCCGTGTACATCAACAACATCTTGATCATGTTAGGAGTCAGACTGGAGTTTGCATCCAGCATCACCGCCGCGGCGCCCGCGACTGCCGGCGTCGACATCGACGTACCGCTGAGATACATCAGCTTCATGTTGGCCGTCGAATACTTGTTGGTTTCGAGTGACGGGTATTGCTTGAGCAGGTTGTTGCCAACAGCTTCCGCCGCGATGATCTTGTTTCCGGGGGCAACGAGATCCGGTTTGATGATGTTGTCGTAGTGCTTGAGGCCGTATTGATCGATCGAGAAACTGCGCGTTGGACCACGCGAGCTGTAACTCGTTACTGCGTCGTCATTGCGAATGTCGGTGCCGAAACTGTTGCTGGCGCCGACTGTAATCGCGGAAGGTTCGTTGCCGGGGCAGTGAATCGCGCCGTAGACCTTGCGGCCGTTGTCGTCTTTGCCCATGTTTCCGGCAGCAGCGACAACCACGACGCCCGCGTTAACGAGTCTGCGCACTGCGTTGCAGATCGGATCGTCTTCGTAAGAGTTGATGGCCGGCGTGCCGAGACTCATGTTCACGACTTTCACGCCATACGAGTTCTTGTTGGCCATCAGCCAATCAAGCGCGGCGAGTACTCCTGAAACTCTTCCAACGCCTTGCGAGTTGAGTACGCGCAGGTTGACGAGATTCGCACCAGGAGCGATGCCTTCATAAGCGCCGGCGGTCGGGGCGCCGTCGCCTGCGGCGATTGACGCGACGTGAGTTCCGTGACCCCACGGATCGTCAGTGCGGTTTTCGCCGGTGAAGTCCTTACTGAATTTGATCTTGCCCGAGGTAGCGAAGGATTTGTGTTTGCTGTCGATACCGGAATCGAGGACGGCGATGGTGACGCCTGAACCGTCGAAGGTGGTTGTACCGAGAAGAGCTTTTTGAGTGCGTATTTGTTGCGTGCCGGTAGTGGTGGTCAGATGACCGGAGGCACGCACCGGATTGTCGAGCGAGATGTAGGCGACGCTCGGATCGGCCGCGAGCACTTCGACATCGTTGGCACGGACGTCGACGATGCTGATATTCAGGACTGACAGTACGCTCACGAGCACGCCGCCGACTGTGTTGAGCAATCCTCCCACGGTGTTCAGTAAACCGCCGAGCAGTCCGCCGCCCGAGCTTGAAGGAACGTGCTGCACGATCACCTTCACGCGGCGATCTCCTTGGCCTGAGAGGATAAGCTGGCGGAGATCGGGCGAGATCTTGCTGCTACCAAGGCTGGGCGTGGGGCGGCCTGCGGCCTGGACTTTCGTATTCGTGGAGACAACGAGTGCTGAGCAAAGTGACCACAGCACTACGAGTGTCACAAGACGTTTGAAGGCTTGGGGGCGAGACATTCAGTTTCTCCAGGGGCAATGAAAATAGTTAAACTTTTTACTCCGCTCAAAACGCGAGCGCCGTCCTAGTGCTAGCCTCGTGCCAGATGCGCTTGTCACGCCAAATGTGTCGATTCTGTTGAGAAAATCAATGAGGTGGACCGGTTGGGCCAGGTAAAATTTTCCGGGCGGATCATTCAGCCTGACGCGTGACGGGTCAGGTTGAAAGACTTCGGTCTGATCCGTGTTGTCTGTGAAATGAGTGGCCGACTTTACTTGAAGGTTGGATCGAGCTTCTTTAACTGCCGGACAGCGTTGGTGTTCTTAGGATCGAGTTCGATGGAGCGTTTGTAGTTTTGAATGGCGAGGTCGCGCTGGCCGTTGGCGGCGAAGGCTTCCGCGACGCTGTCGTAGACGTTAGAGCTTGAGGGGTAGAGGTGGACGTTTAGTTTGAAGATTTCGAGAGCTTCTTTTGGTTTGCCGCCGCCGTTCAGCATGCGATAGGCCCAGTCGTTGAGGTCGCGCTCCAGAGGTTGAAAGGCCGGGTTCTTTCGTTTCAGCTCGTTGAAGACTTCGATGGCGTGTTCGTAGCCGCGTTGGCGCAGTTCCATGCGCAGTGCGGTGACGGGATCTGACGCCGAGATCTCCGGGTTGTAAAAGCCTGCGAGTTCGTCGACAAACTCCTCCGGAAAACTACCAGCAAAGTTGGTCAATACGATGACTGCGAGATCGTCTTCAGGGTAGACGAAGATCGCCGTGCGGCCGCCGCCGGTGGCGACTATAGCGCTGTGTTGCGGGCGTGGTTTGGTCATCCAGCCGAGCGCCCACTGTGTTGGCGAGCCGTCGTTAAAATTTCCCGCGGTCCAGAGTGTTCTTAACGACGACTTTGTGCGCAGAAGTTCGCCTTGCTGAAGAGCGATGAGCCAACGCGCGAGGTCTTCGGCAGTGCTGTTCATGCCGGAAGCTGTGCGGCGAAACGGCGGAAACTCCGCGTAGTCATGGACCAGCTTTTCGGAAGGCAGTTCTTGGCCGTCGGATTGGTTTACACGAGCGTAGGTGCGAACCTTGTTTGCCGTTACGTCGCGCGAGTCGCCGAAGCCGGTGTGCGACATCGCCGCCGCGGCAAACTGTCTTTCGCGAAATACTTGAGCGAACGGTTTACCGCTGAGTTTGTCGATGATCTTGCCGAGAAGGGCGTAGTTTGTTTGGTTGTAGCTGAGACGTTCGCCGGGCGTGAATTCCAGCGGCGCGAGCTTGGTTTTGGCCCAAACTGTTTCTTCATTCGCGCCACTCTCGAAGCCGTACGTGACCGGATCGAGAGCGCGAAGAATATTCGGCAGACCGGAAATGTGCGTCAGCAATTGTCGAATCGTCACCGGTTGCCACGCGGCCGGAAGTTCGTCGAGATAACGCGAGACAGGCGCGGAGAGATCGAGTTTGCCGTCTTCCACTAACTGCACGATCGCCACGCCCGTGAACGCTTTCGTGCAGGAATAGATTCCGAAGACACTCTTGTGCGTGACTGGCGTTGAGCTTTGCAAGTCAGCAGTGCCTAACGAAGTCAGCAAGACGATCTTTCCGTTTTTAACGACCGCGGCCTGGAGTCCGGGAATCCTGCGTTCGCTCATCTCGCGACGCAAGAGCGCCGCTGCTTTTGCATCGGGTGATTGCGCTAAAGCCGTGGCCGGCAGACTAAACAGAACGACCGCAAGTAAAAATACGCGTTTCATAATGGTTGCTTCTTGTTAGAAAACACCACCGCGCGGGGTTTTGTAAGCAATGAAACTGAGAGTCATCTGCGGTTTTTTACTGGTTCTGACGGCGCAAAGTGTTGCGTTGGCAGTCGTGAACGTGCGGCTCGTGACCGACGAAGCCGAGGCGGTGCTCGCCATTCTGACAAAGAAGAAGGCCGGCGAAGCGATTACCGACGCGGATTGGCAGCGTGTGTTTCAGAGTGAAGGCTATGTGCGTTTGAAACAGCGCGAGACGTCGATGCAGCGGTCGTTCGAAGATACAGACTTCAAAACGTTCGTGCTTTCGGATCAAATGTCGGCGCGTCTGCCGGCTCTTGCGGAAACACTTGCGCGCTGGCGGCAAGCGGATCCGGCGCGTGCGGCGCGTCTGGCGCTCGCCTATCTGCCAAAAGATGCAAGCATCCGCGCGAAGATCTATCCGGTCATTAAGCCGCGCGACAACAGTTTCGTCTTTGACGTCAAAAACGATCCGGCGATCTTTCTGTATCTCGATCCGGCGGTGAGTCGTGAGAAGTTTGAGAACACGCTCGCACACGAGCTTCATCACATCGGTTATGGCAGCACGTGCCCGCGCAAAGAAGTTTCCGATGAGATTGGTAAGCTACCGCAGAGTACACAAAATTTACTGACGTGGATGGGAGCGTTTGGCGAAGGTTTCGCGATGCTTGCGGCCGCTGGTGGTCCAAACGTTCATCCACACGCCGTGAGTGCCGCCGAAGATCGCGCGCGTTGGGACAAAGACGTGGCGAACTTCAATGATAATCTGGCGAAGGTCGACTCATTCTTTACTGAGATACTCGAAGACAAACTGAACACCGATCAGATTCGCGAGAAAGGTTTCTCGTTTTTCGGCGTTCAGGGGCCGTGGTATACGGTCGGCTGGCGAATGTCAGTATTGATCGAGAAAACTTACGGACGCGCCAGATTGATTCAGTGTATGTGCGATCAGCGGCTGTTGTTGTCGACCTACAACCGCGCCGCGGCCAAATACAACCGTACCGCTCGCAAGCCACTCGCGTTGTGGTCACAAGGAAGCACAAGAAGCACAAAAGGCACAAGAAAGACAAAGGATTTATGAACCTGGTGGTTGTGTTTCGACGTGTGCATGAGCGCGGGTACGCCGTTGAGGTGCGGCGCTACGGGTTTCCCGATCTCGAAATGAATCCTGCGCCCGGTTACGACCAGCTAATTCCGCACGACTTGATGCACATGGTTGTGGAAGCTCAGCTCGGCATCAGCCGTGCTGTGTTTGGACAACTCGCATTGGGCGGAGATGCGGGGACGTTTCATCCTGTCTTCAGGAATAACGAGAAAACGCGCGAGATCGCGCGCGTCAGAACTCACGTGAAAGATCGCGGTAAGAAACTGCTGCGCGAAGGCCGTGACGACTGCGCGCAGTCAGAACGAGCGACATACATTTGTTGGCAGTATTGGCTGGCGCACGCTCAATCGGCCGATCGGAAAGCAACCTCACAGTCCATGTCCCAACAGGCGAAGGAAGTCCGCGACGTTGCCAGTGCGCGTGAGTTGGGTGCGTTGAACCGAAGCAAGCTGGATGAAATATGTAAACACCTGGACGAGTTGAGCTCGGTGTGGTCCCAGCTTGAAGTCGGCCAGAGCATGGCGGTGCGCTGGCCGGATTTGGCTGTTTCAACTGACCCGGAGGATTTCAGTTCTTAGACTTTTGCTTCGCTAATTCACTTCGAAACGCCTGCTCCCTATCAGCCACATAGTTCTTGTAACCTTCGGGATCGATGAAAACTGTCGTATCGCCGGCTTTCATCTTCGGGTATTTCGTTTCCAAATCAAAATAGCTGCCGTGAGCGCCGAGGAAATAGTCGACCGGTAACGACTTCAACACTGCGAAAGTTCGTTCAAAGTCTTTCGCCATTTGCGGGTAGACCTTGCTGTCGACGAGGTTGTATCCAGGATTTACGTTTGGACTACCGATGATCACCACGTCGCGCGTCTTCCCCCCGTCTTTAACTTTCATGGTCCAGGTCGTGCAGCCTTTGGTGTGGCCGGGTGTCAAACGCGCGGTGAGCACGGCGCCGCCGAGTTTCACTTCATCGCCGTCGTGCAAAACGCGATCCACGCTCGTTGGCGCGTAAAGAGCATCCGGCTCGTTGCCGTAGTGAAAGTCACTCTTTCCGCCTGACTCAATCACGGGCACGTCGCCTTCCATCACCATGTATTTCGCACCCGTGAGTTTCTTGATCGTCGCACTGGCGGCGTTGTGGTCCCAGTGCGCATGGCTGATCAGCAGGATTTTGATGTCGCTGAACTTGAAGCCCAGCGACTCGACACTCGCGCGCAGTAGCGGAACGCCAGCTTCAACATTGCTGTTTATCAGAATGTGTCCCTGCGGGGTCGTGATCAAGTAACTCGCGACACCTTTGGTTCCAACGTAATAAAGATTGTCTACGATGCGAAACGCCGGAAACGGAACAGTGTATTCATCGTCCTGCGCCGGCGCCTTCGCGGGAGCACACGCGAGCAGGAGCGTAAATGCGAGCGATAGTATGCTGGTGAAAGACATCGTGATGTTCGTGGAGTATAGCTGCGCTGCCGGTGATCTAGCCACGTTTATTGGTCGGGCCCCTCCTATAGCATCTTCTGTTGCGGCATCTCATCGAGTGCCGTTGACGAT
>DATEHX010000013.1:0-10061 GCA_035279345.1 Pyrinomonadaceae bacterium | reverse complement strand
CGGATTCTCCCAGTTCAGCCCAATAGCTACGGACCACATCGTCCGGAGGCATTTCGGCAACGTCAGCCGCAAAGAGCATTTGCAAGGCACATTCTCGTGCCTTACGTCGCGAACCCATAACAAATTACCAATTACTGATATGAACCTTTGATATTAAGCCTCGAACGCTTCCTTGTATAAATTCGCCAGCTCTACGGCCGTCATGCCGGCTTCAAACCCCTTGTTCCCGAGTTTGACGCCGGCGCGGTCGATCGCCTGATCGACAGTGTCGGCGGTGACGATGCCAAAGACAACTGGCAGTCCTGATTCAAGACCTGCGTGAGAAATGCCGCGCGTGACTTCATTAGCAATGTAATCGAAATGCGGCGTTTGTCCACGAATAATCGTGCCCAGGCAAATAATTGCGTCAAACCTTCGCGACTGCGCCAGCCGCAAAGCTAGTAACGGTATCTCGAAGGCGCCCGGCACGCGGTAGACGGACACGAGACCTTCTTTTGCTCCGAGTCGCTCGAGCGCGTCGAGCGATCCTTCCACGAGCCGGCCGGTAATGAATTCATTCCAGCGGCTCGCGACGATCGCGAAGCGAAAACCTTCAGCGTTGAGTCGTCCTTCATGAACTGTCGGCTGCAACCGTTGCGACCTCGCGAGCTGAATAGTTACTACGTTCCGCAGTATAGGAGATGCTCTGAGGCGCATCAAGTTCCAGATTTCGGTGGGTCGAGGTTTAGTTCCAAGCGGGTTACGCGTTCTTTGAGGTCGCGAATCTCGACATTCGTTGTGCCGCTTAGAGCCAGGAAACGATGGCTTACACTGCGGCTCAGCGTGTGAATCTCAACGCGCAGCCTGTCTTGTCCCTCTTGTAAGTGTCGTTGGCCGTCTTGAAGTTGTAGTACGTCTGCACGCAACTGTAATTGGCCTTCCTGCAACTGGCTAACGTCGGTCGTGAGCTTTTGCAAAACAGGCCGCATGTCGCTCACGGTCTGCTCGACGTAAACTAGCCGTGAATCGATAGTCGTAAGTCGCGCTTCAATTCTGTCAAATCGCGAGTCAACGTTATCAAATCGCGAGTCGATGTTATCAAATCGCGAGTCGATGTTTTCAAATCGCGCGTCGATGTTATCAAATCGCGCGTCGATGTTATCAAATCGCGCGTCAATGTTATCAAATCGCGCGTCAATGTTTTCAAATCGCACGTCAATGTTATTAAGGCGCAAGTCGATGTTGTCAACTCGAACCGTCAGCGATTGCACGATGGTAAGAACGAGTGTCAGCTTTTCGTCGATGCCATGTAGGAATCTGTTTGTAAGGTCTTCGCTCATTAATACTCCCCTTTGCGAGTGATTGTAGCACTCGCAAAGGAGGAGCGGAGTGGGAATGTCTATACGAAAATGGCTATTTGCTACCGAAAATGGCTAAACCCGAGACAGGATTTCAGTATGCGCAGAATTAGACCAGGTTCATCGGTGTCGGGTTCTTTGGGTCTTTAGTGTAGTCGTAAAATCCGCGGCCGGATTTGCGGCCGTACAAACCCGCAAGAACCATTCGCTTCAACAACGGCGGCGACGCGAAACGCTTCTCGCGAAATTCATTGAACATGATCTCCGCAATGTAATAGGTAGTGTCGAGCCCAACAAAATCACCAAGCGTGAACGGCCCCATCGGATATCCACAACCCAACTTCATCGCATTATCAATGTCCACAATCGATCCCACGCCTTCTTCCAACGCCCGGATCGCGTCGAGCATGTACGGCACCAGCAAACGATTCACGATGAATCCGGTCTTGTCTCCAGCACGAACCGGAACCTTGCCCAATGACTTTCCAAACGCCACCGCCTGCTCGTAAACATCAGCATCCGTCAGAATCGTCCGTACCACCTCTACAAGCTTCATCAGCGGCACCGGATTGAAAAAATGCAGACCGATGAAACGTTGCTGCCGTTCCGGCGACGTCGCTGTCATCATCTCCGTGATCGAAAGCGACGAAGTATTCGACGCGAAAATCGTTTCCGGCTTGCATAGCTCGTCGAGCTGGCGATACGTACTGCGCTTCTCTTCAAGATTCTCAATAATCGCTTCGATGATGATGTCGCAATCAGCCAATTGTTCGAATGAAGTCGTGCCTGACAAACGCCCCCGAATCTCCGTCTGCTGCTCAGCCGTGATCGTTCCCTTTTCCGCAAACTTCGCTAACGACTTCTCAATCCCGCCAAAACCTTTATTAATCAACTCCTCCGACACTTCTCGCACAACCGTTTGATATCCGGCACTAGCCGCAACCTGGGCGATCCCCGCGCCCATCAAACCACAACCCAAAACACCGACTTTCCTGATTTCCATCTCTATCTCCTAAAAATTATTTTGATTGCCCTGACGTATACGTTGGTACAGCTTCTTTCATCCACTCGTCATACTCGCGCTGCCATTGCGCAAAATCGTCCACCAACTTCTGATCGTCGATTGGCGGCGGTTGTCTCGGCCCATCTCCAGCCGGTGGAGACGCCGATGCGATCGCATTCATGGCCCGCGTGAGAATCGCAAGCAAACGATCGCGAAACTCAGCCGCGCGTTGATCCACAACGGGCGCCTGAGCTGCTTTCTGACCGATCTCGTTTACATTCGTCAGATCGCGGTTCTGAATCACTATTCTCGTCTTTTCCCGCGCAGTACTCATTGCCGCGACGTATTGCAAAAAGTCATGCGTCTGCTGACTCAACACTGGACGACTCGCCACCTGCATCGAGTGATTGAAGTTTCGCGCAGTCTTATAGAACCCGACCAGAACCAGCGCCAGCATCAGCACTTGAAGAACACGCCACGCCACAGCCAATCCACGCCGCTCGCCCGGCCGGCGATATTCCACCACCGAGGCCAGCGCCGCTCCCGACAACAACCCGCCAAGGTGCGCCGCATTGTCGATAAAACCGCTACCGACAAACCCAATGAACAAATTGATCACGATGATCGGAATCATGCCCGTGCCGAACGCCCGTTTAAAACCTTCCGGCAGTTCACGCCGAAACTTTATTCCGAAAACAAACAGCACGCCGACAAGTCCAAACAAAGCTCCCGAAGCTCCGGCCGACGCAGTGTCACCACTCTTAAACAGAAACCGTGCAAACATACTCGTCGCCAGAGCAGGCTGAACTGTCAGATAGCTCGCCACTACGCCCGCGATTCCCGTCACCACCCAAAACACGACAAACTTCGCCGAACCATACAGCTTCTCGACGTATGGTCCAACGATCCAAAGGCTGTACATGTTGACCAGGATGTGCGGCAAGTTGATGTGCACAAACATCGGCGTGATGAAGCGCCACCACTGATAGTTCGGAGCGTTGATGAGGTAATTCAGCTTTGCCCCATACGCTTCGAGCACCGGTTCGGGAAACCCGCCCCAAAGAACCTGCGACGACATCCCGCTCGACTGCCACATCAACATAAACACAAACAGGTTCGCGACGAGCAGAATGACGGTGAAGATATAAGGACGGCTGAGAATGGCGCGTGCAAACCGGATCGTTTCGCGATCGGCGGCACGGTAAGCCTGAAGTTGTTCTGGTGACAGCCCGGTGGGCGTACCGCAGACGGCGCATTGCGACTCCGAAGCGCCTACGATCGCCCCACAACTGCGGCACATTGTCGGCCGGCCGGGGCCAGTTTGGTTTGACTGGCTTTCAGACAATGCGCTGCCGTTAACCCATCGTTTCGAGCAGATTCACTAGATCGTCCGCATGTTCTTCTTCCACGGCGAGTATCTCTTCCATCAACCGCCGCGAAGTCGGATCGTCATTGCCGAAGTAGGTGATCATTTCGCGATAGCTGTCGATCGCGATACGTTCGGCGACGAGGTCTTCCTTGATCATGTCGGTCAGTGTATCGCCCTCAACGTACTCCGCGTGACTGCGCGAAAGCAGCCCGTCGGGGTTGAAGTTTGGCTCGCCTTTAAGCTGCACGATGCGTTGAGCGATCGAATCAGCGTGTCCTTGTTCTTCGTTAGCGTGTTCCAGAAATTCGGCGGCGACACTTTCAGCATGAATGCCGGAAGCCATGTAATGATGGCGTTTATATCTCAGGACGCAGACGATCTCCGTAGCCAAAGCTTCGTTCAGAAGTTTGACGGCAGTTTCGCGATCTCCGGTATAGCCCTGAGTGACTGCGCCGTTTTCGATGTGTTGCCGCGCTCGCTCGCGCAAAGTTTTGATATCAGTGAGAAATGGTTTATTCGCCACGACCTCACTCCTTAAAGATAAATTTAGGGGTGCAAGGATATTACTCGCGCGCACTGACGAGGGCAAGTTTGAGCAAAATTGAACCTCAAGTGTAAGTAAATCCGGATTTGGATTGGCTTTAATCCACCTTCAACTGGCCGTTCACTTTAACCTCGCTCGGCCCAGTAGCCGCTGTCGTTACCTCGATCGGAATGTTCCAGACGAGCGTCTTGATACGGCACGTGCCGGTGTTGTCTTCGCGGCAATAAAAAAGTGTCACTTGAGCCTTAACCTTCGCCGCGCCTGCGCTGATCGCGTTGACCGGAATGCGCAACGGAAGTTTTAGATCCTTCGAACTGCGCGAAGCGAGCTTCTCGTCGATCTGGATGTTCTTGCCGTCTTCAACAGAAATTTTGTAACGCTGCGGCGCCATCGGATTCAGATGGTAGCCTTCCGGAAGCGCGACGTTGATTTCTAGAACTCCGTTGCCGGCGCGAAGTTGTTGCGTTGCCACCTTGAGTTCTTCGGCATTGGGGGCGGCGGCACTTTCTGACGGCGCGAAACTCTTCGCCGGCGGAGTCAGGCCGTTGATGCGAAGCGTGCTGGCCTGCTTTGTTTTCAGATCGACCACGCGGATCGCGTGATTGTTCGTGTCCGCGATGTAGAGTTTGTCGTTCGCGAGTGCGAGACCTCCGGGTTCGTAAAACGAAGGCGAGGCGCCGTCGACCTGTCCGGGCTTGCCCGTTCCGAACAGACTGGTGACGCGTTGCTTGCCTGGATCGAGTTGCTTGATCTTGTGGTTGTAGGTATCGGCGATCAATAACTTATCGCCATGCGCGAGCAATCCGAGCGGATGTTGCAGCCGCACGTTATCACCGCTGCCATCTTCATCACCAAACTCAAACAGATCGCCGCCGACTAGAGTTTTCACCTGACCCGTGTTGAGATCGATTCCGCGAATGATGTTCGACTCACTATCGGCAACATAAAGCGTTTGACCGATGACCGCGAGACCCGAAGGTTGTGCGAAACCCGATTCGCGCAAGGGACCGTCGAGACGTGCTTCACGACCCGATCCGGCAAACGTCGAGACTTCGTTCTTCTCCAGATCGAGTTTCCAAATCTGATGTGGACCAGCCATCGCGATGTAGAGCGTTTGGCCAACGAGTTGAAGATCCCACGGCGAGCTCAACGCGATCGTGGTTCCCGGACCCGATCTGAAATACTCGCGAGTTTGCTCTCCCGTGCCGGCAATCCTTTCAACGGTTCGTGCTTTGAGATTGACGCGGCGAATCAGGTGGTTCTCGGTGTCGGCCACGTAAAGATTGTCACCGGACAACGCGAGACCCTGCGGTCGATTAAACGTCGCTTTATCAAACGCGCCGTCTGCAGCGCCGGCGTCCGCCGTACCGATCGTGTCGATTAACGTGCCGTCAAGTTTCGTGACTACGATTCGATTGTGATTTGAGTCAGCGATGTAAAGCCGATCGGTAGCTGCGTCCGCTAAAATCTTTCCGGGAAATGCCAGCGGCAGATCGCCAACCTTCGCGCGTTCCAAAACCAGATTCAGCGGCTGCTCGTTCAACTCGCCGCGTTTGCGAAACTCTTCGACGAGTTTCGCGATCGTCTGATCGATGATCTCGTAGTTGCCTTCGCCAGATGCCTGGCCAACCACATAACCTGCCGGATCGATCAAGACCTGCGTGGGCCATGCACGCACGCCATAGCTCGACCACACGGCGTATTCGGAATCGTTGTAAACCGGATGCTCGATCTCGTAACGCAGAATGATGCGGCGAATGTTCTCCGTCTCTTTCTCGTTTTGAAACTTCGCGGAGTGAACGCCGATCACGACCAGTTGGTTGGGATACTTCGCTTCGAGCTTTTTGAGATCGGGGATGATATGGATGCAGTTGATGCAGCCGTAGGTCCAAAAGTCGAGTAAGACGATCTTGCCCTTGAGGGCAGCTATCGAAAGCGGTTTATCGGTATTCAACCAGCCGCGCCCGCCCTGGATTTCCGGGGCGCGTACGCGCGCGCGATCTTGTGCAGACATCGAAACACCTCGCTCGCCGGCGACGAAAGAAGTCGCCATCAATGAGAAAATGATAATCAGTGGTTTCATGACCGTGGCTATTCTATTCGTAGCCACGAAAAGGCACAAAAGGTACGAGTGACTCGACGAGATCTCTTGTTCTTGTGCTTCTTCGTGGCATTTGTTTGTCGCGCAGTAGCGTTGTACCCTTTCCCACGCGTATGAACGACCAGGCATTTGTCACACTCGAATATCAGCAGTTGCTGGCGCTGATCAGACGCAACGCCCAGACCGAAGCGGGTCAGGCGCGCGTCGAGCGATTGTCGCCCGCGACGAGCATCGCAGAGTTGCAGCGCGAGCTCGCGGCGTTGTCGGAATGTGTGGCGTTGCGCGGACGTGGCGTCAACTGGTCCTTCAGCGGCTTCAGCGATCCGGACGAGACGATCGCCCGTTTACGCGTCGAAGGTGCGGCGCTCGATCCGCTCGCGATTCTGCAAACGGCGCGTTTGTGCGAACAGGCGATGTCCGCTCGCGCCGCGATTCTCGCCGAACGCGACAACGCGCCGGTGTTGTGGCTACTCGTCGAAGACTTGCCACGCGATCTCAACAGTCTGGTCGCGCGCGTTACCAACAAGATCCTGCCCAGCGGAGAATTAGACGATCGCGCCAGTCCCGAGCTCGCGCGGATTCGTCACGACATTTCCAGCTTGCGTTCCCGCATCACGCGTTCGCTGGAAGGGCTGATGCGCCGTTCGGCAGAAGCGATTCAGGATGAACTGGTCACGATTCGAAACGATCGTTTTGTGATTCCAGTTAAAGCCGATCATCGTGGGCGCGTGCAAGGTGTGGCGCACGGTTATTCATCATCCGGCGCGACTGCGTTCGTCGAACCGCTCGAAACGATCGAGTCAAACAACGAGCTGCAGGGTTTGCACGAAGCCGAAGCTCGCGAGATCGCGAAGATACTTTTCGGCCTAAGCCAAGAATTGCGCGCGCAACTCCCGGCTATTGAGATGGCCGCGACGGCTGTTGCCGAGTTGGATTTCGTCAACGCGAAGGCGGTTTTTCACCAACAATTTCGCTGTTCGATTCCTGAAGTCAAGCCCGCTAACAAACTCGAACTCAACGAGGCTCGACACCCTTTGCTCGAAGAGAACCTTCGTTCAAAGGGAGACGCCGTTGTGCCGGTTTCGTTGGTGCTCGATGACGAGTCGAACGCGATGATCATCTCCGGCGCGAATGCGGGAGGCAAGACCGTAGTGTTAAAGACCACGGGACTGTTAGCGCTGATGGCGCTTTCGGGTATCTCGGTTCCAGCCAGGTCGGCAGCGTTTCCGTTCTATGAGAGCGTGTTGGCGGACATCGGCGATCACCAGTCAATCGCCGCAAATCTCTCGACGTTCACATCACACGTCGCCAACATCGCGCGCATGATCGACTCGTGCCAACCGCCCGCGCTCGTGTTGCTCGACGAAGTCGGCACCGGAACGGATCCCGAAGAAGGATCGGCGCTCGGTGTCGCGGTCGTGGATCATTTTCGACATGCGTGCAATGCGCATATCATCGCGACGACGCATTACAGCGGCTTGAAGATGTATGCCGGTAACGAAACCGGCGTGCTCAATGCGAGCGTTGAGTTCAACGAAAAGACACTGCAACCGACTTATCGTTTGATTGTCGGTGTTGCGGGCGCTTCATCGGGTTTGGAGATCGCGCGGCGGTTCGGTGTGCCTAAAACGATTGTCGATGCGGCAGTCGGCACGGTGAAAGATTCGTCGTTACAGGCGACGGAGTATTTGCGGCGAATAAAACGTGAAGCTGAAGACGCGGAAGCGTTGCGGCTCGCGTTGGAAGAGGAACGCGAGGCAGTCGCGGAAAAGTTTGCTTCGCTGGACAAAGAAGCGGCGAAACGTGAACGCGAACGACAGGCATCATTCGAGCAGGTCGCTCAGCGCATGGTCGCGGAACTCGAAAAGAGAGGACGCGAACTGATCGGAAAAATTGCGGACCGCGCCGAACGAACTCGCGCGGAACGCGAAGCGCAACGCTACGTAGCAGAGATGAAGCGCGCCGCGCAAAGCGCGGTGAAATCAGTCGGAGAAACGAAATCCGGTTTTGATCCCCGCTCTAGTGATGTTCGAATTGTGCGCGATGGGCAGATAGTAACCCCTCAAGAAACTGAATCACCAACTGCGGATGAACCTGTTCGATACGTTACCGCCGCGCCGCGTGAGATCGTCGTTGGCGACAAAGTGAAGCTACTCTCATTCGGCTCAGTCGGCGTCGTGGACCAGATCAAGGACGGTCACGCCGAAGTTCGTGTGAAAGCGTTGCGCTTCCGAGAGAAACTCGAAAATCTCGAACTCGTCGAACAACAACCAACTGCAAAACCACAGCCAGGCAAACTCGAAAAACTGCGCCGCCGCTCGTCAGGCACCGAACTCCATCTTGCCGCCGCGGAACAAAACGCCCGAACTGAATTGAACGTCATCGGCCAAACGACCGACGAAGCCGTGGACGCGGTTGATAAGTTTCTCGACGAAGCATCGCTCGCGAGCCTCAGCCAGGTGCGGATCGTGCACGGCCACGGTACCGGCGCCTTGCGTCGCGCGATCGCCGGAATGTTAGGAGGTCATCCTCACGTCGCTCGTTTCGTTTCCGCTCCACCCGATCAGGGCGGTACTGGTGCAACTCTGGTCGAGTTGAGACAATAAAGCCATCCACCGATTACGCAGAGCCCCCTGTTCACTCTGCGGAATCTGTGGATGGTTCGGTTTTCAAAGATGCGTTACCCCCAAACATTCATCGACGATCTTAAACGTCAAGCCGAAATCGTCCGCGTCGTTCAGGACTACGTGCAGCTCAAGAAAAAGGGCGCAAACTGGATGGCGTGTTGCCCATTTCACAAAGAAAAGACGCCGTCGTTTTCCGTCAGCCCCACGAAAGAAATTTACTTCTGTTTTGGTTGTCACAAGGGCGGCTCGGTCTTCAACTTCGTGATGGAGATCGAGCGCGTCAGCTTTCCCGAAGCGATCAAGATCGTGGCCGACAAGGTCGGCATGCCGTTGCCGACGATGGTCGAGGACAGCCGCTTCGAAGCGCGGCGCCAGGAATCCGACGACGTCATTCAACTCAACTCCTGGGCCATGGATTGGTGGCAACAGCAACTCGAGTCGAGCAAAGAGGCGCGCATCGCTCGCGAATACCTGGTCCAACGCGAGCTGACCGAGGAAACCCGAGAATCATTTCGTCTCGGTTATGCGCCTGACAGTTGGGAAGCGCTTTCGACGTACCTGCGGCAGAAAGGCGCGACGCAGCAACAGATCGAGCGCAGTGGTTTGGTTGTTAAGAAGGAAGAAGGTTCCGGTTCATACGATCGTTTTCGTGGACGTTTGATGATTCCGGTGCTGGACGTGCAAGGACGTCCGATTGCCTTTGGCGGCCGCGCGTTGAAGCCGGACGACAACGCGAAATACATCAACTCACCCGAGACGATCGCTTACGTCAAAGGCCGCAATCTCTTCGGATTAAATCTCACGCGCGATGATATCCGGCGCCAGGGATTTGCAATTCTCGTCGAAGGTTTTCTCGATCTGATCGTTCCTTTTCAAGCAGGTGTGCGCAACGTCGTAGCGAGCTTGGGAACAGCGTTGACGGGCGAACAGGCGAAGTTGCTAAGCAGGTTTGCGCGCAAAGTTGTAGTCAACTATGATGGCGACCGCGCGGGCGTACAAGCAGCGAAAAAGTCGATCGAGATCCTCCTCGCCGAGGATATCGAAGTGAAGGTGCTCGTACTTCCCGACAACGCAGATCCC
>DATEHX010000012.1:0-35040 GCA_035279345.1 Pyrinomonadaceae bacterium | reverse complement strand
AAAGACGCAAAGGAAGCGGCAGTTGAATTGTTTGAGTTTGTTTTCTTTGCGCCTTTGCGCCTTTGCGGGAGATTAAAAAGGTAAAGGACGTCTTCAGTAATGCTAAAAACACTCTACACAATCTTTGCTGTCGGCATTGTCGCGCTGTACAGCGCCGCCGCCATGCTTGGTTGGGAGATCGGCGGCGGTACGCGCCGGCAGTTGCCGCCTGACGCGCGGCAGAATGGTTATCGCTCGTTCCACTTCTGGCACTACGGCATGCACGGAGGAAAATGATGCTCAATTCAATCGTCGGTTTGATAGTTCCAATGGAAACACTCGTACCGGTTGTGGTGACCACGGTAGTCTTTGTCATTTTGGGGTTAATCATTTTTGCCCTCGCATTCCTGATCATCGCCAAAGCCACACCGTTCTCAGTGCGCAAGGAGATCGAAGAAGATCAGAACGTAGCGCTCGCCATCGTAATCGCTTCCGTGATTCTCGGCAGCGCGCTGATCATCGCCGCGGCGGTCCACGGCTAACACGGAAATTGTCGATTTTCGATTGCCGATTTTCGATTTGTAAGAATCAGGGCGCATCTACTTCGCAATTCAATCGGCAATCGGAAATCGACAATCGAAAATGAAATGAACCGCCCGCCGCTACTCTTTCTCAACGTTCTCATTGTCGCGACCTGCGGTTTGATTTACGAACTCCTCGCGGGCACTCTCGCGAGTTATGTACTCGGCGACTCGGTCACTCAGTTCTCACTGATCATCGGCATCTATCTTTTCGCCATGGGCGTCGGCTCGTGGCTCTCACGTTTCATCGAAAAAGGTCTGGCCCGGCGCTTCGTGGACATCGAACTCGCCGTCGCGATCCTCGGCGGCTTTTCCGCACCACTACTGTTTCTGACCTTCGCGCGCGTCGGTTATTTCTACGCCGTGCTCTACTTTCTCGTGTTCGCGATCGGCACGTTTGTCGGTCTCGAGATACCGCTGCTGCTACGCATACTAAAGGACCAGATTGAGTTCAAAGAGCTCGTGTCGCGCGTGCTTGCGTTTGACTACGTCGGCGCACTGCTCGCGTCGATACTGTTTCCGATTCTGTTTGTGCCGCGGCTCGGGTTGGTCAGGACGTCGTTAGTCTTCGGCATGTTGAATGCGGCGGTCGCGTTGTGGGGCACGTGGTTGTTGCGGCCGTTGATCAAAGGCGGCATCACGGGTCTGCGCGTGCGTTCGGTGATCGTGATGGCGCTGTTGCTCGTGGCGCTGGTTAAAGCAAACACGCTCACGTCACTCGCGGAAGACGAGATGTTTGCGGACGAGATCGTGTACACGAAAAACACGCACTACCAGCGAATCGTGATCACGCGCGGGCGTGCGGGTTTTCAGTTGTTTCTGAATGGGAATTTGCAGTTCAGCTCGACGGATGAGTATCGCTATCACGAGGCGCTGGTGCATCCGCCGATGCTCGTTTCGGGTAATCCGAAGCGTGTGCTGGTGCTCGGTGGTGGTGACGGGCTCGCGGTGCGCGAGATATTGAAGTATCCGTCGGTCGAGCACGTCACGCTGGTGGATCTCGATCCGGACATGACGCAGCTTTCGAGTCGATTTCCGTTGCTGGCCGAGTTGAATAAACATTCTTTTGAAGACAAGCGCGTGCAGGTTATCAATGAAGACGCGTTTATCTGGATCGAGAAGGGCGATGAACTTTTTGATGCCGCGATCGTGGATTTTCCGGATCCGAACACGTTTTCGCTCGGCAAACTCTACACAACGCGTTTCTATCGTTTGTTGCGAACTCGTTTGACGCCGAACGCTGCGGTCAGCGTGCAATCAACTTCGCCGATGTTTGCGCGCAATTCTTACTGGTGCATCATTCGCACGCTCGAAGCATCGGGCTTCACGGTCAAGCCTTACTACACCGCGGTGCCGAGTTTTGGTCTGTGGGGCTTCGCACTCGCACGCACGTCTCCGTTCGAGATTCCCACCAGTCCGCCGGAGGGTTTGCGCTTTCTCGACGAGCAAACCCTCGTCTCGATGTTTCAGCTCTCGAAAGACATCGAACCCGTGCCGGTGGAGATCAACCGCCTCGATAACCAGGCATTGGTTCGCTATTACGAAGGTGAATGGAAGCGGTTTGAATAGGACAGCAATATAGGTCCCATAGGACCTATTGGACCTATTATCGATGACCTCCTTTAACCGTCGCGAAATACTCGCCGCTTTCCTCGGGCTTCCGGTCGCGCTCGCGGCTTGCAGGCGGTCAGAAGAACCACCATTACCACCGGGCGAGATCGTGGGCCAGTCAGACGTCTTTGGTCACCACATTCGCGATGGTCTGCGGATCGAAGTTCCGAGTGATGCGTGGTCTAACGTGCCCGTCGTGATCGTCGGCGGCGGCATCGCGGGCCTCACCGCGGCGTGGCATTTACAAAAATCCGGCTTTACCGATTTCGCTTTAATCGAACTCGAAAAAGCCCCTGGCGGCACGTCTCGTTCAGGTTCTAATAGCTCTATATCCTTTCCCTGGGGCGCGCACTACATTCCCGCGCCGATGAAAGAGAACTCCGCGCTTATTTCGCTCCTCGACGAAATGGGCGTGATCGAAGGCAAAGATCACGACGGCGAACCCGTAATCGCGGAACAGTTTCTCTGCCGCGATCCTGAGGAACGGATTTTCTACAAAGGCAGATGGTACGAAGGGTTATACCTGTACGCCGGCGCAAGTGAAGACGACAAACAACAGTTCGATCGATTCAACGCTGAGGTAAATCAGTGGGTGCTCTGGCGTGACGCAAAAGGCCGGCGCGCGTTTACGTTGCCAGTGTCGGCGTGTTCAGACGACGCTGAGGTCGCAGCGCTCGATCGCATTTCGATGGGCGAGTGGATGAATCAGCGTGGGCTTCTTAGCCCGCGGCTGCGTTGGTGGGTGAACTATGCGTGTCGCGACGACTACGGGATGACCGTTAATCAGACGAGCGCGTGGGCCGGTCTTTTCTATTTTTGCGCGCGCGTGTTGAAGCCCGGCGTTGAATCGCAGTCGCTAATCACGTGGCCGGAAGGAAACGGACGGCTCGTCAATCATCTCGTCGACAAAACGAGAACACGGATTCAATTAGATAGAGCGGCAGTAGAGCTGGTGCCAAACGAGAACGGCTGTGAAGTGATTACAGTGGATAGCAAGGGACAAAACCCGCGTGGCTTCCGTGCAAACCGAGTAATCTTCGCCGCGCCTCAATTCATTGCGCGTTACGTCATCCGTCCATATAGCGAGAATCCCCCGCCACACGTCGCCGAGTTTCAGTTTGGCTCGTGGATGGTCGCCAACCTGACGTTGAAAGATCGTCCCAAGCCAGGCTCCGCGCGCGACTTTCCGCTCGCGTGGGACAACGTGCTCTACGAAAGCGAATCGCTCGGTTACGTCGTCGCCACACACCAGCGCGGCGTCGATCATGGTCCAACCGTGTTCACTTACTACTACCCGCTTTGCGACGAAGACGCACGCGCCGCGCGCACACGTCTGCTCGAAACCGATTGGCGTGGCTGGGCCGACGTGGCGCTGACCGATCTCGCTCGCGCTCACACAGACATTCGCGATCTCGTCGAACGTTTGGACGTTATGCGTTGGGGCCATGCGATGATTCGTCCACGCACCGGCTTCATGTGGGGCGGAGCACGCCGCGAGGGAGCAAAGCCTTTTCGTTCAATTCACTTCGCGCACTCGGAACTGAGCGGCGTCGCACTGTTTGAGGAAGCCTTCGATCACGGATTGCGAGCGGCAGATGAAGTGCTCCGTTCGATCCGTGTTTCCAAAGCGTGACGAATCGCGCGCCGTGCTTCTTCAAGCTCTTCTCCAATTAATTCCAATCGCGGCGGACGCACGCGCACAGATCCCATCCCGACTTCCTCCTGCACCAGTTTGATCAACTGCACAAACTTCGGCACGGTGTCCATGCGCAGCAGCGGCAGGAACCAGTAATAAAGCTCGCGGGCCTTTTCGTGTTCGCCGTTCATCGCATAGTTGAAGAGATCAACTGACTCCTTCGGCAGCGCGTTGACCAGCCCTGCGACCCAACCGACCGCACCGGCTGCCACGCCTTCAACAATCGCATCATCAACACCCACCGAAATATCCAACCGATCGCCGGTCAGTTCTTTGATCCAAGTAATGCGACGCACGTCAGTGCTCGATTCTTTCACAGCCGCGAGGTTCTCGTGTTCAGCCGCGAGTTCGCGAATCTGTTCGGGGAGAAAATCAGTGCCGTAAGCAACGGGATTGTTGTAAAGCATGCACGAGAGATTCGTCGCGCGAAACACAGCCTCAACGTGCGCTTTCATCTCGCGCCACTCGCTGCGATAAACGTAAGGGGGCAAAACCATCAGCCCGCTGCAACCCGCATCGGCCGCACGCTTCGCAAGCGCGATCGCTTCCGCCGTGCTCAACGAAGCAATCGCCGCCACCACCGGCACACGTTCTCCCACAGCCTCGATCAACGTGTTCCACAGTGCAACCTTCTCATCAAAACTCAACGTCGCACTCTCGCCGAGCGAACCGGGCGCGACGATCGCGGTGCAACCATTATCAACCAACCACTTCGCGTGCTTCGCGACAAACGCGTGATCAATATTCAGGTTCTCATCAAACGCCGTCGTCGTCGCCGGCATCACCCCGCGCCATACCATTTTCATATCTGTGTTCCTCTGTGTTTCTCCGTGGCTAAACTTTCAACTCTTACTGGAAAGATCGGCGGCCGCACCGATTCCACTTTCCAACCCAACAAAAACTCGACCACTGGACCACATACACGTCCCTGACATGGTCCCATGCCACAGCGCGTCTGCAACTTCGCCCCCCGCCACGAGTCATAAGACTTCAGCCGTTCAAATCTAACATCCTCACAACGACACACGAACGTGTCCGGTCTAACCAGATCTCTTAATTCATCCCGCAGTGCGAACGTCTCATTTAAAATCCGCGCAAATCTCTGCTGCTTTTCGCGTACGGCAAACAACTTTCTCGCTTCGTTATGCCCGTTCGCCACCGCAAGCCCGGCAATCTCGCCTTCAACCAACGAAAGTTCGAGTCCACCGATGCCGGTCGCTTCTCCAGCCGCGTAAACGTTCGGCACACTTGTTTGCTGAAACTCATCGACACGCACCGCACCGTTTTCGATCTTGCCCCCAAGCAACTCAGCGAGTTCGAGATTCGGTATCAGATGAAAACCACATGCTAGATAATCACATTCGACCTGCCATGTCTTACCGCCCCGAGTCAAACTCACGCTTTCAACCTTCGCTTTGCCATGCGCAGCAACAGGCCAGCAACCGTTCAAATACTTCACGCCTTTGAGCCGTCGTCTCAATTCAAAAGCCTGTGTCGACTTGCCTGCGCCGAACAGTTCGAAACCAAACCTCGCCAATCGCCTTGCCGGCGCTTGCTCCGCGATGACTAAAACGTTCGCGCCATGTTCGCGCAAGTAACCGGCAACGGCTAACAACAGGGGTCCACTGCCCGCGACGACAACTCGCTTTCCTTCAATCGACAAACCAGTCTTCACCAACGCTTGCAAACCACCGGCGCCCATAACATTCGGCAGCGTCCAGCCGGGAAACGGAAGAAACCTTTCGCGCGCGCCGGTCGCGAGAATGAGATTCGTGTAATTCAGCTCGGTAACACCGCCGGATGTTTCAGCCAGCAGTTGTCCTGGTTGCGTCTGTTGAAAGATCCTGGCGCCGGGAATGAAACGGATGTTTACGGATCGAATCCGATCAAACCAGGTCTGAGCGTCTTTTGAGCTTGGTTTATTCTGCTCACCGCGCCAGATCTGTCCACCGGCGTTTGGATTGTCATCCACGACCGCGACGCGCAACTTCGCCTTTGCGGCGCGATAAGCGGCTGCGAGTCCCGCCGGCCCCGCGCCTACGATCAACGCGTCATGAGCAACCGAGACGCCGGCCCTACTCATCCGTCCGCACGTCCATTCCGTTTTCGCAAACCGTTTGACAACTGCGCACGTGGGCCACGCCGTTCACCGTGACGCGGCATTCAAAACAGATCCCCATTCCACACAAAGGCCCGCGCGCTTCACCCGTCACCGATCGTCGAAACGAAACCACACCCGCTGCCAACACCGCCGCCGCCACCATACTGCCCGCTGGCACGCTAACCGGCGCGTCATTGACTTTGAGTGTGATCGGTTCAGACACGTGCAACAGTCTCCGGCGCCATTCGCGACGGCAAGTAGGGTTGGATCGGAATAGCGGGGCGGCGGTTCATGATTTGATCGACGAGCAGTTTCGCCGTGCCGACCGAGGTCGTGATGCCGAGACCTTCATGACCAGTTGCGAGATAGAGTCGCTCGTGTTCGGCGTGTGGTCCAATCAGCGGAAGCTTGTCGGGAGTCGCGGCACGAAATCCGGTCCAGGCTCGTAGCGCCGAAAGTTTCCCCAACGTGGGCAGGAATTCTACTGCTCGCGATAACATGCGGGTCACGATCGATCCATCCACGCGACTGTCGTCGACGTCGTACTGTCTCGATGACCCGATCAACAGTTGTCCTGTGGTTCGCGGTTGAATGTTGAACGCCACCGAATCCGACGCCACGGAGTGCGCACTCTTCAAATAACCAAGCTCAACAAGCTGATGACGCAAGAAGTTTGGATACCTGTCAGTAATCACCAGATGGCCCTTGCGCTTCTTCACCCTTAATCCATTGGTCAAATCCGGCGACCACGAACCCGCCGCGTTCACGACTAAACCCGCGGAAATCGACGTTCCATCACGCAGTCGCACGCCTTCGCTCGTCAAACCCTCGACAGCACGGCCAACAAACAACTTCGCACGTCGCGCCTGTGCGCGCTCGACAAAAAACTGCGCCGCACACGGCGGATAGATCACGCTGTCACCCGGCACGCGCAATCCACCTACCAACCCACGACGTAAATTCGGTTCAGCTTCAGCGAGTGCCTGCGCATCCAGCACCTCAACTGCAACTCCACGCTCAGAATAGAATCGCTCCTTCCGAAATACCTCCGCCATTTCTTCATCATCAGCCGCAACCCAGATCGTGCCACACGCATCGTGTTCAACCTCGCGTGGCAACTCATCGCGCAACTCGTTCCAAAGCACCTGCGAATAACGCGTCAACGCAAACTGCGCCTCCGAATCATCCATCACCACGAGATGGCCCATCCCGGCCGCAGTCGCGCCACCACCCACCATCCGCGCCTCAACAATCGCGACACTCAAACCTTCCGCGGCACACTCCGCCGCACACGCCGCCCCCACAATCCCACCACCAATCACGACGACGTCATAAGCTTGAGACTTCACTGTTCTTAATAGGTCCTATTGGACCTATAGGACCTATTCTTCACCTGCGGATGCCTGCGCAAAACGGGTCGCGCGGGTCGAGAATCAATTCTGACTCGACGGTGATGAAAGCTGTGCCGCGTATATGCGGGAGGACCTTCCCCTCAATAACTACGACCCTTCCCTCAAAAATACTTCCCACAATGCTCTCCTGCCGCCACACGTGACCTTCACGCAACTTCCCATCGGCAAACAAACACGCGAGCTTCGCACTCGTCCCGGTGCCACACGGCGACCGGTCGTAAGCCAGACCCGGACAGAGCACAAAGTTGCGACTATCAACACCTTCGAATTGCGATGGACCAAACAGTTCAACGTGATCGATCTCGTGTCCATCAGCGCCCGTGATTCCCGCACTCGCCAAAGCGTCTCGAATGTGCGTAGTGAACTCAGTCAAAGTTTCGAGATTGTCGAGCGTCAACTCCTGACCGTGATCGTTGACGAGAAAGAACCAGTTACCGCCCCACGCAACGTCTCCGGTCACTGGTCCAAATCCCGGCACGACTACCGTCACGCCCGCGAGATGCCTGTAACTCGGCACATTCGCAATCTCGACTTCTCCATTCTCGTAAAGATGCGCCACGACAACCCCAACCGGCGTCTCAATGCGATGCGTGCCCGCTTCGATCTGGTCGAGATGGGTCAACGTAGCAATTACGCCGATCGTGCCGTGCCCGCACATTCCCAGATACGCGACGTTGTTGAAGAAGATCACCCCGGTAACACACGTCTCATCCACCGGCGCGCACAACAGCGCGCCGACGAGCGCATCCGAACCGCGTGGCTCATTAACCACCGCGGAGCGAAAGTCGTCGTATTCATTCCGGAACCGTTGCAGGCGCCCGGAAAGCGGACCGTTACCCAAATCAGGTCCGCCGCTAAGCACGACACGTGTCGGTTCACCGGCGGTGTGCGAATCGATCACTCTGACGCGTTTTGTTGTGTGTTTCAAGCGGCTCATTCTCTCACAGAATAGGTCCTATATGAGCTATAGGACTTATTGTTGATCCTATGCTACCTTCGCTCGGCAATGCGTAAGTTCCCCCTCCTCCCGCTCCTCGTTCTACTGCTTTGCTCGGGCAGTCTCGTTGCAGCGAAAGCACAGGTCACACGTTTACAAGCTCGCGAAGCCGAGTGGAAAAGCTACGCGCTGCCGAAAACGAATTTCAAGCGGCAGGTAAATCCCGAGAAAACCGTAGTTTTTCGCGTCCCCGCCGATTGGGAACAACAAGGCACCTTCAAATTCAAGGGACCACACGACTCCTCGCTCGAAATCCTGATTCAGAAAATTCCCGAAGGCTATCCTTTGGACGACTACTTCGCGTCCATGTTGCGGACCGTCAAGGACCTGACCGGCCGCACGGAATCGATCCTTACGCGCAAAACTCAATTGCAAGATCTCGAAGCGCGCGAGCTCTTCCTGGAATCACCCGATCCCGAAGGCGAACTGATTCGCAGCACGTCGTGGGTCACCATCTACGGGCCCGCCGCACTCATGTTCAATGTGCAAACGCCCGTCACACACGCTGCCGAGATCGAACCTTTCTTCAAAGCCGTCGTGCAGTCGGTGATCTTCGTTGGTCCTGAATACGACTCGCACGAAGAGTTACGAAAAATTACGGTCAAAGCACCGGCGAGTAGTCCCATCGACGAGATCGAAAACATCGTCGCGACTTTGAATGACACCACGGTGGAACGTGAAGCTGCTGTCACGCGTCTGACGTCGCTCTTCTCATCCACGCCCGACGTGGCGATGGATTTGTTGCTCGATCGCCGCCCGCTTGTGCTGGTGGCGACCGTGCAGGCGATCGCACGCAGCAACAATCCCGCGCTCGCGCCAACCTTGTGGAAATTCATACACGACACAGAACCATTCGTGGCGGAAGCCGCGGCTCGCGCACTCGCAAAGACACCTGACATCGTTCCGAAGATTCTTGAGAAGTCGTTGTCAGGCTTCAACACGAAAATGATCGCGCTCGTCTGGCCTTTTCTGCCGAAGGAAAAGCGCACTGAACTGCTCGCGCTCATTTTCAAAGAGCCGGCTATTTATCGTTCTGCTCCGCCGCCTGTGGTACGGCCCGGCGCGAAACCAAAAACGACTGCCACGGTCGTCGAGCTGACGCCATACAAACCGGGACAAGTAGTTGCAACTTTTCCCTCGGTCGCGAGCCGGGATCCAAACGTTCAACTCGGCGCGCTAACGCTGCTCGTCACAGTTCCGCGCGATGAGTTCAAGCTGCCACTCACGCAGCTCATGGCTTCGAATTACGATCCGCTGATCGCCGTCGGTCTGCAAGTCGCATTGTGGCGCGGGGAAGAATTGCCGCTGACTCAGCTACTGTCGCTTACGTCGTCGCGTGACAAGCAAGTGAGTTCTCTGGCCGCGCAGAATCTGGCATTGGCCGCCACCGCCGCGGACATTCCACGCCTCGAAGCACTGATTTCCAAAGACGGCTCGAAAAAAGATTTCGACGACCAACTAAAACTCGCAATCAAGAAGATCAACTTCCGGCACCAACTCGGCTTAGCAAAGACCGAGGACGAACGTCGTGAACTCATCCGCAAAGCACTTTCAGACACTACGCTCGCGGACTATGCCTGGGTCTTTCATTGCGAAGCAGGCACTGACGGTTGCTCGTCAAATCCCGCGAGTCTAAAAGCCGGTGTCACGATCAAACCATTCGCGGAAAATCTCTTTCCAAAACGCGTCAAACACTTCACTGCCATTCCCAATCCGCGTCAGGCCGTGCAGAAGTTTTATGAAACTCTGAACGGTCTGCAAATGGATTCTCCGCGCGATCAGTCGAACCTCGTAATGATGATGATCAACCTACGGCGGCTGTTCGGCGGCGAATTGGCTGCTCCTTACAATGCCGAGACGCTCATCGATTACACGGGTATCGATCCCGATTCACCGATTGCTTCGGGTACGTGGACCGCCGCGGATGCTCGTGACAGCAACGCAGCGGCACAACGAAAAGCGATCGTGTTGCGCGTGAAAGATCGCGCGAGGTTCGAACGCACTCTCTCAAGAATCGAGTACCTCACCGGAAGCTTTACCAATCTCACCGACATTGCCGCGGTCAGTACGCGCAGCATCGCCGCGTTGCCGGCAATACTTCCGTTAAGCGCGCAGTTAGTCCTCTCACCGGAACCGTCAAAACGGAGATCCGGTACTTTGCTTCGTTTCGAAGTGATGGCTGATAAGGAATGGAACGCGCTGCATGTCAGGACCTTCCAACACACATCGATCAGTTCATCGTGGGTCGTCGAAAGCACGACCACTCACATTGCCTACATCGGCGACGTCGCGATTGTCGCAACGGATCTGGCGACCATTCGCGAACTCCTGGCGAACGCAAACGGCACGAGCGACAAACAACTCACGGACAATGCGGAATTTCGCGAATCGATCAACAGCCAGGGCGACGTTGTTTACTTCAGCGATCTCAAGGCGGTGTTTGCCGGCGACACGCAAAGGACTTCCACGGCCAACGAACGCGGCGCGCTGAAATTCACTGCGTCGTCATGGGAGAACTCGCATCAATTCGTTTTTGATGAAAGTGCGTGGTCCAAACCGCTGCTGCCGTTCCAACCAAAGGAACTGACCGCGCCCCGCGAGTTGCTGCCGTCTTCGACGATTGCTTATTTCCTGACAAGCGTTGATCTGTCCGCGCTGTGGGCTTCGTCGTCAAAAGACCTGTTTTCGAAACTCGAGCTCGCAGCGTTTCCGAACCTTTGGGCACTGGATTTTGAAAAGGAAGTGCTTCCCGAGCTCGGTTCGGAATGTGGCGTTGTGTTGCTGGAGCCGCCGACATTCGAACAGTTCAATAATGGAACCTTTGCCGCCTTCTGCAAACTGAAGAGCAACAAGCTCGCGGAAGCGTTCACAACGGGCAAACTGTTTCGCAATGTTGGACCAACACCCGACATCGCGGAATTGAAACTCAGCTCGGACACGTTCTTCGTTGGCGCGCGCAAAGGATTTCTCGTCATTTCCAATCACGCGAGAGGAGTCACCGCTCTTGGTGACAAGACGAATCTCGCCGCCACTCGCGATTACTCGAGATCGGTTGAAAAAGTTCCCGCAGGCGTGGTCGCCTTTGGTGGATACAACCTCGAAGCTGCAATCGCCGGCGTAAATACTTCAATACTCGACGGCCGGCAGAAGTACATTGCCGACTTCCTCTTCTCGGTCACCAGCGCCTTTCACAGTCAAAACTTCTATGCGATTGCGACAGCCGGTTCGATCAGTGCACACTCGTCAGTCGCGATGGACCGCGAAGGGCGTTATCCGATTGCTGATTTTTCGGATCTACGCCGCGGCACAAACATCACTTACGCGGTCGTTGAACCGGGCGGTGTTCCGATCACCGACCAAAGCCGCACCAGCAGTCTCACGCTGAAAGTTCGTGCGAAAGCAGCCGGTCCGATCGACAACATCAAGGACGACATCAAGACCGCGGACCAGATCGTCGAACAGAAATCGCCGACGGAGTTAGTGGTGACTGTCGCAGCGCGTCGAACCGGCGCGGAGACCGCGCTGCAGTTGCCGGTCAAAGATGCGACGCTCGCGGAGTATCTCAAAGCAACGCCGGAGTTCGCCGCGGACAAGACAGAAGTGATCGACCAGGCGCGCCAGATCGCCGGTAAAGATCGCGACGCGTGGAGTGTGGCGCGCAAGCTCGCCGACTGGACACATAAAAATCTCGAGTGGAAGCTCGTTGCAAGTGCCGACCCAGTGATGACACTCGCGACTCGTGAAGCTGACTGCAGTGAGTTCAGCGCGCTGTTTGTTGGCATGGCGCGCTCGCTTGGGTTGCCCGCGCGAACGGTTTCCGGATTGGCTTACAACGGCAGTTCGTTTGGCGGACATGCGTGGGTGGAAGTTTGGATCGGTAAATGGATCGAACTCGATCCGACCTGGGGCACTTCTTTTGTCGATGCGACGCACATTCGCGCTACCGGTGACGCATTGTTGACTTCCGCCGGTTTGAACCTGCTCGAGTTGGAAGTTTTGGAGGCCAGGCGCAGCGTTGCCGAGTTTCAAAAAACTCCGCGGGCTCTCGCGGGACATCTCGCGAAAGCGATTCCCGCCACTGACAAACCAGAGGTCGAAGCTGCGGCTGATGTCAGCGTGCTCACCGACACGTACATGGGCTCGGGTGCGTGGGCCAAACTGAACGACAGCGAACGCGAGCAGATGTGGTCGGCGTACCGCAGAGCACTTGCGGAGATCATGGCGGGTTACAACCCGGAACTCGGGATCAAACGCATTCGGGTTTTGCATGTCGAAGAAAAAGGCGACACGGCTGAAGCGACTTGCCTGAGCGAACCGGTTGAGATGCTGGTGAAGTTTCGGTTTGTGCGCCGCAACGATGTTTGGTACTTCGTTGAAATGATGCAGACCGATAGCGGGTTCGCTTTTGTATCCGAAATAATTCGTCCGGCAGTTTCGACGATCGAGAAAACGCGCGCGGGTGAAAAACCTCCGGCGCTGGTAATGTCGGATTTCGTCAGAGTCCTGCTGTTGCTCGATCGCGACTCTGCGAAAGCGCTACGCATCGCGGACGAGTTGTTGAAAACGAATCCGAAGGATCGTGATTTGCGCTTTGTTAAGGCGCTGGCTTTGCTCGAACAGGAAAAAACAGAAGAGGGAATGAAACTGTTGTCGGAGCTGTCCGACGAAAATCATATACCGGCAGTTTACCGTCTCGCCGAGCACTTGTACGCCTCCGACGATGTGAAGGACACGGAAAGAAGTTTGGAGGTGTATGGGCGCTACACGAAACTCGAACCGCGTGATCCGCGCGGATTTCGCGAGCTCGGCCATGTTTACTACAACTTTGAACGCGTGGCGGAGGCCGAAGCTGCTTATCGCAAAGCCATCGAAGTCGATCCGGCTGACGTCTACAACTATCGCAACCTGATTCGGTTGCTTGTGAAGCACGATCGGATTGGCGAAGTGAGACCGTTGCTCGAGACCGGTGAAAAGTATCAGGAAGACAATGATCTCTTCGGCATGGTTTTTCAGGACTTCACCGGCGCAGAACAGGCTGAACATGGGATCAAGTTTGCCGCTAGTGAACCGGCGCGAATGAAAACGAGTATGCAGGCGAATTACCGGCTCGGAACAGCTTATATGAGCATCGACCGCTACGTTGACGCCGAACGTTCGTTCAACGCCGCGGCGCAAATCGATAAGAAATCGGCCGATCCGCATGTTTCGCTCGCCGCTCTTTATCGCAAGCAGTCGCGCTGGCTGCCGGCTTTGAAGGCAGCGAATCAGGCCCTCAGCCTCGATGCTGAAAACAGCGAGGGCTATTACCAGAAAGCGTGCGTGCTCGCGCGGCTTGGCCGTATCAAAGAAGCAATGGCCGCATTGACGAAATCCATCGAACTCTACGACGGTCAAGTGTATTACCTCGCCAGCGAAGAGGATCTGAAACCGCTCGCTTCGCTTCCTGAGTTCAAGAAACTGCTTCCCGCACCTGAGAAGCCGCAACCATAATTTAATTCGTCAGTAGTCGTAATTCTGCTGCGTCTCTGCTCCGGTACTTTCCTTAATACTTCACCAAAACTGATCGGAATACTGCTTGCCACTGTTCTCCGGTGAAAGTCTTTATCAACCTCAAAGGAGAACATCGTGAAACGTAAAGCAATGCCCCTTTTGCTTGTCTGCCTAATGCTTTCAACGCACGCGCCGCTCGCGTTTGCGCAACAGAGCACGTCTCTTAACAACTGGTCCGCTGTGCAGCAACTCGGGACCAACGAACGCCTCGTCGTCAAACAGAAGAGTGGAAAAGAAATCAAAGGACTGATGATTGAAGCCACTGACACGACACTGACGATCGATCGTGACGGCAAGCCCTTAGGGATTCCGCGCGCCGACGTGCGTCAGGTTCATGTAATTGAAGGAAAAGCGTCGAAAGGCAAGTGGGCCTTGATCGGAGCGGGAATCGGCGCTGGCACAGGCACCGCGATTGGTTATGGAAAATACTCCCCCGACTCGGACGACAGCGAAGTCTACATCGTGATGGGCCTATTGATCGGCGCCGGCACCGGCGCCCTCGGCGGCCTCCTCTTCGGCCAAACCAAACGCAAACGCACTATGGTCTACTCGGAGTATTGAGCACGGCGTTGGTGGAGGACATTAACCACGTAAATCGAGCGTGCAGTCGGCGTGAAGTAAATTAGATATGGAAATCGCTTCATTCGTGCACGCCGTACCTGCCCGGAGATGAGTTGAAACCGATTCGGATATAGCGCAATACGACTCAGAGTTGATTTAAGCTCCGCTTCGAAACGTAAGGGCAGGTTTATGTCGTGCTGAAGATACCAGAGACGCGCTGAGCGAATTCCTTCCTTCGCATCCGGTGAGAGGATGAAGCGATAGATCATGTTTTCTAGAGTGAGGTTCTAGGTTAAGTTATTTAGGTGTAGCCTCAAACTCCTTATCTAGCTCTTGCTCAAACTCCTCCCAAGGTGTTCCTTCAAAACCGTGCGCCTTATAGCGAGCCAACTGCTCTTCCAGAATCTCGCGATGCCACTCAGGAATTTCGGCGTATTTCTCGTCTGGCCTGATGTAGTTTAATAGCTTTTCTATATAGTCGAGTTGCTCCGGGCGAGATAGCTGATCGAAACCCGGCGGTGGAAATGGTAATGGTGAAGACATATTGAACTCCTTGCGCGGAGTGTAACATGCCCGTCAACCACACTCTCCTTCCCATCTTTCGTGGTCCGCGGCAACCGCCCGGCGAAGGTCTGCTACTAAGAAACCAAGTAGCCCGAAGCCGGACGCAGTCTTAGGCACACGCCGCGCGCGTGTATAATGTCCGGCACCATAAAAATGGATTCTCTGGTGCGGTTTCTGTTCGGTCATGAACAGGCCGTTTTTACTAACGGCCGGTTTGGTTTTGACGTGCGCCCGAATATCCTCCTGCTGGTCCTCATCTTTTTAGTCGTTGCAGTTTTCATCTATTTCATCTACCTGCGCCCGCGAATCCGGCTTTCAAAACGAACTACGGCCACGCTGATCGCGCTGCGCGTCCTGCTGCTCACCGTGATGATCACGTTGCTGTTGCGGCCTGTGGTAGTTGTGTCTTCAGTGATTCCGCGCAGCAGTTACGTCGCCGTAATCGTCGACGATTCGCTGAGCATGAAACTGCCCGACGTTCCCGGCGGCGCCACCCGTCTCGACACCATCAAACAGACGTTGCTCAACACCAGCACCGGACAAACGTCTTTCCTGAGTCGACTCGATCAGAAATTCAAAACGAACCTCTACGGATTTTCGGGTGCACTCTCGCGTTTGAAGGATGGCAACGATCTTTTCGGCGAAGGACGGACCAGCGATGTGGCCGGCGCATTAGAAGAAACAATCAAACGTTCTTCAGGCATGCCGCTCTCCGCGATCGTGCTCGCGACCGACGGCGCGTCAAACGTGCCGAGCGACATCAGCACCACGTTGCGCGAGTTGCGCGCGCGCGACATTCCGGTGTTCACGATCGGCGTCGGCGATACCGCGAGACCACTCGATGCGGAACTCACGCGCATCAACATGCCGCGCCGCGTTCTCGTCGGTTCGCGCGTGAACGTCGAAACGTTTGTCGGTCTGAGCGGTTACAACAACACGAAAGTGCTGCTCGGCGTGCGTGAAGACGGACGCGCGATCAAAACAGAGCAGTTCGATCTACGCGGAAATGACACGCAAGCGATCAATCTCGAGATAACGCCAACGACTCCCGGCGTGCATCGTTACACCGTCGAGATCACGCCACTCGATGGCGAACTGACAGTCGAAAACAACAAACAAGACGCGCTCGTAGAAGTTATTTCCGGTCCACTGCGTCTCTTGCACGTCGAAGGTGAACCGCGTTGGGAGCTCGGCAAGATTCGCGAATCGTTGGCACTGAACGAAAAGAACATCGTTCTCGTTTCACTGCAACGAACAGGCGAGAACAAATTCTATCGCCAGGGTGTCGGCAACCAGGGTGAACTCGCCACCGGATTTCCCGCGACGGAAGAAGAACTCTTTTCGTATGACGGTCTGGTGATTGGCAGTGTCGAAGCCGGATTTTTCACCGCCGATCAGCTCCGTAGCATCGAGGCTTTCGTGGCGCGCCGCGGCGGCGGCTTGCTCGCACTCGGTGGGCGGTTGTCATTCGACGGCGGCAAGTACAAAGGCACGACGATCGAGGATCTGTTGCCTGTTTCATTGACTGGTGGACCGGTTGACGATGCGAATTCGTTTACGCCGGTTTACAAACCATTGCTGACCGGCGCGGGACAAGCGCATCCGATCACGCGCTTGTTTGAAGATCGCGCGCAGAATCAAAAGACGTGGAACGAACTTCCGCCCGTGTCCGTGTCACAAGCGTTGACCAACGTAAAACCGGGCGCCACCGTTTTGCTGGAAGCGCGCAAAGCCGATGGTGCGGGAGCGAACATACCGTTGCTGGTGCAACAACGGTACGGTCGCGGACAGACGCTCGCCTTGACCGCGTCTGACACGTGGCGCTGGCGCATGAGAATGGATTCAAAGAACAACGCGCACGAAACTTTTTGGCGCCAAATGCTGCGTTATGTTGTGAGTGGTACGCCGCACCAGATCGAAGTCAGCACCGCCAAAGACGTCTATTCAATGGACGACACGGTCAACATCGTCGCCGACGTGCGCGATAAGAAATTCAACGCGGTCGGGGATGCGCACGCAACCGCGCGTGTGACGAAACCTTCGGGAGCAACTGTTGATGTTCCCTTGAAATTTACGACACTGAATTCGGCAAATATTTACACTGGCGAATTCAAAGCTGACGAGCTGGGCCAACATAAAATTGAGCTGCTCGGGCAGAGCACGAGTCTGGGACAGTTGAGTGCGAACGCAAACGTGCTCGTGAGCGATCTGAATCGCGAATATTACAGCGCGGCGCAAAACAGCGATTTGCTGAAACGGATCGCTAGCGAAACCGGTGGCAAATACTACACGCCCGCGCAAACGCAGTCGTTGCTGGACGATCTGACTTACCGGCAAACGCCGTATTCAGAGCGCGTCACGAAAGATTTGTGGGACATGCCGGTGAATTTTTTGTTGCTGGTCGGACTGTTGAGTGCCGAGTGGTTTCTAAGAAAACGCGAAGGTTTGGCTTGAGGTACAAATTAACAACGAGTCTGGTGCTGTTGTTGTTGCTCGCTTCTGTAGTGTGCGCGCAGAAGAAGACCGGCGATCCGAATAAGTTTGCCGTAATTCTGGTGGGCGCGGGCGGCGAGGCCGAGTACGCGAAAGTGTTTGAACAGTGGACCACGGAACTAAAAGCCGTGTTGGCTGACGACTACGGATTCGAGACTCAGAAGCTGTTGGTGGTCCAAAACGCCAAGGCGATTGACGTCAGAAACACGTTCGCGCAACTCAAGTCGCAAATGGAAGCGAACAACGTCCTGTTCGTGTTCCTGATCGGTCACGGCTCGTTTGACGGCAAGGAATCAAAGTTCAATCTGGTTGGACCAGATCTCGCTGCGTCCGAGTACAACACGCTGTTGTCAGCGCTGCCGACGAAGCGCGTAGTTGTTCTTAACATGGCGAGTGCGAGCGGTGAGTTCGTTAAAAGCCTTTCGGCAAAAGGACGAATCGTCATCACCGCGACGAAGAGCGGACAGGAAACCAACGCGACTCGCTTCGCGGGTTTCTTCATCGCGGCGCTCAGGGCTCCCGACGCAGATACCGATCAAGACGGACATACATCGATCCTGGAAACGTTTGTCTACGCGAATCGATTGACCTCGGATTTTTATACACGCGCCGGGAGGCTCGCGACCGAACACGCGCTAATAGACGACAACGGCGACGGCGTGGGTCGTGAAAAAGCGGAAGCCGGCGAAGGACTGCTCGCGCGCGCGACGTATCTCGACTCCCTGAGCATCGACGAAGCCGCAGCCAGCGCTGCCACCGGAAGATTATTAAAAGAGCGCACTCGCCTCGAAGGCGAAATCGAACAACTGATCGCGCGCAAGAGAAACATGCCCGAAACGGAATACGAAGCAACGCTTGAACAACTTTTTATTGAACTGGCAAAGGTGAATCGTTCTATCAAACAAGCAGGATCGTAAATGCGCAAGACTATATTCAGTCTGGTTTTCATTCTGGTTTGGATCTGTGTTCCGTCGTCTGCCCAGGACACGGATCTCAAAACTTTGATCGAAACCGGAAAATACACGGAAGCCGAAACAGCAGCCAAAAAGCTCCTCACCAAAACTCCCGACGCCGGCGACGTTCGTCATCAATTAGCGGAAGTGCTCGCGATCACCGGCCGCTACACCGAAGCAATCGCCGAGTTCGATCAGGCGGCTAAAAATTTAGACAAGTCAGAAGTTCCCGGCGAACGACTCGAAAGCGATCTGCGACGCGCCGAACTTCTCGAACTCACCGGACAGGAAGATCAGGCCCGCGCGATCTACGCTTCGTTCGTCAAGTACTACACCGACAACGATCCCGAGACTGCCTCGGAACTAACACTCATCGCCCGCGCGTTGGTCCACCTCGAAAGGTTCCAGGACGCGAACGACATGTATCGCTCCGCGATCGAGGCCGACTCCAACTATCTCGACGCACATCTCTCGGGCGCCGAACTGTTCACGCAAAAGTACGCCTACGCGGACGCTGGCGAGTTTCTCAAAGACGCGCTCAACCTGAATTCAAACAGCGCGCGCGCCTATCTCGATCTCGCACGCAACAAACGGCTCGAAGGCGGCGAGGAAGTCACTGCTGCGTTGAACAAAGCGCTCTCGATCAATCCCAACTACGTCGAAGCACTCTCGCTCAAAGCCGCACTCGCACTCGAATCGGGCCAGTTCGACATCGCCTCAACCGAGCTCGACAAGGCGTTAAAGATCAACTCGCGTTCGCTCGAAGCACATTCACTCCGCGCGGCGATGTACTACTTGCAGGATCGTGACTTCGAACCCGAAGTCGCGGCCACACTCGCGATCGGTCCACGTTATGGCGAGGTCTACAATACACTCGCACACTACGCCACGATCACACGCCGCACCGAACAGGCGTCGCAGTTCACACGCCGCGCGATCGAGCTCACGCCGCGCTTGTGGGACGCACATCTCCAACTCGGCATGTCGTTGCTGCGGTTGGGCCAGATGGAACAGGGTCGCGCCTCAGTCGAGAAGGCCTTCAAGGGCGATCCGTTCAACGTTTGGGCCAAGAACACGCTCGACCTGCTCGACTCGATGGAATCCTTTCGCGAAACGAAACGCGGCGCGTTTGTAATTAAAGCCTCGGAAAAAGAAAGCGATCTGCTTGGTCCATACGCCGCGAATCTGCTCGAAGAAGCCGCGGCGAAACTGACCGCGAAGTACCGCTTCACACCGAAAGGCCAGGTCACCGTCGAGATTTTTCAGAATCACGAAGACTTCGCCGTGCGCGCGCTTGGTATTCCCGGGCTCGGCGCGCTCGGTGTTTGTTTCGGACCGGTCATCGCGCAGGATTCGCCATCGGCACGCGAGGCCGGCGAGTTCAACTGGGGCAGCACGTTGTGGCACGAGTTCACGCACGTCATCACGTTGCAAATGACTGACTATCGCATTCCGCGCTGGTTCTCCGAAGGGCTTTCGGTTTACGAAGAGCGGCGCGCGCGTCCGGGTTGGGGCGACGATTGGAACGTGATGTTTGTGCGCAGTTTCACGTCCGGCAAATGGTTCAAGATTGCCGATCTCGACGCGGCGTTTCAGCGGCCACGCAACCCGACTGATATTCCGATCGCTTATTTCGAGGCGTCGCAGATCTGTGAGTTCATCGCGGAGAAATACGGTTTCGACGCGATTCTCAACATGCTCGCAATGTATCGCGATAAAGCTCGCACGCCCGACGTGTTGCGACAGGTTTTAAAGCTAAGCGAGGCGGATTTCGATCGCGAGTTTAACGCGTACGTCGAATCCAAGGCGCGTCCATTGCAGCAGGCGTTGAGCACCGAGAGCAATCTCGTCGCTTCGCTGTCGAAAGACGAGGTCGTCAAGCAACTCCAGACGCACGACACTTTCGCGCTCCGCATTCGCGCCGCCGAATTGTTTGCGGCTGACAATGACACAGCAACAGCGGCGACTCATTACATTCGCGCGCTCGAACTCTTCCCATACGTTACGGGAAAAGGTAATCCTTACGAGTCGCTCGCGAAGCTGTTGGAACAGAAAGGCGATCAGGCGCAGGCAGCGCAAGTGTTGGAAAAACTGGTACGGACGGACGAGAACAATCTCGAAGCGCTCAAGACTGTCGCGCGGCTTCGTTCCGCGTTGGGCCAACGGCAACAAGCGCTCGACGCAATCATCGCCAGTTTTTACATCAGCCCATTTGATTACAACTTGCACAAGCAAGCTGGCGATTTGAGTGTCGAATTGAAAAACTATCCGCAGGCGCTGACGGAGTTCCAGGCTGCCCTTGCGCTACAGCCGCCGAACATCGCGGAAGCGAACTACAATGTCGCCACGGCGTATCACGCATTGGGCCGGCAACCGGAAGCAAAGCGGGCAGTGCTGAGAGCGCTCGAAGCCGCGCCGCGTTATGAAAAGGCTCAAGAACTGTTATTGCGTATAGTCGGACAATAGAATTTGTGTAATCTGTGGATTAAAACGAGGAAACATGGCGGTCGAACAACTCACAATCAGCGACGAGCAAATGCTCGACAAACTCGGCTCGGCGCGCGAGCGTCTCTTGCGCGAGATCAGAAAAGCAATAATTGGTCAGGACGAAGTCGTCGAACAGGTGCTGCTCGCGCTCTTTGTGGGCGGGCATTCAATCATCACCGGCGTACCGGGCCTCGCAAAGACTCTGCTGGTACGAACTATCGCGAGTGTTCTTGACCTCTCATTCAAGCGTATTCAATTCACTCCCGACCTGATGCCGGCCGACATCACTGGTACCGAGATAATCGAAGAGGATCGCGCGACCGGCCGCCGGGCGCTCCAATTCATCCCCGGCCCAATCTTTGCCAACATCGTGCTCGCCGACGAAATCAATCGCACGCCGCCGAAGACACAGGCCGCGCTGCTCGAAGCGATGCAGGAAGGACGCGTGACGGTGCAAGGCGTCAGTTACGATCTGCCGCGGCCGTTTCACGTGCTCGCGACGCAGAACCCGATCGAGATGGAAGGCACGTATCCGTTGCCTGAAGCGCAACTCGATCGTTTCATGTTCAACGTGAGGATCGGTTACCTGCCGGAAGATGAAGAGGTCGCGGTCGTCAAACAGACCACGTCGCCGCAGGATTACGAATTTGAACGACTGATGTCGGCTGATGAAATCATCGCATTTCAACGGCTCGTGCGGCAGGTGCCTGCGTCAGACACGGTGACGCGTTATGCCGTGCGACTCGTCAACGCCAGCAGACCAAACACGCCGCCCGCGCCGGATTTTGTGAACAAGTGGGTGACGTGGGGCGCGTCGCTGCGCGCGTCGCAGTTTTTGATCTTCGGCGGCAAAGCGCGCGCTATCTTACGTGGACGTTACAACGTTTCTTGTGAAGACGTTCGTGCGGTCGCGCCCGCGGTGCTCAGGCATCGGGTGTTGTTGAATTTTCAGGCTGAAGCGGAGAAGGTTGATTCGGATCAGGTTATTAAAAGGTTGATCGAAACGGTTCCAGAACCAAAGAGCGGATTGTGAGCCACAGAGAAACACAGATAACACAGACTCCGGAAGCGGTGACTACGCCCGCGAGGTTTCTTGATCCTGAATTACTCGCGCGGATTGGATCGCTTGAGTTGCTGGCGCGTGCGGTGGTTGAAGGTTTCATGTCGGGACTGCATCGTTCGCCGTTCACGGGATTCTCGACGGAGTTCACGGAATATCGGCAATACAATCCCGGCGACGATCTGCGCTATCTCGACTGGCGACTCTTGGGTCGAACGGATCGGTACTTTATTAAAAAATATCGAGCTGATACGAACACGCAGTGCCACCTGTTGATTGATACGAGCGCGTCGATGAATTACGCGCATGCGAGTTCGGTGACGAAGCTCGACTACGCGAAGTTTCTCGCCGCGTCGTTGGCTTACTTGTTGAACCGGCAGCAGGACGCAGTCGGAATGGTGGCTTTCGATCAGAAAGTGCACACGCACGTGCCCGCGCGCAATCGAACTGGACACATGCGCACGATCTTCGGCAATTTGTCGTTGCTTCAGCCGGGCGGCGAGACGCGTTTGGCGGAGTCGTTGCATCAACTCGCGGAGATTCTGACGCGGCGTGGCATCGTGGTGGTGATTTCGGACTTTTACGATCAGCCGGATCGGATGCAGGAAGCGTTTCAGCATCTGCGTTTCAAAGGTCATGACCTCGTGGCTTTTCACGTGTTGGACCAGAACGAGTTGGATTTCGATTTTAAAGAGCCGGTGTTGTTGTTGGAAGATGCGGAGACGCAGGAGCAGATGTCGGTGCTGCCGGACGTGGTGATGAGTGGGTATCGCGAACGAATGCAGCGGCACGTCGAGGACATGCGCCGTTGCGCGGCGGCGAATCACGTAGACTATGAAATGTTGACGACGAAACAGCCGTTGGATTTCGCGCTGTTTTCGTTCTTGTCTCGTCGCGCCGGTAAGTAGGAGCAATCCACAGATTACGCAGACTGTTTTTAAAGTAATCTGCGTAATCTGTGGATTGCAGTAGTTTATGTCTTTTCTGACGCCATTATTCTTTCTCGGCGTTGCGGCCCTCGCGGCGCCAATCCTGGTTCATTTGGTGCGCCGTACCCGAGCGCGCAAAATCCAATTCCCTGCCCTCGTCTTTGTTCGCCAGGTCCCGCAACGCACGATCAGGCGCCGCACGCTGCAAAACGTTCTCCTGCTACTGCTTCGCTGTCTCGCGCTACTTCTGATCGTTATCGCGTTCACGCGTCCGTTCTTCACAACCGGCAGTTCCGCGAAATCAAACAACGCCGCGGCCGGCGCCACCGTAGTCCTGATCGACAACTCGGCCAGCATGCGCCGCGAAAATCTGTTCAGCGAAGCACAACGCCGCGCTGAAGCCGCGATCGACGAAGCGCGCAACGACGAACAGCTCGCGGTGTTGAGTTTCGATAAGCGTTACGCCGTCAGCAGCCGTTTCACCAACGACAAGAACCGCCTGCGAACCGCGGTTAAAAGCGTGGAGGCCGGTTGGGACGGAACAGACTACGAACAGGCATTGCGCGGCGCCGAATCGCTGCTCGGCGAAGTGGAAACAAGCGGTCCAAAACGGATCGTCATGATCTCCGATTTTCAGGCCCCAGGCTGGCGGCAAGCCAGCGCCACTTTTAAACTCTCGAATAACACGCAGCTCACCACGCTCGACGTCGCCAACAACAATCCCGCGCCAAACGTCGCGATCACGAACGTCGAAGCTCGCGGCGTGCTGTTCGGCCAAAAGTATCTCGACAATCTCGCGGTGCACATCAGCAACTTCAGCGACACGCCACGCGATCACGTTCAGGTGGATTTCCAGATCAACGAACAGACTGTTGAAAAACGCGACATCAGTCTCAACAGCCGCGATTCACGCGTGATTGAGTTTACCGGCTTCAACCTCAACGACGGCGCCAACCGCTGCACAATTAACATCTCAAGCACCGATTTTGAACCAGACAATCGTTTCTACTTCACGCTGCGCCGCGAAACTCCGGCAAAGGCTTTGATCGTCGAAAGCGCGACGCGCGGCCGCAGCGACAGTCTGCACCTGCAAAGCGCGCTGACCACGAACGACGATCTGCCGTTCACGTTCGATCTCAAGAGCAGCGGCTCCGTTGACCCGGCGAGCATTCCGGAAAACGCGCTCGTGATACTGAACGACGCAGGCTCGATCAACTCCGCGCTCGCCGGCGCGCTCGTGAAGTTCGTGAACGGCGGCGGCCAGCTAATTATTTCCACTGGCCCACAAACGCAGGCCGACAGTTTCAACCAAGCGCTCGATCAGATTTCTCCGGCAACGTTGCGTGAAGCAGTGCAAGTGAAAGCGGGTGAAAGTGCGGCGATCACAAACGTAAAATTCGATCATCCGATCTTCGAAGTGTTTCAGCGCAGCGGCAGGCTCGCGGCCGCAAACGTCATCGGTTACTTCCGCTCAGAACCAAAGACGAACGCGACGATTTTGGCGCGTTTTGAGGACGGCAGTCCCGCGTTGCTCGAAGGAACGGCAGGCAAAGGCCGTGTGCTGCTTTTCACTTCTTCACTCGGACCAAGCTGGAACGACCTGCCATTGACGCCGCTCTATCTGCCGTTTATTCATCAGATGGTTCGTTACGCGGGCACGCGCGAAGAGAGCGCGTGGTACGGCCTGGGCCAAACGTTCACGGTGAAGAAAGACGGCGAGGGCAAGCCTCCTGCTGTTGATACTCCTTCGGGGGCGAGGTTGAACGAAGACCGCGCGACGGGCGACGGAGAGTTGCTGATCACCGCGCGCGAGCCCGGTTTTTATCGTCTGCGTTACAACTCTCAACCAGACTTCGCGGCCGTCGATGGTGATGCCGCTGAAGGTGATTTTAGTAAACTGAACTTCCAGGAGTTCATCGCAGGTGTGACGGGCGGCGCCGGAAGCGCTGAAGGCGCCGGGGCGATTCAAAATGTAAACGGTGAAGAGGTCGAAGGACGACAAAGAGTATGGTGGTCGTTGCTGCTGATTGCGCTACTGTTGTTGCTGACTGAATCAGCTCTCGCAAGAAGAACTAAGATGGCCAAGATAATCGGGTGAGTTATGAACCCTGAAACCAATCTACTTGACGATCTACTCCGCAAGGCGCGCTCGCGGCGGCAGCTTTTGCTTTCGCTGCGCGGCGTCGCAATCACTGTCGGTGTCGTAGCCGTGGTGCTGCTGCTCACGGGCTGGGCCGCGCATCGTTACCGCTACAACACGGCCGCGCTGCTGGTCCTGCGTATCGGCGCGCTGCTCACGGTGCTGGCGACGTTCTATTTCGCGCTAGTGCAGCCGTTGCTGAAACGCATCACGGACGCGCGTCTCGCACGGTTGATAGAAGAAAAGTCTCCCGGCACTGAAGATCGTCTCGTTACCGCTGTCGAGTTTGCCAACAACGAACCTTCGCGCGTTTCACCAGCGCTCGTCACTCGTCTTTATCGCGATGCGAATAGCGTTTCCGCGACGCTCGACGTCCGCAACATCATTCGGCGTTCGCGTCTCTTGCTTTACGGCGGCGCGGCGCTCGCCAGTCTGCTGCTGTTTGCTGGTGTGTTGAAATGGGGACCACGTGAGATCTCGGAAGGTGTCGCGCAACTCGTTACGCCTACCGCGCTCGCTTCATCGCCTAACGCGATGAGCATTAAAGTGAAACCAGGCACCGCACGCGTGCCGAAAGGTTCTGATCAAGACATCCTCGCGTCGCTCGTCAACTTCGATTCGCAGACGGTTACAGTCTTCTCGCGTCCGCTCGGTTCAAAAGAAGACTTTCAGGGCCAGCCGATGGAGCCAGCGAAAGCGCGTAGTGATTTTCGTTATTCGATCTTCAACATTCAGGACTCGGTCGAATACTTCGTCGAATCCAACACGGTTCGTTCCGAGGTTTACAAACTCAACGTCGTCGATCTGCCTTTCGTCAAACAACTCGACCTGACGCTCAACTTCCCGGCGTTCACCAACCTGCCGACTAAGACGATCGAAGATGGCGGCGACATTGCGGCATTGAAAGGAACGGTTGCGACCGTCACCGCGAAACTCTCTTCCGGCAAGGTGCGCGCGGCGCGCATCGTCTTCGCCGACGGCAAGAAGACGGAGATGCGTTTGCAGGGCAGCGACTTTGTCGGCGAGATAACGGTCGCGGGCGACACGAGCTACTACATCGAATTGGTGAGCAACGACGGTGAAGCGTATCGCGGTTCAAACGAATACGACGTTTCCGTGCTCTCCGATCAGCCGCCGGTGATCTCGTTCGACAAACCCGGCCGCGACAAGAAGGCCACGAATCTCGAAGAGGTTTTCACGCAGGCGCGCGCGGAAGATGATTATGGCGTGGTCTCGATGGACCTGCACTTCTCCATCAACGGCGGTGAAGAAAAGAACGTTAACCTGCAACAGTTGACGCGCGAGTCGGCGCGTTCGCTGAGCGGCGCCTACACGTTCTTCCTCGAAGAGTACAACCTGAAACCGGGCGATTTCATTTCGTATTACGCGAAGGCGCGCGACGCGAGCAACGAATCCACCAGCGACATCTACTTCATCGAAGTGAAACCGTTTGAGATGGAGTACAAGCAGTCGCAACAGCAACAGGGTGGCGGCGGACAGGGCGGCGAACAGGAGCAGAACGCATTGTCGCGCCGGCAGAAAGATCTGATTGCGGCAACGCATCGCTTGATTCGCGAGGGCGAGAAGTACACCGATCAGGAACGCAAAGACGGTTACGAAGCAGTCGCGGCGGGACAGGAAAAACTGCGTACTGACACGCTGGAGTTCCTCGATCGCATGGGCCGCCGGCTCGGCGATGTCGACGAGGGACAAAAACAGGTGAAGGAGATGGCCGAACACCTGCGTCAGGCAACGAAAGAGATGGAAGGTGCGCCGCCGCCGTTGCGTAAGGAAGTGGGCAAGGATGCGTTGCCTCCCGAACAACGTGCGCTGCAACGGCTGCTTGCGGCTGACGCGATCTTTCGCGAAGTGCAGGTCGCCTTTGGCAATCAAAGCAGTGGCAGCGGTAGCGGCAGTCAACGCGAACAACAGGAACTCGCCGGTCTCTTCGAGCTCGAACTCGACAAGATGAAGAATCAGTACGAGACCGTGCAACGCGCGCAGCAACAGCAAGCCGAGCAGCAGAAGAGCGAAGCTGAACGTCGTTTGGAAGAACTCGCGCGGCGCCAACAAGCGGCGCTCGAAGAACAGCGTCGCCGCGCGCAGCAAGCAGCAAACGGCGGCGGTGGCGGCGGCAGTCAACGTCAACAGCAGGAGTTGATTGATGAAACACGCAAAGCGGCGCGCGAGCTCGAACGATTGTCTCGCGAACGTCGTGATGCGCAGATGCAGGAGTTGAGTCGTCAACTCAATCAAACCGCCGACGAGATGCAGAAAGCGCAGGCATCGGCGCGAACTAACTCAAGCGACGCGATCGCGCAGAACGAACGTGCTTTGGAACGCTTGCGTCAGGCCCAAGAGCGTTTGCAGCAGATGAGTGGAAGCGGTCAACGCGGTGGGCAGTCAGCTCAGTCCGGGTCTTCCGGACGCCAGCAGCAGATCGCAGATTTACGTCAACGCGCGGCGCAAGCGGCGTCGCGTCAACGTGAGATTGCGAAAGACATGGAGAGTCTCTCGCGTCGTGGCGGCCAGAGCGCGCAGGATGAAAACTCGCGCAAGGCTCGCGAGCAGTTGGCGGAACGAAAAGATGCGCTCGCTGATTCGGTGAGTGGTTTGCAACAGGACATCGAGCAGTCGGCGCGTGCGATGGGTGCGGGACAAGGACAAGGGCAACAGCGCGCCGCGCGACAATTGAAGGACGCGGCGGACGGGTTGGCTCGCGATCGTGTGGCTGAAAGGATTCGTGAAGGCAAACAGGCGCTCAACGGTCAACAAGGTCAACAAGGCCGCGGTCAGCAGGGCCAAAATCAACAAGGCGGGGGTCAACAGAACGGCGGTCAACAGAATCAAGGTCAACAAGGACAAGGTCAGGAAGGCCAGCAAAACGGTCAGGGCGCGGGGCGCACGGACGAGCGCGCGATCGAACGAAGTTTGAATAATCTTTCGGAACGTTTGCAGGCGGCGGAGCAGAGTGCGCGCGGTGCGAATGGTTCGAGCGCCGAAGAGAACCTGGATCGAACGCGGCAGTTGGCTGACAATCTTGATTCACTGCGGCGGCGTCTCGATGAAAACGCACGCCGCAATGGCAACGGTCAACAACAGCAAGGCAATCAACCAGGTCAACAGCCGGGACAGCAGGGCCAGAAAGGTCAACAAGGACAGCAGGGTCAAGAAGGTCAAGGCCAGGAAGGTCAGCAAGGTCAACGAGGACAGCAAGGTCAACAAGGCCAAGGTCAACAGGGTTCCGAAGGTGGTCAACAGCAAGGCCAACAAGCAAGTGGTTTACAAAACGGTGGACAATCAACCGGCACCCGCCAATACGGCGGCGTCGATCGCTCTGGTCCAATGGGTGAAGGCTGGGGTGACAATCGTCAACTCCCCGCCGAGATTCGCGAACGCCTTCGCGAAGCGCAGGATCTGCGACGCGAGTGGGGCACGAGCGGAATCAATGCCGGACGCCTTGACGAAGTGATCGAAGAACTCAAGCGTCTTGCCGACGGCAAGATGGAAGGCGATGCGGCGACGTCGTCGTATCTCAAGAACGAAGTCGTCGAGCCGTTGCGTCAATTGGAATTGGAGTTGAGCCGTCAACTTCAACAACAAAGCGGCCGCACAAACTTGCGTCTGCGCGACGAAGGCGCCGCACCCGAGAAGTATCGCAAGGCGGTGGAAGAGTATTACCGGAGACTATCCGGTGCGAGACAGAAACAGTGAGCCACAAAGAAGCACAAAAGACACAAGACTTTTCATGCACTCACTTTTGTGCTTCTTGTGCTTCTTGTGCTTCTTGTGCCTCTTCGTGGCTATGATCACACGGTTCGTAAAACTCGGGCTTCTTCCCGCACTGCTGGTCGGAGCATTACTGGTTCCGTCCCTCGCCCAACGTCCGTTCGACGACTTCGGCAACTTCCGCAATCGCCGTCGGGCAAGCTCCAGCTCCGACAGTGGCCCGTCGTTTGGCGAGTTCACTTTCGTTCGCACGATCTACGAGTCGCCATTCCGCGGCTACGGCCGCAGAGGCTATGGCGGCGGTACGTGGACCACCGACTACCCCGAAGCCGACAACAATTTCATCGTCGGCCTGCGCGAGTGGGCCGGAACCAACCTCAAGATCGCGCCGCGTCCCGAAGCGCTCGAGATTCTCGACGACCGCATCTTCGACTATCCGATCCTCTACATCGTCGAACCCGGCTTCATGGATCTCTCAAACGAACAGGCCGCGCGCCTGCGTGAGTACATAATGCGCGGCGGCTTCATCTTCCTCGACGATTTCTGGGGCGAGTACGAGTGGCAAAACGTGCAGGAACAGTTTCAGAAAATCGTACCCGAGTATGAGATCAAGGACCTGCCGCTGAGCCATCCGCTCTTTCACGCGTATCTCGACGTCGAAGAAGTGGTCCAGGTGCCGAATGTTTACAACGCCCAGCGCGGCATCACGTCAGAAAAAGGCGGCGTGGTGCCCCACTACATGGGCGTTGAAAACAAGAACGGCCGTCTCGTCGCGTTCATCGCGCGCAATTGCGATCTCGGCGACGCGTGGGAGTGGATCAACGAGCCTTCTTATCCCGTGAAGTACGGACTACCGGCTTACAAGGTCGGCATCAACGTCGTCATCTACGCGATGAGCCACTGACGCCACAAAAAGGCACAAAGAAGTTGCTAACACTTTTGTGCTTCTTTGTGGCCTTTCTTTTTCTTCTTCTTTTCCTCCTGCTTACTGTTAATCTGCCCACGAAGCGAAGCCGTCTGCGCCAGAATCACTTCATCCATCGAAGTCTGGCCGGAGCCGGACATCCATTGGACCATCGAGCTGACGAACAACTCTTTCAGATAAGCAAACGAAAAGCCCTCAGTCTGCTTCACGACCGCAACCGCTGCCTTGTCTGAGATTCGCAACTCCGATTGCAGTTCGCTGTTCCACTTCTCCATGTAAGCCAGACGCTCCGCTTCACCAGGCAGATTGAAAACGTACTTGCGATCGAAGCGGCTGGGCCGATCGAGAATCGCCGTATCGAGCTTTTCGGGGTGGTTCGTCGTCGCCAAAACCACTACACCCGAGTTCACACGAAAACCGTCGAGCTCGTTCAAAAAGAACGCTCGGTTCGCGTCGTTAATCATGGAGTCGAGATCTTCCAGCACAACAACGGTCGGTCCGCGTCGCGCGCGCTTGAAGACTTCGGTCATGTTTCCCTGCTCGGTCCCATCACCGGAGAAGTTGCGCACGTACAGGCATGGCCGGCCCAGCGAATTGATCAGCGCCTTCACTGTGTGGGTCTTGCCGTTTCCGGGTGGACCAGTGAAGAGCGCGCCCCGCCGCCAGGGAATGCCGTAGCGTTCGTAAGTCTCACGCGAGTTGAAGAAATGAGTGAAATCGTTTTGGATCTCCTGTTTCAGCGAGTCACGCAGGATGAGGTTCTCAAACGTCGCGCTCTTGATCGCGTCGAAGAGTTCCCTGTCTTTTTCGAAGTACCCGTCCTGGTAGACGAGTATTTCGCCGCGCACGTCACACGACCACTCACAAACCGCGTCGAGGAAGTCTTCCGCGAGTTTTGGAGTGTCGGCGACGATCCAGTAATGCCGGCCGCGATAGCACGACTCTGACCAGGTGATCAGAACGACGTCGATCAGTTCTCCGCTCCAGAGGATGTTGAGCCACGCGTTTTCGATTCGCTGCTTCGGTTTCTTACGTGGATCTTCCCAGCGAATGGTCGCGTGCTGAAAGACAGACCGCTGCGCGATCACGGAGCATTTCTCGGCGCGCACAAACGCCTCCAGGTCAAACTCCCAGTTTCTCCCTTCCAAAATTGTTTTTTCCGGATGCAGCTCCGCCAACTCGCGCGCGACGTGATAACCGATATAGTCGTGCGGCTGATGCAACGCATCGCGGATGAAATTTTCTATGCCCATAGCAATACAAAGCCAGCTTTCTTTCTGGCGCACACAAAAGCTCTGCTTACAGACAAGCTCTGTCTGGCAGACACGTAGAGATAACAATCCTTTGGGACTTCCCCGAGACTCTCTAAATACACTTGGAGGTCACGACCGAGGCGGTCGCAAAGGGACTCAGTAGAGGGTACAAAGCGTGGGTAAAAGCATAACAGTAAACCTACTTCTCTGAAGTGGGCCAACACCATACCGCAGCTCTACATGCTGCGTCAAGATTTCTTATAGGTCCTATAGGACGTATAGGACCTATTGACCTATTTTGTGGCATTCGCGAAGTAGCCGGGGCGGTGGCGGAGTTGGAGTTTGGATTTGAGGAGGTCAGGGTTTGTGATCTCGATCGTTATCTTGCGATAGGCGCCGTCGCGTTTCTTATTAGTTGAAGAGTAGGCGATCAAATACTGCGTGCGGAGTTCGCGCTCGATCTCCGCAAACGCGGCGTTCAGATCAACCTTCTTGTCGGGAAAGAACGCCCGTCCGCCGGTGCGTTCCGCGATGTCGCGCAACGGATCGCGATAGACACCTTCAAGTTTGTTATTCCCAATCCCAATCGTATAAATGACGGTCTCAGCCGCGAGCGCGCTGTTCACCGCTTGCTTCAGCGACAAGCGGCTCGTCGTATCAATCCCGTCAGTCAACAGAATGATCGCGCGCCGGCGCTGGCCCTGCGACTTCGTCAAAACATTATTCGACGTCAGCGCCACCGCATCCCAGATCGCGGTCGAACCTTCCGGCGGTGTTGCCGGCAACCGTGGACCAGTCGGTATTCCGCTCAACGCCCGGCCCGATCCAATATAATTCGGGGCCGCAATCTCCACTCCCTGCAACACGCGATAAACGCTCAACACGTCGCGCGTCAGATTCTGCTCGAGGTACGCCGAACCGGTGAACGGCAAGATAGCGACCTGATCGCGGTTGGACTTAACCACGTTCTCAATGAACAGCCGCGCCGCTGCCTTTTCCTGCGGCAACGTCTCTTCCTGCGACGCACTGACGTCGATCAGAAACGCGATCGACAGCGGACGATCCGTTTCCTGCTGAAATGTGAACAGCGTTTGCGGCACTCCATCTTCGAGCACGCGCAAGTCTTCCGCTCGCAACGTGGTGACAAAGCGCCGCTGTTTGTCGGTTACAGTAAACGGCAGGTTCGTGAGTTCCGACTCGACGCGGACCACGTCGTCCTGATCCACAGTCTGCGCACGAACTTCATAAACCCTCACACCACTAGCCACAAAAAGCACAAGAAGCACAAGACCACAAATGAGTTTGCCAACCATGTTTCTACCCTCTTGTGCCTTTTGTGCTTCTTGTGCCTCTTTGTGGCTACTTCTTCTCGCTAATACAAAACAGCGTGTTCTGTCCACGCAAATAAATCTCGCCATCCGCAATCACCGGTGTGGCGATGAAAACCTGATCCTCGAGCGTGTTGACACTCAGCACTTCAAACTTCTCACCCATCTTCAACACGACCACGTCACCATCTTCGGTCGCCAAATACAATTTTCCGTTCGCACCGACCGGCGACGCTTTCAGGTTGTACCCCTTAGGCAGACGCGTCTGCGCATAAAAAGGTTCGCCGGTCGACGCGTTGTAAGCGCTCACCATTCCATTGTCGGTTACAACGTAAAGCTTGTTGTCGTACAAAACCGGCGACGCTGTGTAAGCCACGCCACGAGTGTGACTCCACGCAATCGCATCCGAACCGGTGATATCACCGTCCTTACCGAGTTTGATCGCCATGAGCTTCGGATCTCGATGACCACTCATCACGACGACCATCCCATTGTGATAGACGGGCATGGGAATGACATTCGAGCCAAGTCCAGCCGATTCCCAAAGAATCTTTCCGTTTCGAGCATCGTAACTCCGCACTTTGTTGGTCGCGGGTACGACGATCTCGGTTCGGCCGTTGTGCTCGATCGCGAGCGGCGTACTCCACGAGCTCGGCTCGTCGCGTTGAGAACGCCACAACTCTTTGCCGTTGCGTTTGTCGATCGCCACCATGAACGACCCTGCCTCGTGATCGAAAACCAGAAACAGTTGATCCTTCGACAACAGCGGCGCAGCGCCTTCGCCAAACGCCAGCCGCATCTTCATCTGCACGCCGAAATCTTTTTCCCAAATCAACTTGCCGTTGAAGTCGTAAACGAACAGACCACGCGAACCAAAGAACGCGTAGACGTAACGGCCGTCGGTGATCGGCGAGTTTGAAGCAAAGCTGCCGTACGCGCGGTGATAGCCTTCGTGCGGAGTCGCGACCCTTGCCGTTCGTTGCCAGAGAATCTTGCCGGTCTTTCGATCCAGACAAAGCACTTCGAACTTATGTTCGACGAGTGGACCAGCGCCACCACCTGCGCGGCGTCCTTCAGGCGCGGCAGCAGGCTGTGGCTCTTCTGTCTTATTCGGAATTGCAGTCGTGAGAAAGATACGATCGCCCCACATCACCGGTGTCGAAAACCCACGCCCGGGAATCGCTGCTTTCCACTTGATGTTCTTCGTGTCGCTCCAAACGGTCGGTGCGTCGCCGCGCGCCATGCCGTTGAAGAATGGGCCACGCCACTGCGGCCAGTGCGCATCACTCTGCGCCTGAACCACGCCAATCGCAACAAGCATCATTGAAAGCACCAGCGAAGTCTTTTTCATCTCACTTTTCCTCTCAGGCCAATTGATAGCCACGAAAAAGCACAAAGAGAAATGAATGTGTTCACACACCTTTGTGCTTCTTTGTGGCCTTACTCCGGCAGCCCTATCTTGCGCACCAAATCCACAAAGCGCGGATCGGATCTGAGACTATCAAACCCGAAGTCTACGCTCAGCATCGTCATTCTAAAGTCGCGCTCTTCATAACCTTTCTGCAACCACGCGATCGCTTCTTCCTTTTGTCCAAGCCGCGTGTAATAACCAGCCATCACAAACGGCGGCGTTCTGTTTTTTCTATCGTCGAGCGCGTAGTTCAAAACAGCTTGCACGTAAGCCTTCCATCCTGACTTTGCGTAAGCCTCGTTCATCTTTGCCAACTGATCCGGCGGAAACCCGGTCAACGCGGCAGACTTGCTGTATTCACCCACCGCTTTGTCATACATGCCCTGCGCCTCGTAAGCGCGGCCGAGAAAAAAGTGCGCGGTGGCAAAGTTTGGATCGAGCTCGATCGTTTTGTGAAACTGCTCGATCGCCTGGTCGTAGCGGCGCGCGTCCACAAGAATATCAGCGTAGATTCGATTCATGATTATCGAGAGCGGATCGAGTTCGAGTGCACGCTGGATTTCGGCCAGCGACTCGTCGAAACGCTTCATCGATGCAAGGTGTTCCGCCAGCCACTGATGTGCGGTGGCGTAGTTGGGATTCAGATCCAAAGCGCGACGGTATTCCTGCTCCGCCTTGGGAAAATCGTATTCGTAGTACGCGGCAATTTGACCGAGAGAAGCGTGCGCTTCAGCGAGCCGATCGTCGAGTTCGAGAGCCTTGAGCGCGGCCTCTTTCGCTTTCGGCATGACCACGTGCGACTGCTCGCCGGTGTAAGCCGTGAGCAGCGCGTAAGAGTCCGCGAGTCCGGTATAGGCAAGCGCAAAGTTTGGATCGTGATCGATCGCCTGCTGAAAGAACCCGATCGCTTTTTGGAAGTCGGGCGGCGTGCGCTTGTTCCAGTAGAAGCGTCCCTTCAGATAAAGCTGGTAGGCCTCAGCGTTTGTGGTGTGCTGTTTGTCGGCGAGCGCTCGATCTACGCCGGAGAGGGCAGGTCGCAGGTTGTTGGTGATCTCGCGCGCAATATCGCGTTTGACCAACATCATGTCGTCCAGTTTGCGCTGATACTTCTCGCCCCACAGTTGTTTGTTGTCGCGAACGTCGACCAACTCGGTGCTGATTAACATCCGATCATCGACCTGCATCAACCGTCCCGTTAACACGGCACGCACGCCCAACTCCCGGCCCACCACGAAAGGATCGACTTCCTTTCCTTTGTAACGAAACACAGAACTGCGCGC
>DATEHX010000011.1:0-4350 GCA_035279345.1 Pyrinomonadaceae bacterium | reverse complement strand
AGCATGTTTCCGCCGAGATGCGCCCAGCCGCCGTGCATGAACATCGACGTGAAGAGCGTCAGGTAAACCGATCCCGGTGTTGGTCCCAAACCGGGGATCGTCACATGCTGACCCATGTAAATTACTTCGCGGCCCTGAGTCACTACGTCGTGACCGGTAAGAATTTCCAGCGGCACGGTCGAGAACGCATAAGTAAACGCTTCATTCGGGGTTTGCAGGACGATAAAGACGAAGATGTTCAGCGCGATGATCACGTAGTTGACGAAAGGCGTTGAATGCCGGTCAGTGTTGTCGTCGTAGAGCGGAAGAACCATGGTCCCTTACACCAGTCAAAACGTCCGTGAAATCTACGCACGCCGTATGTGCAGAGTGTGACGCACCTGTTACTAAACGGTTAATCCGCGCGGTTGATCACATTGGGGGAAGCTAATGGAACGCCGGCGTTAACGATCGCCGGTTCGTGAGGCCGCAGTAATTCGTAACCCTCCGAACGCGCGACGAACGTCGCAGCCGTGAGATCGCCCGTCACGTTGAGCGTCGTGCGGCACATGTCGAGTAGACGGTCCACGCCGATAATGATCGCGATCAGCGCCGGGTTGACGCCAATCGTAACCAGCACGCCAACGATGAACGGTATCGATCCAGAAGGAACACCCGCGGTGCCGATGCCGCCGAGAATCGCGAGATAGACCACCATCAACTGTTGGCCCAGGCTCAGATCGACGCCCGCGAGTTGGGCCAGAAACAACACCGTCACTCCTTCGTACAAAGCAGTTCCGTTCTGATTGGCGGTCGCGCCGACTGTCAGCACGAAACTGTTAATCTCCTGCGGCACGCCGAGGTTTCTTTCAGAAACACGCAAAGCAGTAGGCAGCGTCGCGTTCGACGACGACGTCGAGAACGCGGTCAGAATTACTGTCTTGATGCGCCGGAAAAACTCGAGCGGCGAGATGCGCGACAGGAACCAGATCGAAAGCGAGTAAACGCCGAACATGTGAATCGACAGACCGAGCAACACGGTCAGCACAAACCACGCGAGCGCCTGAAGCAGATCGAGCCCGAATCGCGCCGTGGTGGTGAAAAGCAAACACGCCACCGCGTAAGGCGCAAACTTCATGATCATCTCGATGATCTTCGCGGTGATCTCGTAAAGTCCTTCGAGCACGCGCAGCACCGGCGCTGTAACCGTCACCGGCAGCAAAGTGATCGCGATGCCGATCACCAACCCGACGAACATGAGGTGCAGCATGTTCGGGTCTTCTTTACCGGCGATCGCGTAGAAGGGGTTCTTCGGAACGATCGTCTCTACAACCTGCATCAACGGGCTCGGCGCCGCACCGCTCGTCTTGGTCGCGTCTTCGACGGTTTTGGTAGCGGCAGTCGCAAAACGTTGCTGCAAAGCCGCCGAGGTCGCGGGATCTATACGCTGGCCTGGCCGGATCGTGTTTGCGAGTGTGATACCGATCGCGACCGAGATCGCCGAGATCACGAGACAGTAAGCAAACGACTTCAAACCGACGCGGCCGAGTTTGCGAATGTCGCCAATGCCCGCAACGCCCACGACGAGCGACGAAAACACCAGCAACACCACGATCATCAGCAACAAGCGCAAAAACAGTTGGCCCACCGGATTCGTGATGTTGTCGATCACCCACGCCACGCGCGGATGATCGCCGCCAAACATACGGTTGACCGCGACGCCCGCGACTACGCCGAGCACCAAACCGATGAGAATCTTCGTGTGCAGCGCTATGCCTTTCGGCTTGTCGGGAGTGTCCGCGTCGAGGTCCGTATTTATTTCGCGTTCGAAGGCGTCGCGCTCGATTCGATCGGGTGTGTGGCGTTGATTGTCGTTGTTTTCAGGCATCGGTTAGCGGCCCCAGCGCAGCTTGTCGCGCAAGACGTCGAAGTAGTTTCGGTTGCTTGGCTGAATCAGGTTAAAAGTCGTGCGGCTCTTGCGAATGACAACACGATCGTTGACCGTGAGTGGAAACCCGACCTGCCCGTCGAGGGTCAACGAGACCTCTTCGTTAGCCGTCTTCATCAGCAGTTCGATCACGGCATCGTCAGGCACGACGAGCGGGCGGTTGGAGAGTGTAAACGGACAGATCGGCGTGATGACCACGGCGTTCATCGAAGGAAAGATCAACGGTCCTCCGGCCGAAAGATTGTAGGCGGTCGAGCCCGTGGGCGTGGAAACAATCAGGCCATCGGCGCGAAATGCACTCACATACTGGCGATTCAGGTAAGCTTCGATCTCGATGATACGCGCGAGTGCCGACTTGTTAATGACCACGTCGTTGAGCACGCGATTGCGGTTGATGATTTCGTCATCACGATGCAGTTCGACCTCCAGCATCACGCGTTTATCGAGACGATAATTTCCGGCCAGGATCATCTCGAGCGCGTCGTAAAGTTCTTCGATGCGAAACTCGGTCAGGTAACCCAGCCCGCCATAATTGACTCCGAGCACCGGCACTTCTTCGGCGCCGATCAACCGCGAGGTGGCGATCATCGTGCCATCGCCGCCCAGAACCAGCACCAGATCGGACGCCGCGGCGAGCGCGTCGAGTTCGACTTCGTGAACAGCGCAACCGGTCTCGTGTTCGATGCGTTCGCGTTCGATCTGCGGTCCGCCGGCGAGTTGAATGCCACGTTGGCCCAACCAAACAGTCAACTCGCAAATCGTTTTCAGAGCTTGAGGTTGATGCGGTTTTAGGACAATGCCTACCCGCTTAATTGACGACATGTGTTGAGGCCGGATGATACGAATAATGCGCCAGGTATTCAACGTTTCCCTCGGCGCCGGTGATGGGCGACTCCATAGTCTTATGTAGTTTCAATCCCAGCGTGGAGGCAAAATCGTTCACGTTTCTTACGGCATTCAATCTCTTCTCCTCGTCGCGAACAATACCGCCGCCGCCGACTTCGCCACGACCGACTTCGAACTGCGGTTTGATCAGAGCGACCAGGGAGCCGTGCGGTTTGAGTAGCGAAACTACTGAGGGAAGGATTTTATCTAAAGAAATGAAAGAGACGTCGATAACAATCAGATCGAAGCTAACGGGAAAGTCGGCTGGCGTGAGATACCGAGCGTTAACGCCTTCCCTCACCTCGACGCGCGGATCGTTTCGCAATCGCCAGTCGATCTGATTGTGACCCACGTCGATCGCAAACACCTTCGCCGCGCCGTTTTGCAACAAACAATCCGTAAACCCGCCCGTCGACGCGCCCACGTCGAGACACACCAATCCGCGAACGTCGATCTGAAACTCACGCAGGGCGGCTTCGAGTTTCAAACCACCACGCCCGACGTAACGCGACGTCGGATCGTCAGCATGTTTGACTCGTATCTGCGCATCCGGAACAAATTGATCGGAAGCTTTTTGAACGCGCTGCTCGTTAACCAGCACGACTCCGGCCATGACCATCGCCTGCGCTTTCGTGCGCGACTCCGCAAGGCCTCGTTCGACCAGCAGTTTGTCGATGCGTTCGCGTCTCACACCTGGCATTGTCGATTTTCGATTGCCGATTGTCGATTTGTGAGCCACCTCTTTGGTGGGTACCTACGCGAATGCGTCAATCGGCAATCGAAAATCGGCAATTGAAAATGTCTTCAGGCTTGGCGCCGGGAGGCGTTCGTGACGGCTCTTGGTGTGTCAGTTAAACGGAGTTCGGTAGCGCAGTCGTGACAAAGCCAGACAATAATGTGCGGAGCATCAGACCAGAAGAAAGAACTAACTCTACCTGCCATCTTCACCGCATCGTCAACACGCAGCCGTTGCAACGCCTGAATGTAAAATGCGCCATTGTAAAAATCGCCTTCCGCACCTTCGTCCCGGTGAATACACTCCCGCTCACGAAACAACTGTCTCGGCATAATCAATCACCACATTTCTCCGCTACACGCGGAATACTAGGCCGTTATTAAAGTGTCGGGGCGTTTTATAAAAGTGTGAGTACTACGACGGGGCGCCGATACTATATCACGATCTCGGACGGCGCGGTCCTTCGAAAATTTCATCAAGGTTGGATAGATCCCGACCCGAACGCTGCGCTCTGCGCCGCTCGCGCAACTCACGTCGCTCTCGTCGTTCAACTCGTCGCGCGCGGCGTTCCTCCCACTGTTCAACCAACACAGCGTCTCTGATCCGTTCTAATTCGTCTTCTTCACTGAGTCGAGGTTGAACAACCGGAAGTTCCGTATCTGTTTTATTCGTGTTTCTGGGCTTTGGCTTAGGACGCTGCGGAAGCACTTCTACGGTTGGCGCTTCAGGTAACACAGATGAAACAGATACGGACTGAATCTCAGGATCGGGAATGTTTCGAAACTTGAAGTACGCGGAGATC
>DATEHX010000010.1:0-28559 GCA_035279345.1 Pyrinomonadaceae bacterium | reverse complement strand
CTCGATCATGCGGACATGGTTGGCGTGAATCCGGAGGTCGGTCACGAGCAGATGTCGGGACTGAACTTCTATCACGTGGTGGCCCAGGCCATCGAAGCAGGTAAGCTTTTTCACATCGATCTCAACGATCAGAAAGGCCCGCGTTTCGATCAGGATCTGCGCTTTGGTTCCGAGTCGATCAAGAATCTCTTCTTCCTGGTGCGGCTGCTGGAGAGTGCTTATGATGGTCCACGCCATTTCGATGCGCATTCTTATCGCAGTGAAAACGAAGAGGGCGTGTGGGTCTTTGCGGCCGGCTGCATGAGGAATTATCTCATCCTGAAAGAGAAGGCCCGGCAATTCGACGAGGACGCGGAGATTCAGGCATTGCTCGCCGACATACGCAACGGTTCGCCAGCAGAACCGCTCGGCCCATACAGCCGCGAGAAGGCACAAAAGGTGAAAGACCTATCACTCGATCGCGCGGCGTTGTCGAACAAGCCTTTGCCATACGAGCGGTTGGACCAGTTAACAGTTGATATCTTGTTTGGGGTGCGCTAGGACTGTGAAGATGAATTCTCCCGCAAAGGCGCAAAGACGCAAAGCCTGCCGGTCTCGAAACAGTTTTTGTGTTTTCCTTTGCGTCTTTGCGCCTTTGCGGGAGACGCTCTTTTTCTTAATTGTCTTAACACTCTGCACCATGTTTTCAGTGCGCCGCGCTGAGACTCAAACCACGCCACCCTGGAAAAACCCGAGTCTCCCGCCGCAGGCACGCGCCGAGGATCTCGTCTCGCGCCTGACGCTGGAAGAAAAAGTCGCGCAGATGATGAATGCAACTCCGAAGATCGAACGCTTCGGCCTTCCTGCGCACGACTACTGGAACGAGGCTTTGCACGGTGTCGCCCGATCCGGCACTGCCACTGTGTTTCCGCAAGCCATCGGTCTCGCCGCAACGTGGGACACGAAACTGATGTACCAGGTCGCCGACGTCATCTCGACCGAGGCGCGGGCAAAGCATCATGAATACGCGCGCAATCAACAGTTCGGTCGTTACCAGGGCCTGACGTTCTGGAGTCCAAACATCAACATCTTTCGCGATCCGCGTTGGGGCCGCGGGCAGGAAACGTACGGCGAAGATCCATACTTGACCGGTGAGCTGGGCGTTCAGTTTGTTCGCGGACTACAAGGCAATCACCCGTATTACTTCAAGGTCATTGCGACTCCGAAACACTACGCGGTGCACAGTGGTCCGGAACCCGAGCGTCACGCCTTCGAAGCGATCGCGCACGAACGAGATCTGCGCGAAACGTATCTACCGGCTTTCCGGGCCACGGTACTAGACGGCAAAGCCTTTTCGGTGATGTGTGCCTACAACAGAACGAATGGGGAACCGTGTTGCGCCAACAAGAGATTGATGACGGACATCTTGCGCGGTGAGTGGGGCTTTGATGGTTTCGTGGTCTCGGATTGCGGCGCGATTTACGACATCTGGAAGTTTCACAAAGTGGTGCAAACCGAAATGGAAGCTTCCGTGATGGGTGTCAAGGCGGGCACGGATCTGACCTGTGGTAACGAGTACAAGACGCTGATTGAAGCCGTCAAACAGGGCTCGATCACGGAGGCTGAGATCGATACGGCAGTGAAGCGTCTGCTGACCGCGCGGATTCGGCTCGGCCAATTCGATCCGCCGTCAATAGTTCCTTACGCTCAGATTCCGTTTTCGCAGAACGATACGCCCGAACATCGCCAACTGGCGTTGAAAACCGCGCGTGAGTCGATCGTGCTTTTGAAGAATGCCAATCGCACGTTGCCACTGAAGAAAGATCTGAAGAGCATTGCCGTGATTGGACCAAACGCGGATTCGCCGGAAGTGATGTGGGGTAATTACAATGGTCATCCTTCGGTTTTGACTACACCGCTTGCGGGAATCCAACAAGCAGTATCAAAAGAAACGAAAGTCATTTACGCGCCGGGATCGACACTCGGCGGCGAAGCGATCGTGTCGGTGCCCGCGTCGGCTTTAACGATTGATGGACGTCAGCCGGGATTGAAGGCGGAGTATTTCAATAACCAGGAGCTGCGTGGTCCAGCGGTGAAGGTTCGCACGGATGCGCGCATTGATTTTGATTGGGGACGTTATCATCCGACGCCAGAATTGACCGGAAACAATTTCTCCGTGCGTTGGACCGGCAAACTCACACCACCTGAATCCGGAACCTACAAACTCGGATTCACAGCCGACGACGGCGCGAGGCTATACATCGACGGCAAGCTGTTGGTCGAGGCTTGGGCCAGTGATCCAAACAACACCAACCCGAACAAGACCGTTACCAAAGAGATTACGCTCGAAGGCGGCCGTAGCTATGACCTGCGCATGGAGTATTTCCAAAACGTTCGCGAGAACATCGCCAAGCTCGTTTGGTCGTATCCGCGGCTGGCGGATCGAATGATTGAAGAAGCGGTAAAGGCGGCGCAGCAATCAGACGTGAGTGTTCTCGTTTTAGGTATTTCAGCACGGCTCGAGGGCGAAGAAATGAACGTGCCGCTCGAGGGTTTCCGCGGTGGCGATCGTACGGACATCTCTTTACCAAAGTCTCAAGAGACGTTATTGAAAGCTGTGGCCGCGACAGGCAAGCCGGTGGTTGTGGTATTACTGAGCGGCAGTGCTTTGGCGGTGAATTGGGCCAACGATAATGTGCCGGCGATGCTGGCGGCGTGGTATCCGGGTGGTGAAGGCGGAACGGCGATTGCCGATGTTCTGTTTGGCGATTACAACCCGGCCGGACGTTTGCCGGTTACGTTTTATAAATCAGTGGACCAGTTGCCGCCGTTTACCGACTACAGTATGCAGGGCCGCACTTATCGTTACTTCAAAGGACAGCCGCTCTACCCGTTTGGTTATGGATTGAGCTATACGACGTTTCGTTACAGCAATCTGCGGTTTAAGAAGAACTCGGCGCCGGCAGGTGAAGCGATCGAAGTGAGTGCTGACGTGACAAATGCCGGGGAAAGAGAAGGCGAGGAAGTGGTCCAATTGTATCTGACCGACAGCCAGGCATCAGCGCCTGTGCCGATTCGCGCGTTAGTTGGTTTCGATCGCATTTCGTTACGAGCGGGAGAAAAGCGCACGGTGACGTTTACCGTCGCGCCGCGGCAGATGTCGCTGATCGATGATAATGGGAAGCGCGTGATCGAACCCGGTGACTTCTCGGTCAGCATCGGCGGCGGTCAACAAGGTCTAACCGGACGATTCGCAGTTTCCGGCAAGGTGCTTGAACTCTCCGAACGATGAAAGCCACAAAAAGGCACAAAAAGGTCTTCTTAACTCACTTGTCCTTTTTGTGCCTTTTGTGCTTCTTGTGCCTCTTTGTGGCTGATCGATCTCAAGCCCAGGTGCTCGGCGATCCGGTCGACGTCAGCCCCGATTTTCAACGCCTCGAGAACGTCTATTTCATCGCCAATCGCCTCACGTCCTTCGATACGTCAACCGGTCAAGGCACTCTGCAATGGGATCGTTATCTGCGCAGTACGACGCTATCATTCAACAAAATTGATGTAGGTTTCACTCGCGGCCGCGGCACTGAATTTCCCGGCACCGAATACGATCAGGATCCTTCCTTTCCTTTTGCGATCAACTTCTTGAGCCCGCGCACGATTCGCTTACGTTTGTCCACGCGCGCCGTTCCGTTCAACGACTCTCCATCGCTGATGCTTGCCGGACCAGTCGCGAAAGACTCTTCGTGGCGCGTGGAGCAGAACGATCGTGAAATCGTCTACACCGGTGCGCACGGTCGAGTTCGGATCGTCAAACAGCCCTGGCACGTTGAAATCTACGACGCGCGCGGACGCTTGCTCACGCGCACGCAGAACATCGGCGATCCCGCGACGTTCTTTGCACCGGTTCCGTTTTCCTTTGTACGCCGCGCGGGCGATCTTTCGCGCCGCATCGCCGCCACTTTTGAACTCCAACACGACGAGAAGCTCTTCGGCTGTGGCGAGTCCTTCACGCGCTTCAACAAGCGCGGTCAACGTGTCGTGGTTTCGACGCGCGACGGCATGGGCACTCAAAGCGAGTTGATGTACAAGCCCATACCGTTCTTCTTGAGCAGCAACGGCTATGGCATGTTTGTGCACACGAGTGCGCCGTTGACGTTTGACTTCGGCAAGTTTTACGACGCGCATAACGTGATCTATTCGGGCGACGAGAACCTCGACCTCTTCATATTCCTGGGCGAACCAAAAGATATTCTCTCGGAATACACCGCGTTGACCGGGCGCAGTCCGGTACCGCCGCTCTGGTCCTTTGGCTTCTGGATGAGCCGCGTCACGTATAAATCGGCGGACGAGGTGCGCGAGGTGGCGCGGCAATTACGAGCGCATCAGATTCCTACGGATGTCATCCATCTCGACACCGGGTGGTTCGAAACCGAATGGCGCACCGACTATCGTTTTTCAACTTCTCGTTTCCCGGAGCCCGCAAAGTTGATGGCGGATCTAAAGGAGCAGGGATTTCGCCTTAGTCTTTGGCAGTACACCTACCTCACTACGAAAAACGATCTTTGGAAAGAGATGGTCTCGCGCGGCTACCACGTTAAAAACGAAGGCGGTCAACTTCCGTTTGAGGACGCGACACTCGACTTCAGTAATCCCGAAGCCGCGAAGTGGTATCAGGGCAAACTTCGAGATCTGCTAAAGCTCGGCGTCGGTGCGATCAAAGTAGACTTTGGTGAAGGCGCACCAATGACGGGTCAGTATGCTTCAGGGCTAAGTGGCTGGTACGAGCACAATCTTTATCCGCTGCGTTACAACAAGGCGGTTGCTGAAGTGACGAAAGAGGTCACCAGCGATGATGTGATCTGGGCGCGCAGTGCGTGGGCCGGCAGTCAGCGTTATCCGCTGCACTGGGGCGGCGATGCGGAGAATACTGATTCGGCGATGGCGGCTGAGTTGCGCGGCGGACTCTCGTTTGGCCTTTCAGGTTTCACCTATTGGAGTCATGATGTTGGTGGTTTCGTGCAACGCGCGCCGCGCGATCTTTACCGGCGCTGGTTGGCTTGGGGTGTTTTAAGTTCTCACACTCGCGCGCATGGCGTACCGCCGAGAGAACCGTGGGAGTACGATGCGGCACTGACTGAGGATTTCCGCCGGGCTTTGGGTTTGCGTTATGCGTTGATGCCTTACATTTACGCGCAGGCAAAAGATTCCTCCGCGCGCGGTTTCCCGATGGTGCGTCCGCTGTTCTTTGAATTTCCGAACGATCCCGGCGCGTGGTCCATCGATGATGAATACATGTTCGGATCGGATTTGCTGGTGGCGCCGATGTTTGGGAATGACGAAGGGCGCAAGGTTTACCTGCCGCCGGGTAACTGGATCGATTACCAGAGCGGGCGTGTTTACGAAGGTGCGAAGTGGCACGATATTCCGGCAGGTTTGATTCCGGTTGTGCTGCTGGTGAAGGACCACTCAGTCTTGCCGCATATCAAAGTTGCGCAAAGCACGAAAGACATGGATTGGAACAACGTGGAGTTGCGTGTTTTCAGCACTGACAACGTTCCCGTTACCGGACTCTTTACGCGGCCCGACAGCGAACTGCAAACGATCTCGTTGCTGCCGCGCGGTCGTGATTTCGTTTTGCGACAAGATCCTCAGGCCGGGAAAGTGAAGTGGACCATCACAGTCCGGAAGCCACAAGAGGCACAAAAAGCACAAAAGGCACAAACGAATCCTTGAGTAGGAAACGAAACGTCATTAGTGGAGTTTGTTTGTTTCTGTTCGCGGCGTCAGTTTGCCTCGCCAACCCCCGCCCTGAAAGAACCTTCTCGTTCAACGACAACTGGCGCTTTCACCTTGGCGACGTGCCCAACGCCCGGAACGCGGCGTTTGACGATTCCAAGTGGCGGCAACTCAATTTGCCTCACGACTGGAGTATCGAAGGTCGATTCAGCGAAAAAGCTCCCGCGGGTACCGGCGGTGGCGCCTTGCCCGGCGGCATTGGTTGGTATCGCAAGACGTTTTCGATCGATGCAGCTTTAAAAGGAAAACTATTCTTCGTCCAGTTCGACGGCGTGTATCGCAACAGCGAGGTCTGGATCAACGGTCACTATCTCGGCAAACGTCCTTACGGTTACAGCACCTTCGAATACGAACTGACGCCACATCTCTTCTACGGCGCGAAGCGTAACGTGATCGCCGTTAGGGTCGATAACTCACAACAACCGAATTCGCGCTGGTATTCCGGTTCGGGTATTTATCGAAACGTCTGGTTAACTACACTCGATCCGATTCACATCGCGCATTGGGGCACGTATGTGACCACACCGGAGGTCAGCGAACGGTTAGCGACTGTTGTCGTCCGGACCCAACTGACTAACAGCACAAACGGTTCGGCTCAAGTAGATCTGACAACCACCATTCAGGATGCGAACGGAAGGGAAGTCGCTCGAATCTCCGAGACAGGAATGACGCTAAAAGACACGCGTGCCGGGTCATATCGCTCGTTCTTCGTGTCAACGCCAATGCTTTGGTCGGACGAGCATCCATACCTTTACAAAGTCATCTCGGAGTTATCGCGGAACGGCAGAGTTATCGATCGCTACGAAACGCCTTTCGGCATTCGCACGTTTCGCTTCGACGTTGATAAAGGATTCTTCCTGAACGGCAAGCCGGTAAAGATCCGCGGCGTCTGCAATCATCACGATCTCGGTTCGCTGGGCGCGGCCGTCAACACGCGCGCGATCGAAAGGCAACTCGAATTGCTGAAAGCCATGGGCGTGAACGCCATACGCACTTCACACAACCCACCCGCTCCCGAGCTGCTCGATCTGACAGACAAGATGGGCTTCATCGTCATGGACGAAGCGTTCGACGTGTGGAAGATTCAGAAAACGAAATACGATTATCACCTCGACTTCGACGAGTGGCACCAGCGAGATCTCGAAGACATGGTGCTTCGCGATCGCAACCACGCGAGCGTCATCATCTGGAGTATCGGCAACGAGGTCATGGAACAGTGGGACAAGAATCCGGAAGGCGGCCACCTCAGCCGAAAGCTGGTGGCCATCGTCCGTGATCTCGATCAGACTCGGCCGATCACCGCTGCGTGCAACGGTGTGAGCCGCGACAACACAGTGCTTACCGAAGGCGATCTGGACCTCGTCGGCACAAACTACCACCACGCGGAACTGCCGGAGTTTGCGAAGATGTTTCCGGGACGCCCGATTATCGGCGCCGAAACCAATTCTTCGGTTCACTCGCGCGGCAGCTACGCGATGCCCTCAGATGAGCTTCGACGTTGGCCCAGAAAGACCGAAGACATTCTTCAACTCGGGCCCACTTACGAGTGTTCTGCTTACGACAATTCAACCGCGCCGTGGGGTGCGGGCCACGAAGAGATGTGGCAGCTCGTTAAGAAACACGATTGGTTTTCGGGGATGTTTATCTGGACCGGTTTTGACTATCTCGGCGAGCCGACGCCGTTTCCGTGGCCCGCGGTCAGTTCCTACTTCGGCATCATCGACCTCGCCGATTTTCCCAAAGATCCGTACTACTTCTATCAAAGTGAATGGACCAACACGCCGGTATTGCACGTCGTGCCGCACTGGAACTGGAAACCCGGCGAGAAGGTTGATGTAGTCGCGTATTTCAACAACGCCGATGAAGTGGAGCTGTTTCTGAACGGACGTTCGCAGGGCACGAAACGAAAGCAGGGCGATGACATGCACGTGTTCTGGCGGCTTGCCTTTGAGCCGGGCGTGTTGAAAGCGGTGTCGCGAAAGAACGGACAAGCCGTGCTGACGAAAGAAGTGCGCACCGCGGACGCACCGGCCAAGATCGTTTTGGTACCTGACCGGCAAACGATCAAGGCTGACGGCGCCGATCTTTCATTCGTAACAGTGAGGGTTGTAGACAAAAACGGCACGCTGGTACCGGCAGCCGACAATCTCATAAAGTTCGAAATAGCCGGTCCGGGATCGATTGCCGGAGTTGATAATGGCAACCAAATCAGTCACGAATCGTTCAAAGCTAATCAGCGCAAAGCGTTTCACGGGATGGCGCTGGCTATTATCCAAACGAAGCAAAGGCCCGGGCGAGTCGTGTTGAAAGCCAGTTCCCCCAACCTGTCCTCTGCTTCAATTGTCATCAACGCTCGTTGAGGTGCTGTCATGTACGACCCGAGTATCAGGCCTTCCATGCTGGTTCTGGTACTGCTTTCTTTCGCAATAGCTGCTCCCTTCAGCTCCGTAGTAAACGGCCAGAAACGCTCTCGCGAAGAGGCCATAAAAGAAGCAGGCAGGATTGTCACTGAGGCTGAGCGAAAAGTAGGCGACGCTCGTCAGAAAAATGATCGCACGGCAACTATTGAAGCTGAACGGGCTGCAATGGAGACTTTTGTTAAAGCAATCGAGTTGTGGCGTGAGGCCGGTAACGACGCGCGGTTGAAGTCAGGAATCGAGGAACTCACCCGTCTTTACTCGGTACACGGTGAGTACGACAAAGCTGTCGAACGACTGACGTCTGAGGCTAAACCTGGGCAGTGACGCCGTAATGCGCTGAAGATAGAATGACATCGATGTTGATTGCAGGCTTTCACCTCGCCCGGGCGCTCGTTATTGTTCTTCTCCTTGGTCTTAGTGTCTACGCTCAAACGACACCGCAATCTCCTCCGCGGACTTCATTGGGAGACCTTGATGACTTCGCGCTCACACTCACTACACTCAAGTCCCAGGAAGAGCGCGATGAGTTGTTAGCCAAAAACCGCGCTTTGATGACGCCTGAGTTGCGCCGGGTCTTGATCAGGCAAGGCAACTCTCAATTACTGGTCGGACGCTATTCGCAAGCCTTCGAAATTTATGGAGTTGCGCGCAACGTCGCCGAACGAATCGGTGATAAGGAAGGCGTCGCGACCGCGTGGCTGGACATCGGCACCGTCTATTATTTTCAAGCGAATTACCCCGCGGCGTTGGAGCACTACCAGAAAGCGCGCGACCTGTTCACGGAGGTCACGAATCAATATGAGTCGGCTAAAGCCCTCTCCGGTGTCGCGCTGATTTACAAAGAGCAGCGCCGCGAAACAGAAGCACTCGCAACTCTGCAACAGGTTTTGCGCGAGTTCACGCAACTCGGCGACAAGGAAGAAATCGCCAACGCGCTGAACATGATCGGCTCGATCTACTACGGCCAGGGTAACTATTCAGCGGCTGCCGACGCTTTCCGAAAAAGCGGTGAAACGAATCATAACGTCGATTCCGTTGTGCGCCTGGCTGACGTTTTGTACATGCAGGGCGACTACACGCAAGCGCTGAGTTATTACAAAGAGTCGCTCCAGCGGGTTAATAGATCGGAAATCGGCGCAGTCATTGCCGCACTGAATGGCGCCGCAAATTCGGCTTACTATTCCGGCAATTACGACGAGGCTCTCGAAAACTATCAGCGCAGCGCCGAGATTCAAAAGACACAGCCTGACAAACTCGGACTTGCTACTGCGCTCAAGGGAGTCGGAAATGTGCATCGCACACGTGGTGATTATGGCGCTGCACTGGAGAACTATTTCAGCAGTCTGAGTATCTTTGAAGAGATTAAGGCACCGCTCGGCACCACGCTCGGAAGCATCGGTTTGGTAAGAGCTTTACAAGGCGATTACCCGCGCGCTCTCGAGTACTACAACAAGGCGCTGAAAGAGTTCAAAAACGATTCCAACAAAATCGAGATAGCTCGGGTTTTGACTCTCATCGGAAATGTTAATTACCGGCAGGCCAGTTATGACGCTGCACTCATGTCGTACCGGCAAGCCTTGACGTTGCGTGAAGAGATGGACGACAAGTCGGGCCAGGGCGACGTCACAGCCGGCATCGGTTCTACACTTCTGCGCCAGAAGAATTACACCGAAGCGCTGGATAGTTTTCAAAAAGCGCTGGGGTTATTCAGGTCCATTCCTAATCAGGAAAAAGTCGCGGAAGTGTTGACGCGAGTTTCTGAGGCGTTCCTGTTTCAGAACGATTATGCAAGAGCACTGAGCGCAGCGGAGAGCGCGGTAACGATCGCGACGCAGCTCGGAAACAGCGAACTTCTGTGGTACGCACGCACGTTGACGGGCAAAGCCCATGCAAAGTTGGAACATGGACCACAAGCTTACAACGCGTTCACCGGCGTCATCTCGACTGTTGAAGCGCTGAGGGACGAAGCTTCCGGAATCGCAGGCGGCGATCACAGCCGCTCGCTGCCGTATCTGTCCGCGATCGATTTCCTGATGAGTCAGCATCGGCCGAGTGAGGCTTTCCATTATGCCGAAGCGGCGAAGATACAGTTCCTGATAGATCTTTTGAAGGAAAATAACGCCGTTCCTCAGAAAGGTCTCACCGTCGACCAGCGCCGCGAAGAGCAACGTTTGACTGGCGAGGTTGCTTCACTCGAAATCCAGTTGGCACGTGAACGAGACCAGCGTTTTCCGAGTGAAGCGCGTCGAGTAGATTTGCGTAATAGACTGCAAAAGACTCGCGCCGCGTATACTGATTTACGCCAGAAATTATTCACCGCCAGCCCGGGTTTGAAGATCAGCAGAGGCGAGCTCGTTCCGCTCAAACTCGATGAGGTACGTTCATTAATCGGCGATACGTCTACCGCGCTCCTCGAATACACGATCACCGAGACCAACACGTATTTATTCGTCTTGACGCTGGACAGGGCCGCGCCCGGAAGACGTCAAACTGAGATCAATCTGAAAGTTTACCCGTTGGAAGTCAGACGGGATGAACTCGCATCAAGAGTTCGACACTTTCAGCAACTGCTCACTTCACGCGACGATAACCTTCACGATCTCTCGCGAGAACTTTACGAGTTACTCGTAAAGCCCGCCGAGGGTCAGATCGGCCTCAAGACGAAATACATCGTCGTGCCTGATGGCTTACTTTGGCATTTGCCCTTCGAGGCGTTACAGCCTGCGGACGATCTCTACGTAGTGGACCACGTGCAAGTGTCGTACGCGCCATCGTTCTCGGCATTGCGCGAAGTGCGAAAGCAACCTGTGCCGGCCGCCCGGCTTAACTCGTCCTTGATCGCCTTCGGGGACCCGGAACTCTCGCAAGCATTCAAACGCAGATTCGAACTCGCCTATGCCGGTATAAAGCTGGAATCGTCTGCTGCGGAAGAAGATCTCAGTCGCGTGGCGATGAGCTACGGCACCAATCGTCTTTACGTTGGCCCACAAGCAAGTGAGGAGAGAGTCAAATCAGAGCTTTCGCGGGCCAGGATTGTGCACTTCGCTGGTCCCGGCGTGTTGGACGACACGAGCCCGATGTCGTCGTTTATGGGACTCTCGTCCGCAACCGCACAGCAAGACGGCTTTCTTCAGCTCCGTGAAGTCATGGATCTGCAAAGCACCAGCGAACTGGTTGTGGCGCCAACGGCAGACTGGAGCACCGGTTTCAGTGGAGACGCCGCGGTCGGTTTTTCGTGGGCCTGGTTTGTTGCCGGCACTCCCGCGGCGTTGGTGAGTCGTTGGAAGGTCGAGTCGCCAACGTTATCGACGCTGCTCACCGGTTTTTATTCCTCGATCAAACCGGTAGGCCGGACCTCGGTTTCCCGAACCCGAGCGCTGCGTCAAAGCGTGTTGGCCATCAGGCGATCGCCCGATCATCAACATCCATACTACTGGGCGAGCCTGGCCATGATCGGCGACGCGCGCTAACACACGCACAAAAAACCTACTCAAAACACGAAAACCGATCTATTATTCGGCCAATTCAAACTCTCTCCGGATTGGTCCGATGCACTCTCCCGCGTTGCCGCACCATCAGCGGTAACTGTTATTTACAACTCGAGGAGGTGCTATGAATCTCATCCCGACGCGCTCAAAGCTCTCTCTCCTTTTCCTAATCGTTTTCCTGGCGGTCGCCGCTTTTTTAATCTCGCCTACGCTGTCGCAGAATCGCGAGCGAAGGGTTGGAACCAGCCGCGCTGAAGCCGACGTCAAAGTAGCTGAAGTAATCAAGACCGACGTCGATCTCGTCACCGTCGATGCGCTCGTGCTTCAGAAAAATACCGCCCGCGTTATTGGTGGCCTGACGCAAATGGATTTTCTCATCGATGAGGACGGCAAGAAGCAAACGATCACCCACTTTAGTCAGGACAGTCTGCCGCTGTCTGTTTTGCTGCTCATCGATCGCGGTGGTTGTTTGGATCCGTTTGGTGAGGAAGTGAGAGCCGCGGCGAGAGACGCGGTGTTGCGTCTCAAGCCGAGTGATGAAGTGGCCGTAATGACTTACCACGATACCGTAGAACTACGGCAAGAGTTCACGCGCGACCGGCGGAGGGTTGATTCGGCGCTCAACTACGTGCCACCGCATGACGAACGCGCCGATCATTGTCTGAACATCGCGCTCGACAAGGCGGCGAACTACATGATGGACGCGGCCAACCCAAACGGCCGTCGCGTAATTATCCTGATCACGGGCGTCACACGAAACTGGGACTGCCGCAGTGGTCCATCACACAAAGCGGCGACTCACTCGGTATTCGAATCCGGCAGTGTTGTCTGCGGCATAATTCCAAAAACGCCGGAACAGATGGCCGAAAACGGCATGATGCGTTGGGCCACGCGTTTGGGCCGCGTTGCGGGTGCTGGGTATCTCGACATTCAAAAACTCGCCGACGATACGGGCGGCGAAATCATGCACGACCGGCCTGAAGAACTCGACCGTTCGTTCGTCACGCTGATCACGCACCTCCGCACGCGCTACAGTTTGTCTTTCATTTCCACAAACAAGGCGCGCGATGGCAGCGTGCGAAAGCTAAAGATTGAAGTGGGGAACGGTATCGAGAAGTCACGCGGCAAACTGGTGGTCAAGGCGCGGAAGAGCTATGTCGCGCCGAAGAGTTGATCTCTTTCAAAGCTGACCCGGCTGCTGCCACGATCCATGGGTTGTCGGACTCGCTTAGCGTTAAGAGCCGTTTGCGCACTGCGTCGCGAGATCGTAGTAAAGAAACCTTCTTTGCATCGGCTTCGTCCTCATTGTAAGGCCACGGCTGACCGTTCCAGTGGTCGCCGCCGAGCCAGAGGAGCGCTGACAGAACCTCCGCCTCGTGCGCAGAGCTTAACGCCTTTTCCCAATCGCCAGCAGAACGACTGAGCTGTGGTCCAATGGTGAGGTTTTGGTAAGAATACTTGTTCAACTCGAATCGTCCGGCTTGTTCCAGATACACCAGCATGAGACGGTCTCCGACTACTGCATAGTACTGCTGGGCCGGAGACCCGCCAAAACAATAATCGGTATCAACGATCAATGCCTCACTGTCTAAAACAGAAAGCTTTCGAACGCGAAATGCGGTCAGTACAGTGCGCCACCCCGCAGCGAAGTTGTCCTTGCTTAGTATGCGGCCTTTGGTGTCAAAAAGATGAACGCGTATTCGAGCCTGAGCCGGGATGATTTCCGGAGTTCCGTCTTCGACCAGGATGTAGTGCTTCTCACCCGCGGTATTTGAAATCGAGCGAAATAGGGCGGGAGTGAAAGGATGGAGTTCGCTTACCTCTTGCTGGCCTGTAACGGCGCTGGCCGCTATCGCGACTTCGCGCCGAGCTTCCTCGCTTAGACCTTCGAGATCCTGATTCTCAAACGAAAGCAGCACCTGCCAGCGAGAGCGCTGAGATTGCGGCAAAGGTATTCGAGATGCTGGCGGCGTCAGCCATACGCTCAGCGCGAAAGTCAACAAGCCGGTAAAAGCAAAGACCACAACTCGCTTTTCGATTGTCATAAGGCGCCTCCTGAGCAGTTCAAGTCGATTTATACCAGAACTCGCGAACATTCCCGTGGTTGAGATCGTTTAGTGCACTGTCCCAATCGGCGCAAGGAATATGCACCCCGTAAAACTGGAAACACCCTCGGTCCAGAAGCCTGTCCATCAGGAACTCAACCGGATCAAACTGTCCGGGTTAACGTTGACCGAAAAGCTGCATACCCCCAACTACAAAACGCCGCCTCACATTCATGACGCTGCCAGTCTTTGTTTGACGCTGGCCGGCAAGGGCCTCGAGATCAGTGCTGGTAATCGCATTGTCGAGCAACCGGGTTGTGTGATCGTTCGCGCTCCGAGGCTCGTGCATGAGAATCAAATCGGCTCCGTGGCTCACCGTGGTTTGATGATTGAGTTGGAAAATAGTTGGCTCGCTTCCTGCCGCCACATAGCGAGCGTTTTTGAAGGGCACAAGTGCTTTTCAGGTGGTCCGGTGGCCGCGCTCGCCTTGCGCATTTATCACGAGTCGAGAATAAAAGACAGCGTCGCGCCGGTGATCGTCGAAGGATTGATGCTCGAACTGCTCGGGCACGCCTCGCGATCGTTGGTCAAGATGCCCGTGCATCCACCGGCCTGGCTGACCCAGGCACGCGATCTGCTGCACGCGCAGTTCAACGACGCGCTGAATCTCGTCGATGTCGCGAGCACCGTTGGAGTTCATCCGACGCATCTCGCGCGAACCTTCAAAAAACACTATCAAACTACTATCGGCGAGTACCTTCGCCGGCTCCGTCTCGATTGGGCCACGCGCCAACTGTCTGAAACCGAAGATTCGATCGCCGAGATTGCGTTGGCGGCGGGTTTCTACGATCAGAGTCATTTCAGTCACTTGTTCAAGCAACATACCGGCTTTACTCCCACCGAGTTCCGCGCTTCACAGACATCGCCACCCGAACGCTAATCACGTACACGCACGCTAGGTTCTTCCAATACGCCTGCGCCTCCGTTCAGTTATCAATTCGCCTATCGAATTGGTTTGAGGGGGTGCAAACATGTCTCTTTGGACCAGCAGTCTAATCAGTCTCTTGTTGCTGCAATCTGCTAACGTCCAGGCTCAACAAGCAAACGAAGAAGAGCAACCGGTTCTGGAAATCGGAGCCAACGCAAGTTCCGCGGAGCTGCCGAACCAGTTGCTTATCAAACAGAGAAACTGGGAGCTGAGCCAGGCTTATGCCGACGTCTTCAGGATTCTTAGCCGCCCGAACACTTGTAGCCGGTTCTACGGTGGACCACGCGCGGCCACAACCGTACTCAACGATTTCATGCCGCTCGTAAGATCGAGACGGTTGGTGAGTGAGGTGTCGTTTCAGATGTCAGGACGGCCGCGGGTGATCTACAACCCCGTCGTTAAAGCAACTTATCGACTCTTCGACGACGTTATGGTGAACAGTGATGGATCGTTCTACAAGCGTCGTTTGGAATTTATGCGACGGTTTCCCGCCGACGTGGGCAGTTTTCAGCCAGGCACGCGACCGGCGCGGGCGTTGATTCTGTTACACGAACTCGGGCACCTGATTCAGGGTGAGAACGGCACGTGGCTCATTCCGGACGACGGTCGTGACGGTGCGCAGAGCGACCAAAACACGAAGCGAGTTCAACAAGCGTGTCGAGCGGAGTTAGAGGTATTGAATAATTAATTCGCTCCAACCCAGGCGCCGGCCGATACAAACTCTTTCGTCTCAGAATCGATCGTGATCACGTACGCCCCGGCAACGCCTACGCGGCGGTTTGGACCAAAGATGAGCTTCGGCATGAAATTCGTTTGGTAGTCGTAAAGACTCTCAAGGGATGTGATGAGTTGTTCGCGGCTCAGATCCGCGCCAGAGCGCTTGAGAGCCTCGACAAAAACCTTTGCCGCCGCGAGCGCCGCGAGTTGTGCGGCCGTGTGTTTCGTTTGCAGCTTATATTTCTGGACCAGTGCGCCAAATTCGGCGACGCCGAGTGTGTTGACATCTCCCGGTACTGTCGGAAACGAAAGAAAAACCTTCTTCGAGAAAGGCGCGGGAAGACTCTGGGCCAGATCTTTCGATGCAAGCACGCCGAGTGTGAAGACGTATGGATTCCACTGCAAGGCGTTTGCGGCTTGAATAAAACTCTCGGTTTCACTACCGGACCCAAAGATGAATATCGCCGTTGTGCCTTCGGTCTTTAACTGCTGCGCGAGCTTGTTCGCATCAAAACTTCCGGTCGCGTAAGAGACCTTCGCCGCTTCAGCTCCGGTTGCTTGTTTCACTCGTTCAGCAGCAGCTTCACCGGCCGCGGTAGGCAACTCGGTAGCCGGAAAAACTATCGCCGAGTGTTGTTTCTTCAACCCAAACTGCTGGTCCGCGAAGTTCGCCAGAGCGCTCGCTTGTTCTCTTACTCCCGGCAACAAGTAGAAGATGTAACGATTCGGTGGCTGTTCCGCTTGTGGCAGCAGCGTCGCCGGTCCAATGAACGGGATCTCCTCTTCGCGTGCTAGTGTCGCGATCTGTTTGTCGGCACCGGCACTCAAGCCGCCGACGAATGCAAAGACCTGACCGCCATTCATCAAGGCGCGTAAACCCGTCGCTGTATCCGTCGCGCCGGGTTCAGTGAAATGGAGTTTTATCTTGCGGTTGTAAATTCCACCTTGCGCGTTCAGCTCGTCGAAGTAGGCGGTGATGACCTGACGAATCGCCTGGCCTGTTTCAGCGAGAGCCGGGGCCGTCGGCAGTGGCACGCCAACGTCAATGCTTTCAGACGTCAGACCCGGATCGCGATCGAACTCGAGCCGCTTGATGTACGCGATGAGGTCGTTCATGTCCTCGATGGACAAGCGGTAACGCGGCATCGCCACGACCAGATTATTCCCGCCGGGATCGACTCCACGCACCACAGCCATTGCGAACGATGATTCGCTGAACGGTCCATGTTTGCGTCCGTTCGGGTGCGTGTGGCCATACGGCTTGATGAGATTGTTCCACGTGAGATTTCCCGCGGTGACGCCGCCTTCCGTTTTGCCTTCGCCGCGGCGGCCGTGACAACCGGCGCAATTCACAGTGCTGGCGGGCACGTCGACATCGCCGATCATCGCCATGACTTCCTTCTTGCCCGAAGTCTCGCCACGAAAATAGATCGCTCGCCCACGCCGCTCGGCCGGCGTCAAGGAACGTTCCTGTGGCGACGGTTCCGGAGTTGCCGGTTTTTGTTGAGTTTGAGCCGAAGCAATTACGCAAACGCACAGCGCTGCAAGCAGCGACAGCGCGCAGAAAATGGTCAGTAGCTTTAGTGTTTGAAAGCGCACGATTGATAAAACTGATCGGAGGATTAGTTAGCCGGGCCGGAACTGTTCACTTGATTATTCTCTAATCGCAACTAGAGCTTCGTACGGTGGACTCAATCTTATGTCACAGTCAATCTCATTCCTGATGTTGTTGGTAACGGTTCTCAATAACGGGGGAAACTCGCCGTGTTCTTGCGTTTCGAAACGCCTTTGAAATAAATCCGGGTATCCTTGAATGCCTACGGACATGCCTTGATCGTCAACTCTCGACCATACTATACAAGCCCCAGAGAAAAACATCATGTCCGCCCAGGCCGGTGCTATCGCATTGAGCAACCAGATCAACTTAATCAGATCGATGTGCGGAAGGCGGTTATCATCGACAGAAACGCGGTAATCAACCGGAAACGGCAGCGGACCCATCGCACTTTGCATAAAAGTCGTAAGGAGGGGACCGAAAAGATGGCAGATAGTCCTGTTATCGAAAACGGTGCTTTCCGGTAAGAAAGCGAGAAACTCATCGGTTGGAAGACTCAACAACAAGTCTTCTATTCCTTCCCGCTCCAGATTATCCAAATAAACCGGCTCATCCCAGGCGTCACCCATCATCTCCTGTAATCGTTCAGTGTAGAAATCAGGGTCGTAGACTTCAAACGAGTGCTTCGTGCCGACGCGATTAATCTCGCGGTCTCGTCCTGAAACCAGTACTTGCGCTACGTAAGGACCGCTTTGCAACTCATCCGTAGTGTTCACGACCGTGCCGTAGTAGTCGGAATAAAAGTGTCCCGGGATAATCTTTGACTGACCGATAAACATCGCCGGAGTTAATTCCTTCGTTAATAGCTGCTCTCCGTTCGCTCCGGCAGTGGAAATACTCAAATAAGGCGGGCCGTACCACCACTGCGGGTAACGAACCAGAACTTTGAGCTGCTCGCCGACAGCTAAGGTGTGCTTGTTGAAGTATGCCAGCGGACTGTTATTAACCCACGAGAATCGCGGGTCGTAACTCATCATTTCAATTGCCCCGGACAAATTCATGACACACCGTTCTTTCTTATGCGAGCAGTTGTTTCACCAGATCTACTACGTCTTTATGGTTGCACATTTCCATGTGTGGTACTCCCACGACTCTGCGTCGCGAGAGCGACAACTCATCATGCATGGTCGCGGACTTAACCAGCACGGTTCCATCTCCATCGCCCCAGGACAGATTACGAACGCGCTCGTAGGTGTCCTGCGCCGCTGACGCGCAAACTTTATATTCAGACTCAGTGTTTCGCGGGTGCTCACTAAAAATAAAGTGATAATGATCTTTCAGGTGCGGCAGGCTCTTCAGTAAGTTTTCGAAAGCCATTAACTGGGAATGAAGGTCTGTTACGACACTCTGAGGAGCAACGTGCGGAGGTGGAACCGGAACTGGCCCGGCAAGAGGATGAATCTTGCCGACGTTTTTTACATCCGCGAAGGTGTCACACTGGTGCGGTAGCAGTTGATACGTACTGATGAACGATTGAAAAGTCTGTCTCAGGTTTTTCTTACACGTACGCCAATTCTTACGAATGTTGATGGCCCATGAAAGCCATTCCATGCCTGGCAAATAACCGAGGCTATACAGGCCGCGAAATGCTCCCGGAGATCCGTAAAAAGGCGTTCCTATGCAGATCAATCTGCGAACATTCTCAGGGTGAATAAAGCCCGTGCTCATTGAGATTGCAGACACCAGGCCACCCATGCTGTGGGCAATCAGATTCAACCGCGGTTCGTCCTCACGCTCTTGTTTCCCATCTGCGTCAACCTTGAAGCCGTGTTTCTTACGTAACCATTCTCCTAACTGCTGTGGGACATCAAAGATGTTCTGGCGCCAGTCGTACGAGAACTCAGCGTATTCAAAATCACCCGCCGACTCGAGTCGAATCATCTCGTCTCTTAAATGCCGGCAAATCTCAATCTTCTTGATCCATACGTCGATGGTATTGAGCACTCCGTCAGGCCGATGAGGCTTATTGGACCACTTTAAGAGCGCGGGGTTGGCGGCGACCTGCTTCATCGTGTGAGGCATGTCTTCTGACCACAACAATTTACCCGCACCGTTGGGTGAATGCTCTCGTAGCTGGCTACCCATCATGCCGGGAATAAACACTAATAGACTTTGCATCAAATTCTCCCAATTACGCGTGATGAGTACACATAACTCGGACGTTAAGGATCGCTGAGCTTAAAATTGCTGAACCTATCACTGAGGTTTGCCGCAAGGTAATGAGCTTAGGTTCAGCGCCGCTTTATGTGCGCACAATAGAACGGGGGGCGGACGGAAGTCAATCAAAAATGCGCTCGAGATCTTTTGCGCTCACCGGACAACTCAAATCCATCTCACCGAATCTGTGAACCAAAAGAACAAGCGGTCTACTCAGGGCTCCCCGCTCGCAAACTGAAAGTTCAAAGACAAATAGGAGAAAGGTGATGAAGGTCTATCGTTTCTTCGAGAAGTGCCTCGCGTTTGTACTACTCTGTTTGTGTTCCTGGACGTCCGTTTTAGCGCAGCAAAGCGGCTCGGCGGCCTCTGTTTCCCGCAGCCGCGCGATTGTTAATTCCGGTTCCACCTCTTCGGCCCCCGCAACCAGCACCTACTATCCGTCGTCCTATCCTTCAACGCCCACCTACACCGTTCCCGCTCCGGCTTTCAGAATTCCTGAAGAAGTCGCCGTCGAAGAGTTTGTGAATTATCACAAGCACCGGCTGCCGTTGCCGAAGGTAGGCCAGGCTGTCGCGCTGGACACGCGCTGGGGCAACGGCGAGATCGCGCGTTTGCAACGTGAAGCAGTGCTGCAAATCGGATTCACGACCGCCGAAGCTGACGAACGCACCGACTTACGTCCGCTGAATCTTGTTTTGGTGATTGATAAAAGCGGCTCGATGGCCGATGGCGACAAGATGTCGCGCGTGAAAGAAAGTCTGCACGCGATGCTGACGAAGCTGCGCTCCAACGACATCATCTCGATCGTAGCTTTCGACACGAGTGCGCAGGTGTTGTATCCGGCGAGTGCTCTGGATTCCGGCGCCGGCGTGCGATACGCGATCGACTGTCTCGAGCCCGGTGGTGGGACGAATCTTCACAGTGGTCTAATGCTTGGATATACGGAGGCGAGAAAACATTTTCGCGCGGGCGCGACCAACCGCGTGATCCTGCTTACCGACGGCATCGCCAACCAGGGTGTCACTGAGCCTTCTCGCATTGCCCACGACTCGGCGCTTTACAACGGGCAGGGAATCGATCTTTCAACGATCGGCGTCGGACTCGATCTCAACAACGATCTCCTGCGTACCCTCGCGCGTTCCGGACGCGGGCTTTATCACTTCATCTCCGACTACAAAGACATCAACAAAGTTTTTATCAACGAAGTGCAGAGTCTTGTCTCATCAGTCGCGAAGAATGTTCAGGTCAAGATCGAATATGGTCCGGGTTTACAGGTTGCAAAAATCTATGGCTACACGCCGCAGTACGGCAACGGCCACGTCACCATTCCGCTGGACGACATGAACAATGGTCTGACGCAGGTCGTGATGGCGAAGTTTCGCGCTGGCTCGCTCAAGAGTGCGCTGCCCGTAAAGGTGCGGCTCACGTATTACGACGTCAGACGCAAGAGCATGGTCGAGGAAGTGCAGGATCTGCGTCTTGTTACGTCAGAGCGTGAATCGTGCGATCCGCTGGTCGATCTGGAAGTTAAGAAGAACACGACCATCGCGGAGTTGGCGGATTCGCTTTTCCAGATGACGCATCATGCGCGCCGAGGAAACTACTTGCAGGCGCAGAATGCGCTCGATGCGTCGATTTCCACCGCGTACACGCGTTATCCGTACAAGGAAGACGAAGACATACGGTTCATCCTCGACATCATCGAAGGCTACCGGCGCGATTTGCAGGTTTATAACCAGCAGTTGCGCCGAGGCGATTGCGGCGGTTGTAGATAACACATTACAGTGCCACAAAGAGGCACAAGAAGCACAAGAGGTTTACTAAACCATTTGTGCCTCTTGTGCCTTTTTGTGGCTACCGATCCGAACCGGAAACTGATTTTGCGGGTCTTATAGGTGCATGGCCGAGAGAACGCCAGCGCAGCGCGAAAGCTTGTGGGTATTGCAGGCACAGTCCGGCAGCCACGAGGCTTTGAACGAACTGTTCAAGAGCATTCAGGAGCCGCTCTTTCGTTACATCGTTAGTCTCGTCAGAGACCAACACCTGGCTGAAGACATCCTCCAGGAAGTTTTCATTCGCATATATCGCAAGCTGCGCTGGTTGCGAGAGCCGCAGGCGTTTCGTGCGTGGAGTTATCAAATCGCGTCTCGCGAAGCGTTTCGATATTTGAATCGTGAGCGGCGCTGGAGTGACCAGGTTCGCGATGAAGCGACACTGGCGATGCAACCGGCTGCGGAGAAAGAGTTTTCGCGGGAGCTAATCGAGAGTTTGCCGCAATTGGTTGAGCAGTTGTCGCCGGCGAGTCGCGCAGTCGTCGTTCTGTTCTACTTGCACGAGATGTCGCTGGTTGAGGCCGCAGCCGTTTTGGAGATTCCACTTGGCACAGCGAAGTCCCGGTTGGCATACGGACTGGAGAGTCTGCGCCGAAGTTTTGCAAAAGAGGAGAAGTGAAATGCAAATCAAACGAGCGTTGATCGTTTTTGCCATCGTCGAGTTTATCGTGATGGTCTTTGCAGTGTTTCACGTCACGCATAAATGAAGCCTCAAAGAGGCACAAGAGCCTTTTTTGTGCTTCTTTGTGGCAAAGGCTAAGGAGGGCTATATGGAACGGAGTGCAGATCTGGATCGCGTCAGGGCCGTTGCTTTGGCGCGTATCGATCGAACTGAACGAAACTTCAAACTGGCTTTTATCGGGGCTGCGATTTTGGAAAGTGCGTTTGTAATCAGTTTCCTGCTTCTGGCTGACTTATCGAATCGATCGCACGTGCTGCTGCTGATCGCGACGGTGAGCTGTTATTCAATTGTGGTGCTCGGACTCGTTGCGCTCGGAGCGTACATCAATCGTGGATTGGCGCGCGTATTGAAGGCGGTTGAGTTGTGGCCCGAGAGAGGCTGAACGAAGCGGGGCTGACGAGCGCCAGCCCCTTTCGTCTATTTCGCGCGGCGAATCGAGTAGAGCTTGTGTTCGGTTCGCAGCAACAAACGGTCGCCGACGAGCGCCGGAGATGCCTGCGAGAAATCGTCGAGCACGTTGATGTGCGATAGCTTGTACTCTTCGCCGGTGGAGACTACGAACGTTTGGCCTTCTTCACTCAGGCAGAAGAGCTTGCCGTTGTAGGCCCACGGCGAAGTCGTGAAATTGGCCGCGGTTGGATCGACGCGAGTCTTGTAGGTTTGCTTTCCGGTCTTGGCGTCGAAGCGATTCAAAATTCCGGTTTCGGTCAACGTGAAGATCGCGCCTTGATATGCGACTGAAGATGGCAGATACGTGCCGCCGCGCGCTTGCGACCAAACGATGTACTTGTTTGACGTCTCGCCTTCTTTCAAAGAAATGTCGCCGGTAGCGCCGGGAGCAATCGCGAACAACGGCCGGCCGCGGCCGCCGTTGATGTAAAGCAAACCTTCGTAAGCAAACGGCGTGGGGACCGGCGTACCGGACGTACCTTTCAAACGCCACAATTCTTTTCCGTTAAGGTCGTAACTGACTGCCTCGCCTGGTCCGAGCGTGACGATTTCAGTGCGCAGTGCGTGGCGCCAAACGTACGGCGTCGACCAGCCGGATCGTTGGACCGGCGGCGTTCTGCCGCCGAGATCTCGTTCCGTGCGCCACACTTGTTTGCCTGTTTTCGTGTCAAACGCGGCGATGTATTGCTGTTTCTGATTGTCGCACAGGACGATCAGTAAATTTCCTGCAAGCGCCGGAGAAGCGCCCGTTCCTAGATCGAGATAAATTGGATTCGACTCGAGTGGTGTGTGCCAGACCTGATTGCCTTTCAGATCGAAGGCCCACAAACCGAGATTCGCTGCGTACAAATAAATTAACTTGCCGTCGGTGACTGGCGTTTCGGAGATGAAGCTGTTTTTGCGATGGCGGCCACCGGGCGGACGGCCGGCGAAGAACTCTTTCTGCCATTCGACTTTACCGGACTTTAGATCGAGCCGGTAGAGCATGTAGTGCAGCATCACTTCGTTTGGCAACTCGATGTCGCGGTCGTTCAGGCGCTTGATGATCTCCTCCATCGAGAGTTTCTGTGCTTGCAGTTCGGCGACGTACTCGTTGCTGTACTCGGTGCCAACCTGCGGTTCCTTCGACTTGCCTTCGGTCGTGACGCTGGTGACGTAAACCTTGCCGCCGGTGACGATCGGTGACGACCAGCCGCGGCCGGGAACGTCGAACGACCACTCGATGTTTTCAGTCTTGGACCAGCGCTCCGCGAGACGCGCGTGCGTGCCGACCGGATTCGACTCGGGCCCACGGAATTGCGGCCACGCGAGATCCTGCGCGTGAATCGTGAGCGGCGTTAACAACACTGCGCACAACACTGCGGCGTGGACCGAAAAAATGTAGAGCCTACGATTATTTTGGAGTTTGGGAGAAAGTCGCTTCATTTGTTTTCTCGTTTGTCAGGACTGGATTGCGTGCCGAGCTCGATTCTCGCATAGTACGGCGCTCATTTCAGATTTGTTTCAGAGCTCAGCGGAGAACTCACATGCGAATACTTCTTCTTGCAACGGTCTCCATGTTTTTGGTTCTGGCGACAGGTGGCAGGGCTTTGGCGTGCGACTGCATGACGCCGTCGCCAAAGGAATGCCTTCAAAGAGCCGATGTTGTTTTCGAAGGAGAGCTCATTCGTATCGGACGAACCGCGGATGGCTATCCCACGTCGTACACGTTCCGTATAAACAAAATGCTCAAAGGCCGGTACGTTAACGAGGTTACGATTTTCAGCGAATGGACAGATTGTGACGCTTCGTTTTCCCCGGACATCGTCTATCGTGTTTTTGCCCATGAGTTCAAAGGCAAACTAATAAGTGGAATCTGTTCGGGCAATGAGGTGCTCGAAAAAAAGCCTGTGCCTGTGTCGTATGCGATTGTTGAAAAGGGCTCCGTTTGGCAGCTCTGGTATGTGAAGGCTCTCTTGATCGCTGCGACTGCGTTGGTTTTGATTTTGGCGGTTCACTTATTGACGAAGAAACCCGCGTCCGCTACCAGACGAGTTGGAAGCGTTCGAAGATATTGAAAAACCAACCGTACATCGCGCTGCCTGCGGCAGGCCAGACGCTGAATACAATGAAGCTGAGGATTGCAAGTGCGGAATTGACGAGCCGGTAGAGACCGCCCATATAGAACGCGCCCACGATGACGGCAGCGACGTACGCTGAAATACCGCCCACGACGTACAGAATTATAATCACCAGAACTGACGCACTGGTTGTTGAGTTGTGTATGACGGGCGACGCATACGCCGACCAGCCCACTTGCAGAAACGCGCTCACCGCGAGGCCGGTGATGATGTACGCGTTCCCGCGTTCGTACAGATCCATCTTGAATATACGTTGTGCGAGTGCGAGGAGGCACGACACCGCGATGACGGCGGTCCAAAAAATCCAGTAAGCCTTGGTTAATTTCCACGCCAACCCCGCCCTGCCGAGTGGCCAGAGCAGTAGTGCGATGAGTAGTAGAAAGACTGTGTTGAGGACGATCGCGAAAAGGTAGTCGAAGAATTCCTTCTGGTCTTCATGAAGTAACCATTTGGAAAACTGTCCCATTTCGAGCGTTATGATTTCATTTGAAGTCGTGCTTGCGTAGCGCTTTGTCGCGGCGGCAGACTGATAAGGGACGCGCTCGCGCGCTTTCAATCTTGATTATTTTTGACGTCGAGTGGTCCACTGTCACCTTAAGACAAGCGCAACCATAGCCGTAGTGCACGTTCGTCTCGACCCACTGCTTGGGCGGGAAGTCCGGCCAATCTCCTTCGGCCTGATAACCCCCCTGTACACTGATGGTCCACTCACCATCCCGATCGTACAACCAGGCGTTTCCCGGCGTAGGATTACTGAACCAACCACAGCGCGTCTCGAGTTTTTCGGCGGTTGGAGTATTCAGCGGTCGCGCGCTGACGAAAGTCATCGCGAGCAATGACGCGGTTATTAGTAGTGCGTGTTTTGTCATAATCGGAACACATTTTAGCGTAGGTATTTATGCCACAAGGAGGCACAAGAAGCACAAAACAGTTTTTAGTACGCGTTTTGAGTTCAGCCTTTAGGCTGCCTTCCGACGCAAGCAGCTAAAGCTTGAACGCAAAACAAGCTAGCGCGCGTTCATAACGCCGCAGTTTATACCATAGCTTCTTTGAAAGCCGCCAAAAACAACTTCATCTCAGCCGCCGTGCCGATCGTGACGCGCAGGAAGTTTGGCAGGGGCGGGAAGGGGCGGCCGACTTCCACTCCGCGTGTGCGCAGGGCAGAGATGACGGGTCTGACTTCGCGGCGGAGATCGATCATCATGAAGTTGGCGTGCGAGGGGATGTAGCGGTAGCCGAGTGTGTCGAGTTCGGCGTAGACGCTCTTCTTTACTTCGGCGTTTAGCCGTTGTCCACGAGTGACTTGGTCTGGATCTTTTATACTCGCGAGTGCGGCGACGAGCGCCATGATGTTTACGCTATCGAAAATCTGATGCGTTCTCAGGCGTCCGATGTTTGCGCGTTGCGTGACGCAGTAACCACAGCGCAGTCCGGCCATGCCGTAAATTTTTGAGAACGTGCGCGCGACGATCAGGTTCGGATACTGCTTCACGAGCGGTATCACGCTTTCATAGTCATTGCTCTCGACGTAATGGTGGTACGCCTCATCAACTAACACGATCGTCGCGGGCGAAAGCTTCGCCAGAAAATCGGAGATCTCGCTTTTGTGCGTCAGGCTGGCCGTTGGATTATTCGGATTGCAGATATAAACCAGCCCTGCACTATTGGCAGCCGCCAGCATCTTTTTCAGGTCGTGACTGTAGTCCGGCGAAAGATCGACCTTAACTACTTCAGCATTCGCCACACCCGCATGACGAGCGATCGCTTCGAACGTCGGATTAGCAATGACGATCTTCTTGTCACGTCCGGTAAACGCAGCGGCGCAGAGCTTCAGAATCTCTCCCGATCCATCGCCAAGCAGCACCTGCTCCGCCGGCACGCCATGCATTCTCGCCAACTCCTCCGCCAACACATCCGCATGCTCATCCGGATACCGCCAAGCGAGACTGAACCCATCGGTCATCGCCTTCAACGCCGCAGGCGATGGGCCATACGGGTTTTCATTCGAGCTAAGACGCACGACGTTCGCCGCTGGCGTCGCGCTCAATATAGTCGAAAACCCCGCTCCTCTCATTTCATAGGGCGGTTTTAAGGCGGCATAGGCAGCGCCTACACTAATCAACTTGGAAAAACTACGACGAGAAAGAGTTGGGTTGGTCATCTTATAGTCTTTCTGGAATTACATTGTGGCTACCAAAGTACAAGGGGCGCAATCTAAGTAATCGTATTCCCATTTCGCCGGTGATGCCATAGTTTCAAGACTACAATAACTTGCACTATTTACGATAAACTAGCGTATGCCCAATGGCTTTGGTCCGACTGGCTTGTCCGAAAGTATAGGGACAAAAAACAAATTGCATCGTTCACGTTGAATAAGGAGGTGCCCATAACTTGCCGTTGTCGCGCACATTGGAGTTGTCCGGTGTACCACCGGCCCCTTTTTCCCCGGTAGAGCACCCCTCTTCGCTGCGAGGCGAGACATTTGACTCCATTCGCATTTCAAATACCCAAATTACTATAGGTGTTACCAAAGTCACTGGCTCACCATCGCCGGTAGGATTAGAGACGTCGCGAGCACCTCGACTTGCACGTTTGAGCTTAGAAGTCACTTCAGAGGAAGGCGCCAGTGTTGTGTTGGATGACATACCTTTTGAGGTAAGTATTGCCGGTGATAATGAGTTTACTCTAAGCAGTGGAGATCAACAGACACCTTGGGACTTCCTTCTGCGCATCGACACTGATTCCGAGCAAATGTTTGTAAGCTTTACATTGAACCATGCGGGATTGAGTGTAAGCCAAGCTCTGACAAACTCAGCCTTTTATGAAGCGTTAGTCGATGGAGGCACGTTGCGGATTCATGGGCGGCATCCCATCACCGGAGGTGATCTAATAATTGCTAGCGGAACTGTCCCCTCTGGACAATTTGAACCCCTAGACGCGCGCCTGATAAAGACACTTCAACGGTTAGCATTTATCGAAGAGAAGACAGGTATTTCATTTTACATTCCACACGACAACATCACATCTGAAGTTTGCAATACAATTGCGGCAACGGCGGACATTTTAAAAACGGGTCGGGCTAAATATGACTCTCACCCTTGGATAAGTATTTCGCCAATTGAACAGGCGAGGAACACTCTCGAGATGTTCGCAGCTGGTCATCCCGCTGCAATGGCAGTTCATTTTGAAGGACAAGTAGTACCCATCTTTAATACTCACGTCATGCTTGGCCCAGTGACACTCTTTTTTGATCGCACGTATATTACGGCTGAGGATTTGGCAGACCTGCGTAAACAACTACAGCACGCGAAGGGCGAGGACACAGTAAAGATACGATTCACGCCTTTCGAGGATTGTATAGTAGAAGCCCGCTACGTTAATTGGTTACCCGAGGACGAGGCTAAAGCAGTTAGGCAATTGCCTATGTATCAAAAGGACAACACGATACGGTCTGAAGATCCCTGGGCCATTCCTAATATTGACGTTGCGAACGCAATTTCGTTGTTAGAGTCTTGGTATGACGAGGATGAAGACGAGCAAAAAGCGTCCTGGAACCTCATAAAGGCAGCATTGGAGCGGGACCGTTTATCCGATCGAAAACTATTTCCATGAGTCAAATAGTCCTGCTTGACACCGGGCCGCTGGGCCTAATCACCCACCCAAAGGCTTCTCCTCAGAGTGATCTATGTAATCAATGGATGCGCACACAGTTACGAAATGGAGTTCGTGTGTTGGTCCCAGGTATTTCGGATTATGAATTAAGACGAGAGATGTTGCACACAGGTAGCACTAAAGCACTTGTTAAACTTGATGCATTGCGAAGTGCGATTGGATTCATGCCTATAACCACTGCGGTAATGGATCAAGCGGCTGCCTTCTGGGCGCAGGCTAGAAAACTTGGAAAGCCGACCGCAGCAGATGCTTCGCTGGACGGAGATATGATCCTTTCGGCCCACGCCTCAGTGGTTAGAGGTCAAGGCCATGAAGCGATTGTTGCAACGACGAATGTCAAGCATCTCGGGATTTTTTGTGATGCACGTCTGTGGACAAATATTAATTAGCTAGGCACATGGGACAAGGGAATGTCGACTCTCCCGATTACAAAACGCTATCTTTGTACTGCTTCACCTAACTCACGATACCACTGCTGCATCACGTAGAACGCCTTCTTTTTCTCACCACGATTCGAAATCAATCCTTTTCGATTCCAGTAGTCCTGAATTCCCGGTAGCGGGCGGCGTGGGGAGCGGAAGTCCATCAGGATCCAGGGCGC
>DATEHX010000009.1:0-4240 GCA_035279345.1 Pyrinomonadaceae bacterium | reverse complement strand
TGACTGCCGAATCCGTACGACACGACGGCCGCGACGCTGATGAGGAAAGCCAGCGCAACGGAGCCAACCGCGATGCCGCCGATCAACGTTTCAGAAAAACGAAACTTACGGCCGAAGAGGCCGTTGATGGCGGCGCCGATCAGTGGTAGCAGGGGAACTAGCCAGATGTATTTGTGCATTTGAGCGCCAAAAATTGCGTGCTATAGGTCCTATAAGTCCTATAGGACCTATAGTTTTTTAGGACCTATAGGTTTTTCTTCACCACTTCAGCAGATCGATCTCGTCTACCCAGATGGTTTCCTTGTTGCGATAAAGCGCGATCACGATTCCCAGTCCGATCGCTGCTTCAGCCGCCGCCACGACGATCACAAACACCGTGAAGATCTGGCCGGCGACCGCGTTCATGCTGCCCGTTTCCTGCAAGTAGCGTGAGAACGCGACGAAGTTGAGATTCGCGGCGTTGAGAATCAACTCGATCGACATGAAGATGACGATAATGTTGCGCCGCGTTAAGACTCCCGCCACGCCAATGATGAAGAGCAGCGCGCCGATCACGAGAAACTTCGACAGATCGGGATTCGTCGCCGCTTGTTTCATCTGCGCGAAACGGCTGCCGTCAGCTTCCTGGAATAAAAAAGCCAGCGCAGGAATGAAAAAGTTGAGCATGTTCATTCAGACTGTGGTTCCAACTTCGCGAGTTCGGGATCTCGCGCGATCTCTTCTTGCAAGCTGTCGGGATCGACGTCGTCAGCAGAAGCTTCCTGTTTGAGCGTTCGCGCCAGCATCACGGAGCCGATGATGGCCACCAGCAACAGCACGCTCGCGATTTCGAAAGGCAACGAAGCATAACGATATAGACTGCTGCCGACGCGCTCGGTGTCTTTCGTCATGACACTGGTTCCGGTCGCTGTCGGTGGACCACTCCGAGTTGGCGGCGGACCGACCGCTGCTTCCGGTGGCGGATGCAATCTCTGCAAGCCGCGATAACCTTCGTTCACCGCGTAGAGCACACCGGCGACGAGCAGGAAACAGAAGATCAAACTCGCCGTGACCTGCCGCTGTTTGTTGAAGATCTGTTCGCTGCCCTTCTCTTCGGCGCTCACGTTGACGAGCATGATCACAAACAGAAACAGGACCATCACGCCGCCAACATAAACCAGTATCTGCACGCCCGCGATAAACTCCGCGCCCGCGAGCACAAACAACGCCGCAACGGAAACCAGCGACGAGATCAGAAACAGCGCACTATGCACGGCATTGCGCGCCATCACCGTCAGCAGCGCCGCAAAGATCGCAGCGAGTGCGAAGATCCAGAAGAAGAGCGCCGCATAACCTGAGAGGATCATGATTTCTAATAGGTCCTATAGGTCCTATTGGACCTATTCAAAGCTTTGCTAGCTGGTGTACTTCACGGTCTCGCGACCTTGTTCCAACATCTCGCGGTTCCAGACAAAGCCGGCGCGTGAATAGGTCGCGAGCTCGAAATCCTGCGTCAGCTCGAGACACGATGTCGGACACGCTTCCTGGCAGAGCGCGCAGAACATGCACCGCGAAGTGTCGAAGATAAACTCGTCGAGCACTTTCTTACGACGCGGTTTGCCCGCCACGATGATCTCGACGTCCATTGCAATCACGTCGATACAGTCTTCCGGACACGCAAGCGCGCAAAGGTTACACGCAATGCAAAGCGTGTCGTGCGTCTCCGGGTCCATGTTCAACCGCGGCGCGCCGTGAAAACGCGGTGCCACGTCCGGTCGCACTTTCGGATACTGCTCGGTGTAGATCCCCTTACCCGCAACCGCATCCTTGTCGGTGATTGCGCCGAGGTTGTACTTGAGCGTGAGCCCGAGTCCTTTGATCAGATCGATCATGAAGAACCGTTTCAGCTTCTGCGACCACGTCGGTTTTGGAGTCTCAACTAAAGGCATTTGGAACTACACCTCACTTTTTAAAACCGCCGGCTTACCCTGTGGCAAATTCACCAGACGAATATTTCGCCGCTGCGTCTTCATATTGAAGTCGCGCGAACGCCAGTTGATGCGCGACATCAGGAAGGCGGTAATGAACAAGCCCGCTACGCCGAACACGATCACGATCGCCTTGCCTTGCGTCGTCAGATTTAGACCGAGACTAAAATTCTCGATGGTCTTCATCCCCCACCGGCCGTTCAACCCTTGCACGACGAACATCGCGATCGCCGAGAGTACGATATTGATCAGCGCCGACGGGATCAACCACTTCCAACCAATATCCATCAACTGGTCGTAACGAAAACGCGGCAGGGTCCAACGCAACCAGAAATAGATGTAAAGAATAATTGAAACCTTAACCAGAAACACCAGCAGGCTTACGATCACGTAAAGGTTGTGATGTCCCGCCGCTTCCAACCGGTAAACAAACGGAAAGTACCAGCCGCCGAGATACACCGTCGCCGCGACCGCGGAAACGACGACCATCGCCGCGTACTCAGCCATGAAGAAAAGCGACCAGCGCATGCCTGAGTATTCAGTGTGAAAACCGGCGACGAGTTCCGACTCGGCTTCCGGCAGATCGAACGGCGCGCGATTGTTCTCCGCGATACCGCTAATCAGAAACAGCAAAAATCCGGCCGGTTGATACAGGACGAACCAGATCGAATCCGATCCCTGCGCGGCCACGATGCCCGAAAGCGACAACGTGCGCGCAAACATCAACGCGCCGATCAGCGAAAGTCCCATCGCTACTTCGTACGAGACCATCTGCGCGCTAGATCGCAGTCCGCCGAGCAGTGCGTATTTCGAGTTTGAAGACCAGCCCGCGAGGATCAAAGCCAGAACGCCGACACTCGAAACCGCCAACACGAGCAACAATCCGATATTGACGTCCGCGATCACCGCCCAATCCGGCCCAAACGGAATCACGGAAAACACGATGAAAGCAGACGCGACCGCAATGTAAGGCGCGAAGAAAAAGATCCAGCGATCGGCGTTCTCGGGAACGAAGTCTTCTTTGACGAGCAGCTTCAACCCGTCGGCAATCGGTTGCAACAGTCCCCACGGTCCGACGCGCATCGGCCCGAGGCGCGCCTGAATAAACGCCGAAATCTTGCGCTCGAGATACGTCGCGTACGCGACCCACAGGGCAACGAGCGTAACGACCAAACCAATCTGAATCAGCGGCCAAAGAAAATGGTTGATCGTTTCCTGGCTGAAGAATCTCAGCAAAAGGTCGTTGAGGATATTTATCGGACCGAGAAGCAGCATGCAGGTATCAGCGATCGATCTCTCCTAAAACAATATCGAGCGTGCCAATGATTGCCACGACGTCAGCCACGAGGTGGCCGACGCACATCTGTTTCAAAGCCTGTAAATTCACAAATGACGGCGGCCGAACACGCACGCGATAAGGCTGCGCAGAGCCGTCCGAGACGAGATAACAACCAATCTCGCCTTTTGGTCCTTCGATCGAATGGTAGTAATCGCCCACAGGCGGTTTCACTACCTTCGGCAGCTTCGCATTCACTGGACCATCGGGCAGATTGTCCAACGCCTGAACGATGATCCGGCGCGACTGCCGCATCTCTTCGAGCCGCACGAGATAACGATCGTACGTATCGCCGTTCTCGCCGAGCGGAATGTCGAAGTCCATGTCGGCATACGCGGCATACGGACGCGACTTACGCACGTCCCACGCGACACCGGACCCACGCAACGCCGGACCAGACAAGCCGATCGCAATCGCTTCCGGACCCGAGATCACGCCGATGCCAACCGTACGACTCAACCAGATCCGGTTCTCGGAAAGCACCGTTTCATACTCGTCGATGCGCTTTGGAAAATTGTTGGCAAACTGGCGGACGTCTTTTTCAAAGTCGTCGTAAGCGTCGTTCGGCATACCGCCGACGCGCCACGCATGACACGTCAAACGCGCGCCAAACTGCCGTTCGAAAATCTTCAAAATCTCTTCGCGTTCGCGCAGCGCCCACAGCAGCACTGTGACTGCGCCGATATCGAGTGCGTGTGTCGCGAGCCAGAGCAGGTGCGACGCGATGCGATTGAGTTCGGTGAGAATCGTGCGCAGGTAGTGGGCTCGCGGCGGAACGGGAAGCCCCATCATCTGTTCGACTGTCTCGACCCAAACCAGACCATTCGACACTGCCGCGATGTAATCGAGTCGATCCCAGTACGGTGCGATCTGCGTGTACATGCGGTTCTCGGCGATCTTCTCCATGCCGCGATGGAGATAGCCGATGTCGCAATCG
>DATEHX010000008.1:0-2197 GCA_035279345.1 Pyrinomonadaceae bacterium | reverse complement strand
CGCGCAGGAGTTTCAAGACTGCATACACAAGCAAAAAGACAAAGACGATGTCCGCGATGTTGCGCGGCTCAACGACTCGTCTCAAATACTCGGTGTATGGCAGTAGCAGTAACATCTCTTCGTGTTATCAAATTTGTGGGTACCTGATGCTCGGCGTAGCGACAGCAACTTAGTTTCTCCACACTATTCGAAATTCAACCCTTGCTCGTTATCCCAACCTTAGCCAATGTGCTCCGGAACGCTATCATGACGATCAACGTTGTCCTCACGCGCGACTTCCAGAAACATCATTTCAACTTTCGGCTCGGCCTTCTTGATACGATCCTCGATCTCGCGGATCGACTGCTCGATATCACCCGTGCGCAAATCCGGCCGCAGTTGCAAGTGGGCATTAATCAGAATCTGTTTCGGTGCCAGGTGCATCGTCAGCAACTCGACGACTCGTTCAACGTTCGGGTGGCTTTCAATTGCCTGTTGGATCGCCGCCAGTGTTTTGGGGGTTGCCGCTTCACCGAGGAGCAGCCCGCGCGCACTTCGCGCAAGTACGAAGGCAACAATCGCCAGCACCAGTCCGATGCAAATCGAGGCAACACCGTCCCAGTAAGCGCCCGCCGCACCACCAACCTGATACTCGGTCAATATCAGTCCGGTGGTAGCGATGATGATACCGATCAACGCCGCAGAGTCTTCAAAGAGCACTGTCTTTGCGGTCGGGTCTTTCGACTCCCGCAAGTATTCAGCAAAACTCAAACCCTCGTGATGCGCTTCTTTCACTTCCTGATAGATCGCGAGCCCGATCGATCCGGATTCCAGCGCAAACGAGAGACCCAGTATCACGTACGCCCAAAAAAGATTCGTAGGCGCGTGCGGGTGCCTCAGTTTTTCGATGCCTTCGTAGATCGCATAAGTCGCGCCGACACCGAAAATGAAAATGGCGGCTATGAAAGACCAAAAGAACCGTTCTTTCCCGTAACCGAAAGGATGCTTTCCTGATGCCGGTCGTTTATAAAAACGCAGACCCAACAACAGGAAAATCTGGTTAGTTGTGTCCGCAACCGAATGCAGTGCTTCGGCCATCATGCCGGAAGAACCGGTGATGACGGCGCCCACAAACTTCAAAACTGCGATCAGTCCGTTGGCAAAGAGCGCGCCGATTACGGCCAGCATACGACGAGTCCTTCAAGTATCGAGAATGAAAGCTCCGTTCGGATTATCTCGGAAAAGAGCGAGGCTGGCAAACCATCCACAGATTACGCTGAAAGTTTGTTTACAGCTTTAAGGTACTGCTTTTCTCTGCGTAATCTGTGGATGGTTTTGAGCGTTTTTTACGTTTGAATTTACCGCTTTGCAGGAAGCCGATTAGTTCGCCGTTCGCGCCGACGACGGCGAGCGAGCCGATGCCGTTGCGTTTCATCAGTTCGCGGGCGTAATCGAGCGTGGCGTTGGGTTCGACAAAGAATCGCGGCGCGATTGGCCGCATCACGTCGCGGGCGCGGGTGAGATGCCAGCGTTCACGCGGCAAGGATTTCAGGTCTTCCAGGGACAACATTCCGTGCAGCCGCCGATCGTGCGCGACCGGAAAAGCCACTTGGCGGTGCATTGGGAGGACGGAATCGATCAAATTACTGATCAACAGATCGGGCTCGATCGAAAAAGGCGACGACATCGCTTCCCGAACGATGTTCTGCAAACGAACGCGCACATGCCTCACGACACTGTACGCCGCGTCGAAAAGAAAAACGCCGACCAGCACCGACCAAAAGCCCATGAAGTAAGAACGGAAGTTCGGCGCGATTGCCATGTAGACGCCGAAGATGATCAGGATCGCGGCGATCAACATGCCGCAGATACCCGCAAGCCTGGTTGCCTGCCTGATGTCGCCGGTGCGGTGCCAGAGAATCGCACGCATCACACGGCCGCCGTCGAGCGGATAACCGGGAAATAGATTGAAGATCGCGAGCAGGATGTTGCCCGCGCTGAGCAGCAGTAGCACTCCGGCGATGATTGTGAAGCCGGAACGCATCGCAGGCAGCAGCAGCACAAACGTGATCACGCCGATGAAGAAACTCGCCGCCGGTCCGGCGATGGCAATCCTGAATTCCGCGCCGGGGCTTTCCGGTTCTTTGCGCAACCGTGCGAGTCCACCAAACGGGTGCAACACGATCTCTTCGATCTCGATTCCTTCAGCGCGGGCCAT
>DATEHX010000007.1:0-4460 GCA_035279345.1 Pyrinomonadaceae bacterium | reverse complement strand
GACTCAGGGCCGCGAAGTAATTTACATGGGTCAGCATGTGACGATCCCCGGTTTGGGACCAACACCGGGATCGGTTTACCTGACGCTCTTCACGTCGATGTTCATGCACGGCGGCTGGGCGCATCTCGGCGGAAACATGCTGTTCCTTTGGATCTTCGGCGACAACATCGAGGACCGCTTGGGCCATGTTCGTTATCTCGTTTTCTATTTGGTGTGCGGCGTGATCGCGTCGTTGGCCCATGTGTTTACGACGTACGCTTTTGCTACCAGCGAGGCGAGTTTGCTGGTGCCGAGTCTTGGTGCTTCGGGCGCTATTTCCGGTGTTTTGGGTGGTTATATTCTGCTTCATCCGAGTCGCAGCGTCGGTGTCATTCTTTTCAACGTGATAACCCGTGTGCCTGCGTGGGTGGCGATCGGGATGTGGTTTGCTTTCCAGTTAATCAGCAGTCTGGGCGTGTTGGGCGGCGGCACGCAGCAGGGTGGCGTGGCTTACGCCGCACACGTCGGCGGCTTCATTGCGGGTTTGGTCCTGATTAAGTTTTTCGATATCGGGCGCGGTAGGGTAACATCTACACCCTACTGAAATGAATCAGCAATGCCTGGACATCCAATCGACTCCGCGCGCGGAAATGAACCTCTTTCCGCTCGACACGTTTGCCTATGAATTCGTTGGCAAGGAAATCAAAATCAACTTCGAAATACCTGAATTTACGGCTATCTGCCCGTTTTCAGACTTTCCTGATTTCGCGATCATTCGGCTCGAATACGTCCCCAACGAACGCTGTGTCGAGCTCAAGAGTCTGAAGCTCTACATCAACTCGTTTCGCAACGTGAAGATCTTTCACGAGCACGTGATCAATATCATCCTCGAAGACTTCGTCGCTGCCTGCGATCCCTTGGGCGTGGAGATCGAAGGTGACTTCCACGTGCGCGGCAACATCAAGACCGTCGTGCGCGCTTCCTATAAAAAGTCTTGAGCAATCTGTGGGGCCGCTACAGACGACTGCCGCGCAACGTGGTCGCGATTGGTCTCGTCAGCCTGCTTAACGACGCATCGAGCGAAATAATCTATCCACTGCTGCCCGTTTTTCTCACGGTTGGTCTGGGCGCCTCTGCCGCGGCCATCGGTATGATTGAAGGACTCGCGGAATCGATCTCGAGTCTGTTGAAACTCTTCGCCGGTTACTTCAGCGATCGTTTGGGGAAACGAAAGTGGCTCGTGGTTGGCGGTTACGCGCTTGCGTCGCTTGTCAGACCGTTTCTCGGTTTTGCGAACAACTGGCATCAGGTGCTGGCGATTCGACTCACGGATCGCGTCGGCAAGGGAATTCGTACCGCGCCGCGCGACGCGATGATTGCCGACACGGTGACGACGGAACAGCGTGGCCTGGCGTTTGGTTTTCACCGCGCGATGGATCACGGCGGCGCGATGATCGGCCCGTTGATTGGCTACGTGCTGGTGGTTTTGTTTGTGGCTAACCGCGCTACGCCGACGGTGCGGGAGTTTACGACGATCTTTCTGGTTGCTTCGGTGCCCGCGATTCTCGCGGTGTTGGTGGCGATCTTCTTCATGCACGAGACGCAGGTGCACGCCGAACGCCCGAAAGAAGTGCCAAAGCTTTCATTGCGCGGCTTCGATGGTAACTTCAAACGTTTTCTCGTGATCCTCGCGCTGTTTACGCTCTCGAATTCATCCGACAGTTTCTTGCTGTTGCGCGCGAGCGAATCCGGGGTTTCTTTTATTTTCATTCCGTTGTTGTGGGCGGCACATCACGGGACGAAAGTCTTGAGCTCGTTGTACGGCGGAGATCTTTCGGATCGTCTCGGCCGTAAGCGGTTGATCGTTTCAGGTTGGATACTGTATGCGGCGGTTTACGCGGGCTTCGCTTTTGCGAACCAACCGATTTCGATATGGATCCTTTTTCTCATTTACGGCATCTATTTCGGTTTGGCTGAAGGCGCCGAGAAAGCCCTCGTCGCCGACCTCGTGCGGCCCGAGCAACGTGGAACCGCGTACGGACTATATAATCTCGCCTTCGGTATCACGGTGTTTCCCGCGTCGCTGTTGATGGGTATGATTTGGGACTGGAAAGGTCCGGCGACTGCATTCCTGATCAGTGCGGTGATGGGCGCCACGGCCGCGGCGCTGTTGTTTTTGTTCGTGCGGCCACATCCGGAAAGGATTACTACATGAGACAGAGAGTGCTGACTCCTCATCCTGGTTTATCGACGAACATCGGTTATTACCTCAGTGGTATGGAAGAAGTGCGCAGTCAGCTTGTGGCCGCGGTCAAGGACATTCCCGACGAGCTGATCGGCAAGCCCGCGTTTCTCGGCGCGCATTCCATTGGCGGACTCGTGTTGCACATCGGCGAGGCGGAGTGGTTTTGGATGCAGATGGTTGCTTCCGGTCATCAACTCACGGACGACGACAAGAAGGCTCCGTACTGGGACATTCTCGACGACGTTGACGCGGTTGCGCGGAAGGGTTACACGGCTGCGTTTTGTTTGCAGGAAGCGGAAAAGATTCGCAACCAGACGCGCGACGTGCTTTTCGGATACAGCGACAAGGACCTCGAGCGCATCATCCACTTCGAGCGGCCCGACAAACCGTCGGAGCACAACCTGCGCTGGATTCTGCATCATCTGATCGATCACGAAGCACAGCACAAGGGACAGATCCTCATGCTGAAGCGTTTAATGGCTTTGAAGTAAGCATAGGTCCTATCGGTCCTATAGGACCTATTTGAAATGACGAACTACCAGCTAATCACGACCGCCGATGAACTCCGGAAAGCAATCGAAACTCTCACCAACCAGCCCGTCGTCGGGCTGGACACCGAGACGACCGAACTCGATCCGTATACCTCACGGCTGCGCCTGATCCAGTTAGCCACACCGGATCGCGTCTACATCATCGACTTCGATAAATTCGCTGACGGCGACACGCGAAAGAGCGATGCGCTGGAACCGTTGCGCCGTCTGCTCGCGGCCCCGCGGCCGATCAAGATCGCGCATAACGCGAAGTTCGACGCGAAGTTCATTAAGCACAACCTGGGCGTCGATCTCGGCGGGCTCTTTGACACGCTGATCGCGAGTCAACTGGTCAGCGCGGGAGACATCGAAGAGCGTCACGGGCTGGAGACCGTAGCGGAACGTTACCTGAACGAACTCGTCGACAAGAGTGAACGGCTGAGCAACTGGAATCTGGAGCTGACGGATGCGCAGTTGGAATATGCGGCGCGCGATGCGGCGGTGTTGTTGCCGCTCCGGGAAAAATTAATTGAACGTTTGAAGAGCGAGTCTTTGGTGCGCGTGGCGCAGCTTGAATTCGAGTGCGTGATGCCGGTTGTCGATATCGAGCTGGCGGGATTTTTCATGCACAAGGATCGCTGGCTCGAACAGTTGGGAATCGTTGAGAAACGGCGCATGGAGCTCGCCGAACAGTTGCAGGAAGTGCTGGCCGAAGAATCGTCGCAGGGCTCGCTGTTTGGTGGTCCACAACGTGAGGACATCAATCTGGATTCGCAGCAGCAGTTGACGAAAGCGCTGAACCGGCTCGGTATTCCCGTGCCTGAGTCGACGCGCAACTGGAAACTTCAGCCGCTCGCCGCGCAGTATCCGGTGATCGCGACGCTGCTTGAATACCGCACGGTGCAGAAAGCACTCACGAGTTATGGCACGAACATGATTGAGTTGATCAACCCCGTGACGCATCGACTGCACGCTGATTTCCGTCAGATCGGCGCGCCGACGGGGCGGTTCGCGTGTACGAATCCAAACATTCAGCAGGTGCCGCACGCGGTTGAGTATCGACGGTGTTTTAGTGGTCATCCTGATGGAAGAAGGTTGATCATCGCGGACTATTCGCAGATCGAGTTGCGGATTCTGGCCGAGTTTTCGGCCGATCGTGGATTTATGGAAGCGTTCAATACGGGCGCCGATCTGCATCGCGTGACCGCATCGCAAGTCTTCAACACCGGGCTCGATCAGGTGACGAAGGAGCAGCGCGATTTTGCGAAACGTTTGAACTTCGGCGTGGTTTACGGCATCGGCGCGCAGCGGTTTGCGCTGATGACGGGGCTCTCCGTTTCAGAAGCAGAGAATGTGCTGCGGCGTTATTTCAGCACGTATCGGGAGCTGGATACTTATTTGCGCGACGCAGCGAATCGTGCCGTCAGCGACCGGCAGGCGCGGACCGGTTCAGGGCGTTTGGTGCGTTTTCGTTACGATGAAAACGATCGGCAGCAGGTGTCGATGACGCAGCGCAACGGCAAGAACACGCCGATTCAGGGAACGAGTGCTGACATTCTGAAACGCGCGTTGCGGTTGTTGAAAGACGAACTCAGCAACACAAACGCGCAGATCGTGAACATTATTCACGACGAGATTGTTGTCGAAGCCGACGCTGACGAAGCTCAGGAGATAGCCGCGAAGGTTGAACGGATCATGTGCGCCGC
>DATEHX010000006.1:0-4079 GCA_035279345.1 Pyrinomonadaceae bacterium | reverse complement strand
GTTGTCGCACCCGCGAAACCCGTGGAGACGGTCGAAGCGACTGCTGATCCGCCGGTGAACAAAATGCGCCGCCGCATCGTCTGGGCGACGGTCGCCGGTTCGCTGATCACTTTCTTTCTGATGTTCGTCCGGTTCTTCCTGCCGCGGTCAATTCTCGAACCATCCAGCACTTTTCGTATCGGCCCGCCGGGCGACTACGCCATCGGCGTGGATACAAAATGGCAACAGCAGTATCGCATCTGGGTCACGCGCACTTCCGATCGTCTCTTCGTGATTTATGCACGCTGCACGCACCTCGGCTGTACGCCTGACTGGAAAGCCAGCGAAAACAAGTTCAAGTGCCCGTGCCACGGCAGCGGTTATGACAGTGAAGGAATCAACTTCGAAGGACCGGCGCCGCGCCCGATGGACCGCGCGCAGGTGAAGCTCGACGCTGAAGGGCAGATCGTGGTGAACACCGGCAGGCTTTTCGAATGGCCGAAAGGCGGCACTAACCACTTTGAAGACGAAGCAGACGGCGCTTTTATCAGGGTGTGAGCCCCGAGTTTACACATGGACAATGATCCGAAAGAGACGAAGCAGCTAACTACCGGCGAAGAAGACCGTAGTAAAAGCATGCTTGATAAGGTCAAAGAAGGCACGAGTGCGCTCAAGGACCGCGCGATCAACGAGGCGAAGGAATACAAAGATCCACAGGAGACGCAGCTTTGGAAGTCGATCTTCCGTGTCTCGCATGACCGTTCGGATCCGCGTAACCGTTCGCTCGCGATTCTTTCAAACGTCTTTCTGCACCTGCACCCGGCGAAGATCAATCGCGACGCCGTGCGCTATCCGTTTACGTGGGGAATGGGCGGCATCACGTTCTATCTCTTCATCGTGCTGACCTTCACCGGTGTGTTGTTGATGTTCTACTACCACCCGACGAAGGCCGACGCTTTCCGCGACATTCTTTATCTCGAACACGACGTGCCGTTTGGCAAACTCTTGCGCAACATGCATCGCTGGGCGGCGCACCTGATGGTGATCACGACCTGGTTGCACATGTTTCGTGTCGTGTTGACGGGTTCGTACAAGCGTCCGCGCGAATTTAATTGGTGTGTGGGCGTGGTGTTGCTGGTGTTGACGCTGCTGCTTTCGTTTACGGGTTACCTGTTGCCGGACGATCAGCTCGGTTTCTGGGCGGTGACCGTGGGAACGAACATGGCGCGCGCGACACCGATGCTCGGTCACGAAGGCCCGTTTGGCGCACAGCTCGGATTGACTGCGTACAACGACGTGCGGTTTGGACTATTAGGCGGCTCGATCGTGGATTCGAATGCGTTACTGCGGTCCTATATCTGGCACTGCATCGGCATCCCGCTCGTGGCGTCGATATTTATGGCGGTACACTTCTGGCGCATACGTAAGGACGGCGGCATCTCCGGCCCCGCGCCGGTCGTGCTCGAATCCGAGATGAAAGCGGTGAAGAAGAAGTAGGTTTCATTCACACCGGGCTTTAGCCCGGTGACAGTTGAAAGTGTTAGCAGGCAAACCGTTTCAACGGTTTGACCCGTGTGGCGATAACGAAACCGTTAAAACGGTTCCAGGTAATTTTCTTGGCCTGAACACCGGGCTAAAGCCCGGTGTGAATGAGAATCAACGTGAGTAGATTCGTTAACAAGTGGACCGTGCTGGTTGTTTTGCTGCTGATCGTCGGGCTTTGGGCGATTAATGTCTCAGACTGGCATCAGCTTTGGGTGATCTCCTCGACGCCTGACAATATCCCGATCGTCGCGATGCTTTTACTCGTGCCGATTTTCACGTGGATGGGTATCAGGCAGGCGGTCGCGAACGACCGGCTGATCGAAGAGCTCGAAACCGACACCAAACTCGCCAAAACGCATCATCGCAAAGTGGAACCGTGGCGGCCGGGTTGGGCACGAGAACTTCACGTCTGGCCCTATCTCGTGCGCGTCGAATTTTTGGCCACCGTTATTGTTACGGTGGTTCTTTTTATTTGGTCCATCACACTCAACGCGCCGCTTGAAGAACCCGCCAATCCAAACCTGACGATGAACCCGTCGAAAGCGCCGTGGTACTTCCTCGGTTTGCAGGAGATGCTGGTTTACTTCGATCCGTGGATCGCGGGCGTGGTGATGCCGTCGATCATCATGGTCGGCTTGATGGTGTTTCCGTACGTCGATTCGAATCCACTCGGTAATGGTTACTACACGTTGCGGCAGCGGCGGTTTGCGCTCTGGATGTTTGGCGCCGGCTTTGCGCAGTGGATCATATTGATCGTGATCGGCACGTTCATTCGTGGTCCGGGCTGGATCTGGTTCTGGCCGGGACAAACGTGGGATCACAACGCGGTGGTGTTCGATAAGAACGTCGACCTGCACGACATGATCGCCATGAGCAGTATCGGTAAGACACTGCACCTTGGTTTTCTCGCTCACGATCCGTTCAAGTTCATCTTCGGAATGATTATTGTCACCGGCTTCTATATTGTCGGCGCGCTCTTCTTCCACTGGCTGATGACCGTGGACTTCAAGAAGATCTCTTTCCGGCCGCTGCGATTGTTTCCAAAGGATGCATTTGAACAGAAGCTCCTGGCGCGAACGAGCCTGTTGCAGTATCTGACGTTCCAGTTCTTTGCGGTGAGTGTGCTGCTCGCGTTGCCGGTGAAACTGATTTTGCGTTTAGGGTTGACGATTAAGTACGTGTGGGTGACTCCCTGGTTCAACATATAAGAAAAGGGCGGAGGGACGATCATAGTGGCTGATTCACCAGCAGGCGAATCATTGATCAAAAAGGAACCGGAGTTACCGGCGAACGATCCTATTGCCAGTCGCTCGAGCAGCGGATGGATGCTCTTTTCCGCGCTTTTGCTGACGATCTCGATTGCGTGGGCGCTCTACGACGAGGCGTTCGGCCAGCGTCCGTGGAAGGGAATGCAGCGGGAGTTCGTCGCTCGTTACTCGCGCTATCTCGACAGCATCAAGGCCAACGCCGGCAAATCGGAAACAGAGCTCAAGGAAAGTCCCGAGTATCAGCAACTCGACGCCGACGTCAAAGCCGCCGAAGATCAGGTCAAGGATCAGGTAAAAGAGATCGACACCGAAGTCGCTTCGGTTCAGAGAAAACTCGACGCGATCACCGATCCGTTTCAGAACCAGCGCGGCCGTCTCACCGTCATCAATTACAACGTTGAAACCGCACACAGCGACAGCGCGAAGCAGCGCTATCGTAACCAGGCTGAAGCGAAGAAGAAGGAATTGATCGAAGTCGATCTGCCTTCTGATGATGGGAGCTCGGTCAAAACAGAGTCGATGGACTACGCCGCGCTCGAGAAGTTGTACGACCAGTTGCGCGAACGAAAGGCTGAGCGCCTGGGGGCAAAGGCGGAGTTGCTCAAGCCGCAGTCTGATTTAAGGAAGAAACGCGACGACTACCTGAAGAATCAACTGCTCAGTTTACCGCCCGCGGCGCTCGACGGTCTCAAGGCCAAGATGGCCGCCTACGATTACTCGATCCTGGGCCATCAGATCAGCGTCAACGCTTACAACGTCGTCGATCGTTGTGAAGTCTGCCACGCCGGCATCAGGGAACCACTCGAACTTACGCCCGCGAGTCTCGCCCCCGACAAACCCGGCGGCACGCCAGACAGTTGGGCGCGCGCGTTCGTCAGCCATCCAAACAAAGAGATTCTCGCGATTCACAATCCGGAGAAGTTTGGTTGCGCGAGTTGTCACTGGGGCAACGGCCGCGCGACGACGAGCGAAGTGAAAGGCCACGGACGTCATCGTTTCTGGCTGTGGCCCATGTTTGAGAAAGAGAACACGCAGGCCGGTTGTCAGCAATGTCACGCACGCGATCGTGTCACTGACGGTGCGGACACGTTGAACCTTGGCCGCGATCTTTTCATGCAGCGCGGCTGCATGGGTTGTCACCGTTACGAAGGTTTCGATCGCGAAGGCGATGCACTCACCGCCGCACGCCAACAGATCGGGCAGCTCGACGATCAGATGATCGCGAACGAAAAGCAGATGCGCGCCGACACGCAGCGTTCGGGTGAAGTCGAGGACAACGCCGAAGCG
>DATEHX010000005.1:0-5288 GCA_035279345.1 Pyrinomonadaceae bacterium | reverse complement strand
TACTCGCCGTAGGCGTGGTTCTTGTCGGCGAGCATCTCCTTCAGTTCGCGCGCGGCGGCGGAGATGTAGAGCGTCATCTGCGTGAACAGATCGAAATACTGGTCTTCTCTCGGAAGCAGACTGATTAAGCCCATTCGGTCACCGGCGTTTTCTGAATTTCATCTGAACGAAGCCCGGACTATAACCGACGAGTAGGCGACTTGCCAAATGCGAGCCGAGCCGGTATATCAAAGGCCAATAATGACGAAGACCCACCTGTCAGAAGTCCAGAATCTGCTGCGAATCGAATCTGACGCAATTGCACAAACAGCCACGCGGCTCGATCCGTCGGCGGTCGAACGCGTCGTGGATCTGCTCGCGTCGTGCCAGGGCAAGGTCGTGATTCTGGGCGTGGGGAAATCGGGGATTATAGGACAGAAGATCGCGGCGACGATGACCAGCGCCGGCACGGCTGCGTTGTACCTGCATCCATCGGATGCGTTGCATGGTGGACTGGGCATCGTGCAGCCGAATGACGTGGTGATTGTTTTGAGCAACAGCGGCGAGACTGACGAGATCGTAGCTATGTTGCCGTACTTGAAAAACCGTCAGGTGGCGATCGTGGCGATTGTCGGAAATCTGAATTCAACGCTCGCGCGGCGAGTAGATGTTGTGCTTGATGCGTCGGTTGATAAAGAGGCCTGTCCTTTGAACCTGGCGCCGACGACAAGCACCACGGTCGCGCTCGCGATCGGCGACGCGCTCGCGATGACGGTGATGAAAGTGAAAGGTTTGACGTCCGATGACTTCGCTGTGAATCATCCGGCTGGACGTTTGGGCAAAAGATTGACGTTGCGTGTGGGCGATCTGATGCATCGGGATGGTGAGAATCCGACGATTGCTGTGGGTTCGTCGTGGGTGGAAGTCGTGCGCGCGATCAGCAAGGGCGGATTAGGAGCGGTTTGCGTGGTTGACGAAGCGGGACGGCTTGCGGGAATCATCACCGACGGCGATCTGCGCCGGGCGATCGAACAGACGAGTCATGAGACGCTGGCGAAGTTAACGTGTGATGAGTTCATGACGCGGAAGCCAACTGTGGCCACGGCCGAGTTGCTTGCTTACGACGCGTTGCAATTGATGGAAGATCGACCGTCGCAGATCTCGGTTTTGCCGGTCGTGGATCAGGATCAGAAGTGTGTGGGACTGATCAGGGTTCACGATATCGTGAGGAGCGGTTTATAGGTCCTATAGGACCTATCCGACCTATGCCCTCATATCGACGATGTCCCACGCAGATCTCACGCGCAGCAGCTTCGACATCAACCCGGCGTGCATGATGTGACCGCTGCGTTCCGCGACCACCTTTCCGAGTATCGGCATTCCCAACAATGCCAGATCGCCGATGATGTCGAGAATCTTGTGACGCACAAACTCGTCGCGAAAACGCAGGCCCGTCTCGTTCAACATTCCGTCACGCGTCAACACGATCGCATTGTCGAGTGATCCACCGCGAATCAGGTTCGCACGTCTCAACTCCTCAATCTCTTCAGTGAAACCAAACGTTCGTGCCGCCGCGATGTCGCGGCTGAACGCGCCATTGCTTAGTTCCACAGACAAACTCTGCACGCCGATCAGCGGATGTGAAAAGTCGATCAGACAGTCGATCTGATACGTGTCTGCCGGTTCGACACTGATGCGGCGATTGCCTTGTTCGTACGAGACCTTCTCACGCACCAGCAACGCGCGCCGGGCGAGCGGCTGTTCGACGACTCCCGCCCGCTCGATGATCTCCGCGAAGTTTTCCGCCGAGCCATCCATGATCGGGATTTCCAGATTGTCGACCTCGATAAAAGCGTTGTCGACGTTCAACCCACGCAGCGCCGCGAGTAAGTGTTCCACTGTCGACAACATCACGCCGGTGCGCATGAGGGTCGTGGCGTAACCACAGTTCGCCACCGACTCAACCGTAGCGGGAATCTCAAACCCGCCGAGATCGGTGCGGCGAAAGACGTAACCGGTGTCAGGAGGAGCAGGGACTAGACGGATCTGCACCGGAACGGCAGTGTGCAGTCCTATCCCATGAGTTTCAACCGCGGATGCGAGGGTAGTCTGTTTGATCAATCAGTCGGGCCCAATCAGTTAATAGTTGTCGTCACGTTCGCTGCAAACAGGAGCAACATGTGTGCCGAGTGTATTTACGGACCGGAATGAAGCCGCGTGTGGCGCCAACGCCACAATTCGCGCGCACGCGTGGAGACATCGCGCAACAAATCCTTCTATTAAAAATGGGAATAATAGTTTGAATACACCCTTTTGCTGGAGTAAACTCAGGCCAATTAAACCAGTCGGGACGCCAGCTTTTCGGCGTAGTGTTTGAGAAAAAGCGCTTTCGCCCCACAACTAGTGGTTGAAAGAAACGCCACGCCAGCGCTCCGAAGAGCATAGAGAGTGGACGTCCTCTGTCCACCCTCGTGGAGAAACGCGATGCCAGATCTTGAAATAACGTGTTCGGAGTGCAGCACTCCGTTCACATTTAGCGAACGGGAACAGGAGTATTATCGGGAACGTAATCTAACTCATCCGAAACGTTGCAAGCCGTGTCGTGACGCGCGCCGCGCCAACTTTGGAAGCTCGTCCAGGCCTTCAGGAGGTGGTGAGCGTCAGCGATTCGACATTACTTGCGATCAATGCGGCAAGAACGATTCAGTTCCGTTCAAGCCGTCGTCAGGACGGCCGGTTTTGTGTAGCGACTGCTTTAGTGCGAGTCGTGCACAGCCTCGCGCCTGATGCTGATCTGAACTTTTGATGAAATACGAAACGATCCAGTCGGAGATGCACGGGTCGATCTGCGTGTTAACGCTGAATCGGCCCGAGCGCCTTAACGCGCTGACGGTCCAGACGGCGAAAGATTTCAACGCCGCGGTCCATGAGGCGCTCGAAAACGGCGCGCGCGCGATCGTATTGACGGGCTCGGGCCGCGCGTTTTGCGCGGGTGGCGACTTGCGCGAGATGCAGGAAATGGCGAGCAGTGAAGGACGCGTCGAAGCTTTCTTCGACGAACCGTTGGGAATACTGAACGAGTCGATTCTGTTGATTCGTCAGACGCCGGTGCCGTTCATTGCCGCCGTCAACGGTGTTGCGTCAGGCGGTGGTTGTAATCTCGCCCTCGCTTGCGACCTTGTGGTCGCGGCTGAGAGTGCGAAGTTCAACCAGGCATTCATCAAGATCGGGCTGGTGCCTGATTGTGGTGGAACTTTTATACTGCCGCGGCTCGTAGGTTGGAAACGCGCCGCCGAAATGATGTTCACGGGTGATCTGATCACCGCCCAGCGCGCTGCTGAAATGGGAATGATTAACTCAGTCGTTGCTGATGGTGAATTGATGAGCCAGGTGATGGCCATGGCGGAGAAACTCGCCGCTGCACCGACCGCCGCCATCGGGCAGATTAAGAAACTGCTAGAGGCGAGTGCGACGAATGACTACGGCAGTCAACTTGATCTCGAGCGTCAAACGCAGATCGAAGCAGGGAAGACGAAGGATTTTACAGAAGGTGTTTCAGCGTTCTTAGAAAAACGGCCGCCGCGATTTGTTGGTAGTTGACGTTCTACACAGAACGAACGCAGATCGCGAGCCGCCTAAAATTCAGGCGGCTTTTTCATTGCCGATTTCCGATTTTCGATTGCCGATTGGCTTATAGCCGAACAGCAAGCATAAATCGAAACACAAATCGGCAATCGAAAATCGGAAATCGACAATGCCATGGACTCGCTCACTTATATGCAACTGCTCCGGCGCAATCGCTCCTTCAGGCGATTGTTCATCGGACAGATCATTTCTGAACTCGGCAACTGGTTCAACCTGATTGCCGTGCTCGGACTGGTCCGCCTTATATCACATGCGGCGCCGGAGGTCACGACGATAGTTTTGATTGCTCGTTTAGCGCCGTCCACGATATTTGCGCCGCTGGCGGGTGCGTTTGTCGATCGCTGGTCACGCCGCACGGTGATGATCGTGACGGACTTGTTGCGCGTGTTGGTTGCACTCGCGCCGTTACTGATTCGAGGTCCCAGGGATCTGTGGATCGCTTATCTCTCGACGGCTTTGCTTTCGTTCATTGGCATCTTCTTTGAAGCCGCTAAGAACGCTGCCGTGCCGAATATCACCGGCGAGCGCGATTTACTCGCGGGCAACGCGCTGATGTTTTCGTCGCGCTTCCTGCTTATGTCGCTGGGCGCGGCGCTGGGTGGTTGGACCGCCGCGTACGTCGGTTATGAAGCGGCTTTCGTGATCAACGCCATTTCGTTCGTGGCGTCAGCGTATTCTGTTTGGCTCGTGCCGGACGAGGAAACGCGGCAGCAGCGAACCGAAGTAACTGCGCCAGTGGAAAAGAAAAGTCTTTACGCGGACTACTGGTCCGATATACGTGAAGGATGGTCCTACATCGTGAGGAACGGCGTGGTCGCGACGTTGATCGGCACCAACATCATCTGGGCCATCGGCGGTGGTGCGAGCAATCTGGTTCAGGATCGTCTCGGAGCGTTGGTTTTTGCGGAAAAGAACGGCTATAGCGAGGATGCGGCAGTTGCGGTGCTGTACTTCTCCTCAGGTATGGGACTGTTCATCGGGATGTTCCTGGCTCGCCGCGTCGGCGCTTACTTCGAGTTGAAGCAACGAACGATCGGGTTCATCGGCTGGTGTCTGTTCAGTCAGGGAATCATCTACGGATTGTCGGGTCTGATGCCGGCGCTGTGGGCAGCGGGTCTATTGATGATGATCTCGCGTGTGTTACTCGGTGTGGAGTACGCAGTGCAGGACACGCTGTTGGTGCGCCTGTTGCCCGACAACTTACGGGGCCGAGTGATAACTACCGACCGTGCGACTGAGATGTTGATCATGGCGTTGTCGACCGCGGTGGCGGGATGGTCGCTGCACTCGATCACGCCGCGAACACTGACGCTCGCGTCGGGCTTCTTGTCCGCACTGGCCGGGCTGGTGTGGCTGGTGCTGTTTACAACCCAAGCGGTGCGTTTGCCTCGGCGTTTGGTCCGGTCTACAGATTAGGTTGATGTTGCTACAATTCAGGACTCATGCGCGTTAGACCACGCCGAAGAAAATCCGTTGCGTTCTTTATCACGCTGGGCGTGTGTCTGGTCGCGCTTGCCGTGGCCTTGAGCGTGGGCTGGATCATTCTCAACTGGCGCGAGGTCGCGCTGCTCGTCTTAGGCATCGTCTTTTTCAACCTGCTGATCTTCGGACTCGTGCTCAACACGACGTTTTTGATTCGCGAGATACGGCGCAACGAGCAGCAC
>DATEHX010000004.1:0-4871 GCA_035279345.1 Pyrinomonadaceae bacterium | reverse complement strand
TGGCCTTCTCTTCGTCGCACACGACGACAAAAAACTAATAGACCAGCAGCAATCAGAACGTGGCGCGTGGTAGTTATCACCGCCGTTGTCGCACTTGTCTCAGTCTATGTCGCGTTCGCTGCCATCTCCCTTTCCACGTCGCTTGCTTACACACAGAACTTCGATAGCCTGAACATTCCGCTATCGAGTCCCACGCCTTCAAACCTGCCGGCGGACTTTCGTGTACTGACACTTTCAGTGCCTCGCAATGTTGGCTCGTTCTCCTCTGGAAGCACGCAAACTTTGCGCGCCGGCGGTGCTAATGTAGCTACAAATGCAGCAAACGGCAGTTACAACTTTGGCGCGGGTACTGCATCTCTCGGCAATGCCGATCGTGCACCGGGTTTTCTCGCCTCCGGTACAGCGACAGCGAGCGGTAATCTCTACGCTCAACTCGTCAACAACACGGGCGGCACACTTTCAGGTTTACAGATCTCTTACGACGTCGAGAAGTATCGCAACGGTTCAAACCCCGCGGGTTTCCGTTATCAACTCTTCTATTCATCCGACGGTAATTCATGGACCGATGCCGGACCAGACTTCCTCACAAGCTTCGCGCCCGACGCGGACAACAGTGGTTTCGCGAATGCTCCCGGCGCGACTGTTTCAGTCGCAAACAAGACGCTGAACGTTTCCGTCGCCAACGGCGCCAACATCTTTCTCGCGTGGAATTATTCGGTTAACACGGGCAGCACAACTACAAACGCGCCGGCATTGGCCATCGACAACGTTTCCATCCAGGGCCTCGGCACCGTGGCGACCACGAATCCGTCCGGCACCGGCAACGCAAATCCAAATTCGGTGTTGCCGGGTGAGACTTCGACACTAACAGTCGCGGTCACTCCGGGAACGAATCCCGAGAGCACCGGGCTGACAATTACAGCCGACCTTTCGACGATCGGTGGATCTGCGAGTCAACAGTTCTTCGACGACGGGTTAAGCGGTGGCGACATGATCGCAGGCGACAAAGTGTTTACCTACACGGCCGTCGTCGCGTCGCTTACCTCACCAGGCGCGAAGTCGTTGCCATTCTCGATCAGCGACACGCAGTCGCGCAGTGGCAGTGGCTCGATCAGTTTGACCGTGCAGCAGCCACCGCCTCCGGTGGACCATCTCGTTATCAGTCAGCTTTACGGTGGCGGCGGAAACTCCGGCGCGACGTTCACGAACGATTACATCGAGATCTACAACCCGACGGGAATCTCGTTCAATCTCGCCGGCTGGTCGCTGCAATACGCGTCCGCTGCTGGAACAAGTTGGACCAACAAACAACCACTCGGCGGGACCATCGGTCCGGGTGAATACTTCCTCGTCGCACTCGCGTCAGGCGGTGCGAACGGTGCACCGTTGCCCGTTCTGCCAAACATTTCCGGCGACATCAACATGAGCGCCACGACCGGCAAGATCGCGCTCGTCAATAACTCGATCTCGCTGAGCGGCAGTTGTCCGAACGGCACCGATCCGGACATCGTCGACTTCGTTGGTTACGGAACGTCGGCCAGTTGTTTCGAAGGCGGTGCGCGTGCGCCGGCGCCGAGCAATACCAGCGCGTTGTTTAGAAAGGTGAACGGCTCACAGGACACGAATCAAAACGGTAACGACTTCCAGACCGCTGCGCCGAATCCGCGCCGTAGTGCGCCAATCGTCGAGCTTGGCCCATGGGTGGCCGGCACTGATCCGATCTCTGACGGATTCAACACGCCGTATGACGCGACGATCACGGTTGACTTCAGCGAAGCGGTTGACGTGGTCGGTTCGTGGTTCGATATCACTTGTACGAACACGGGCTCGCACAACAGCGCGACCGTCGCGTCTTACAACGATGCGAAGGGCTATCACATCACGCCGAACACGAGCTTCCAGTTTGGCGAGCAGTGCACTGTCACGATTGTGCACACAAACGTTCGCGATCGAGATTTCGACGACGGTCCCGAAAACTCCGACACGCTCTTTGCGGATCACGTGTGGACGTTCACGGTCGTTGCGGCAGGAGCACCGGCGCCACATCCGCCAACCGTGCACCTGGCGTTTGGTAATCCTTCGAATGCGGCTGTCGATCTTTCGCAGCCCAACAATTACCTGATGGAAAAACCATCGTTCTCGCTCTCGTACAACCGCGACAAGGGAACGCCAAACTGGGTCAGTTGGCATTTGGAGACCGACTGGACCGGCAGTCTGCCGCGCAATGATACGTTCCGTGCCGATCCCGCTGTTTTGCCGGATTGGTATCGCGTGCAGTCGACTGACTACTTCGCTTCGGGCTTCGATCGCGGTCACATGACACCGAACGCCGACCGCGATAATCCGGCTTCGATTCCGCTCAATCAGGAAACATTTCTGATGTCGAACATGGTGCCGCAAGCGCCGAATAACAATCAGGGTCCGTGGGCGGATCTCGAAAACTTCCTGCGCACGTTGTTAGGACCGAACGAGGTTTACGTGATTGCTGGTCCGGCGGGCGTTGGTGGTTCAGGTGACAATGGGTCAGCGAACACGATCGCCAATGGTCACGTGACGGTTCCGGCGTTCACGTGGAAAGTCGCGCTGGTTTTGCCGGTGGGCGATGACGACGTTTCGCGCGTGAGTGCCGCAACGAGAACGATCGCGGTAATCATGCCGAACCAGAACAGTATCAACAGCGATTGGCACGCGTATCTGACAACTGTCGATGCGGTTGAAGCGCTGACCGGTTACGACTTCTTTGCGAACGTGCCGGACGCGATTGAAAACTCGATCGAGGGGGGCGTTGACGGAAACAATCCGCCGGGAACGGAAAACCAGGCCGCTACAACGGATGAAGACGTACCGGTTGGGATAGTTCTGAGCGCGGTGAGTCCGAGTCTTTCGCCTTCGTTTACTTACACGATCGTAAACTCGCCGGCGAACGGTTCGTTGTCCGGAGTTGGACCAACGTTCACCTACACACCGGCAGCAAACTTCCACGGCTCGGATAGTTTTACGTTCCGCGTCAACGATGGCAGTCACGACTCGAACACTTCGACCGTGAACGTCACCGTGCTTCCGGTGAATGACGCGCCGGTTGCTGATAGTCAGTCAGTGACGACGAATAGCAACACGCCTGTCTCGATCACTTTGAGCGGGAACGATCTCGAAACCCTGGCTGCTAACCTGATCTTTCAAGTTTCCGCCAGTCCAACTCACGGCACTTTGTCCGGCAGCGGCGCCAACTTGAGCTACACGCCGAATACCGACTTCGCAGGATCGGACAGCTTCAAATTCACCGTTCGCGACACGGGCGACGACTCCGCCGCGCCTGCCACGAGCGCTGAAGCGACCGTTTCGATCACAGTCAACGACACAATAGCCCCGACAATTACGGCACCGGCGAACGTCACCGCCAACACAGGCGCCGGCGCCACCTCGTGCGGCACTCTCGTTACCGACGCGCAGCTCGGCAGTGCAACTGCTGCCGACAACGCCGGCAGCGTGAGCGTCGCACGCAGTGGCGTTCCTTCCGGCAACATCTTCCCGGTCGGAACAACCACGATCACTTACACCGCGACTGACAACGCCGGCAATTCAACGCAGGGAACGCAGATGGTTACAGTCATCGACAACACAGTGCCAATGGTTACAGCTCCAGCACCGGCAAGCGCGAACGCAGGACCGAATGGTCAAGCGGCCATTCCGAACGTACTCGCAAACACAAGCGCCAACGACAACTGTGGTCCAGTCAAGCTCAGCCAAAGCCCGGTTGCGGGAACTATGGTCGGCGTTGGCACGCACACGATCACGATCACTGCAACCGACGCGGCCGGAAACATCAGGACCGCCACGACAACGTTCACGGTTACCAATGCTGGCGGCCTAAAGGTCTCGCTGACTTCACCGGACACGGTGAAGCGTGGCAAACATGCGAAGCTCGACTTCGCATTCACCAATAACACTGGAGATAGATTGGTGGTCTGGTTTGTGTTGCGATACTCGGGCCCGTGTGGCAGCGGAGTGCTCGATATCGGCGGGCCGTTGTTCATCAAGGCCGGCGAAACTGAGAAGCGGAACGAGCAGTTCCAGGTGCCGAAGTACGCCTGCACCGGCGCGTACACTTTGACGCTCAAAGCGTACGCGAATGGAAGATTGGTGGGGACAAGCTCGGCGCCACTCACCGTAACCCGCTAGCGTTTGCACGGCGCAGAGAATAGCCACAAAGAGGCACAAGAAGCACAAAAAGCACAAGATAGAAAAGAGGGTGTAAACCTGCTCATTCTTTCTTGTGCTTCTTGTGCTTCTTGTGCCTCTTTGTGGCTTTACTCGGTGGAGACTTGCTCCTCGTTATTCAACGCGGCGTGGAGTGTGTGCCAGGGGAGGGTGGCGCATTTGACGCGGACCGGAAATTCGCGAACGCCGGCAAAGATTTTTAGATTGCCTAAATTGTTGTCCTCGTTCTCTTCATCGAGTTCACCGGTGACCATCGAGTGAAACTCGGTAAACAACGCCTCCGCCTGTTCCCGGCTCTTTCCCTTCACCGCCTGCGTCATCATGCTCGCCGCGGCCTTCGAGATAGCACAGCCTGAGCCTTCAAACGCAATCTCTTTCACTGCCCCGCCTTCAACGTCGAGATAGATCGTCAGGTGATCGCCGCAAAGCGGGTTGTACCCTTCAGCACTGTAATTCGCGTGCTCGAGCTTGCGAAAGTTTCGCGGCTTCTTGTTATGGTCGAGGATTACCTGCTGGTAGAGTTCGCTTAGTTCAGACATGAGCAATCAACTAAAGATCTCAATCACACGTTCGATTGTGCGCGCGAGCACATCGATCTCTTCCTTCGTGTTGTAGAAAGCAAACGACGCGCGCGCCGTCGCCGGAACGTTGAA
>DATEHX010000003.1:0-15430 GCA_035279345.1 Pyrinomonadaceae bacterium | reverse complement strand
GAGCGTGATGGTTCCGAACGGGGTTCGGGCCGTGACTCAGACCGTGGGGGATCGGCGCGTGGAGGCGGATCGCGCCGTGGAGGTGGATCGGAGCGTGGTGCCTCCGAGCGGGGTTCGGGCCGAGACTCCGGACGTGGGGATTCAACGCGCGGCGCACGCTCGGTACGAGGTGGTTCTTGACGCGGAGGTTCTACGCGTGGCGTTTCTGATTGTGGGGTGTCAATCCGTGGCTCGGATCGGGTTTCAATTCCCGGCCTCTCAGCGTCACGCGTCGGACGCCGTTCGATTCCTCGATTCGGCCTCTCCTCCGAACCCGAACCAGCCTCAGGACGAACAACCGCTCCCGACGGTCGCCCCTGATTCGTCGTACCGGGCGCCTGGGTAGCCGGCACAACACTCGGCTCATTATTAGTTCGCGGTTCGCGACCGCGAAAGACACGCGCGCGCCGCAGCTCTTCATCCAGCGCAACACCCGGCGTGCGATCCGCCGCACCAGTCGGACCGGCCGGTAACTGAACCTCACGCCCAACATCACGACGCGGACCAATACGCCGCGGTAAATCATCAAGCTCCGGCGGCGAGTCAATCACACGACGCGCTGTTCCTTCTTCAACCGGTCTCCCCGGCTCATCGTCATTCCCAAAATCCCTGCGTGGCACCCGCGTCACACCACGCCATGGCCTGTAGTCACCACCATCGCGTGCCGTCGGTTGACCAGCACCACCGCTGCCGCCTGCACCTCCAGGCGTAGTCGGCGGGCGCGTCCCTCCACCACCCCCGCCATGCGTGTACGGTGGCCGGCCTCCGCCATTACCGCCACCACCAGGCCGCCCGCCACCGGCATAACGCCCACGATCGCGATCCTGATGACGATAACGACGCGAATAAGGATCGCGCTCGTAGTACCCAAGCGGATACCAACAAATGTCGCTACCACTACCAATCGATATGTTGAGGTTCACAAACGCAACCAACGCCGGCCGCCACCAACTGCGCCTGTTGCGATTGAACTGACTGCGCGGGACCCATGCCCACTGGTTGTTGCGAAACACCCAGCGGCCATAGTGATACGGCGCCCAACCCCACGGCTCGTAACCGACCCACGTCCAACCGTATGGCTGCACCCATGTCCAATGACCGTAGCGATACGGCGCCCAATCGGCGTACGCGCTGATCGTTCCCGGATGCGGCCGCCAAATCCAGCCGAAGTCATCCGTGAAGGTCCACTCGCCATAAGCGGCGAGCTCTTCCGCGCCCCACGCATACTCGTCGTAATACTCGCTATCGTAACGAAGCCGTTGCGCCAGGAAGCGCTCTCGGTCGCTTACAAAAGTGTCAAATGCATCATCTGACGTGGCGGCGAGAAACTCCCAGTCGCCGGCGTTCTCGCCCGCCACAACCAACTCCGCCGAGCGGCCATCACGCAACGAAAAGCCCGACGTGTCGGAATAGATCCGTGCGCTCCCGCCGTCGCGCACGGTCAAACGCACGCGGCCATCGCGTGGCACGTCGACCCGGTAAAGTCCCGGCTTCTCGGCGGCCATCGTGGTCCTTGGTGCGTCAACTTCAAAATACTCTTTGCTACGATCAAACTTGACTAGTCGAACGACAACCGTACCTTCGAGAACACTCAGTGCGACGCCTTCATCGCGCAGCGTCGTGATGCGCAAGGCCGAGCCCGGTGCGAGCCGCACAAAGTTGCGCGCGTCGATCTGTATTTCCATGCGGCTGTCTTTGTCGGTTGCGACGGTATCGCCCTCGACGAGCGGATAATTGAGGCGGGCGCGTTCCCAGTCCTGGTTGGCGCGGCGCCTGAGGTTCACTTCCCCGGTGATCAGACTGATGCGCACGACCCGGTCTTTCACTTCGTAATCGTCGGGTTCGTCCGTATCTTCTTGAGTGGCGCGGGCGATTGTGGTGATTGAGAAAAGGGTGAGTAGTAAAACGAGAAGCTTTGCGTTCAGTCGGGAGACTTGCATGGTCTTACTCCTTCGGTTTGATGGTTGAACCCCTGTCGTGGCGCGGCGAAATGCGGCAATGTGTATGCCCGCAAAGCTTTGAAACGAAGGCGATGGTGATAATTGAGATCTCTCAAGCGCGAAGTTTTGGGTGTGGTTTGGTAATTTGAGAAGTCTCAAATGGAGCTAAGGATCGGTTGAATAGACGTGGTCGGGTGATGATGTCTTAGACCGTGCGTCGGTAGCACCAAATGGTGTGAGCCACAGACGAACACAGATGGACACGGAGTTTGATCTGATAGTTGTTGGCGCGGGGATCAACGGCGCGGGTATCGCGCGCGACGCGGCGATGCGCGGGTTGAGAGTGTTGTTGGTTGATAAAGGTGATTTGGGTGGTGGGACGAGCGCCGGATCGACGCGGCTCATTCATGGTGGACTGAGATATCTCGAGCACTTTGAGTTTGGTTTGGTAAGGGAATCGTTAAGGGAACGTGAGACGCTGTTGCGGATCGCGCCGCACCTGGTGCGGTCGTTGGCGATTACCATTCCGATTTATAAGGAGAGTCAAAGAGGGTGGACGACGATTCGGGCGGGAATGGTTGCATACGAGTTGTTGGCGTGGGGGAAGTCGCTGCCGCGGTATCGGATGCAGTCGGCGCGTGAGACTTTGCGCCGGATGCCGGGGTTGCGTGTTGAAGGATTGATCGGATCGGCGGTTTATTTTGACGCGCAGGTGGAGTTTGCTGAGCGGTTGGTGGTGGAGAACGTGCTCGCCGCGATTGAGCATGGTGCGAGTGTTTTGACTTATACGCACGTGGGGAGGCTGTTGAGCGAGGGCGGTCGCGTGCGAGGGGTCGTCTTGGAGGGGGATTTTGGGAAACCGGCGCTAGCGGAGGTTGTGATCAATGCTGCTGGGCCGTGGGTTGACCAATTGATCGACCAGAATTTGATTGGTGGGACGAAGGGCAGTCACATTGTTGTTGCCTCATTTCCCGGAGCGCCGGAAGGCGCGGTTTATTTGGAGGCGGTTAGCGACAGGAGACCGTTCTTTGTTATTCCGTGGAATGGAAACTACCTGATTGGAACCACCGACGTTCGCTTCGAAGACGACCCTGATGAGGTTCGCAGCGAACTTTGGGAAGTCGAGTATTTGTTAGCGGAGACGAATCGTGCGTTTCCGGCGGCCGAGTTGACGCGGGAACAGGTGCTTTATACCTACGCCGGGGTGCGGCCGTTGCCGTTTACTAAAAATGAAGACGAGCAAAGCATTACGCGTCGACACTTTCTGCGCGAGCATCCGCAGTTTCCGAATCTCATTTCCGTTGTTGGTGGAAAGTTGACGACGTATCGCAGTCTTGCCGACGAATGCGTCGACTTGATCTTTCGCAAACTGGAGAGGCCGTCGCCGCGCTGTCAGACGGCAATAGTTCCTTTGCCCGGCGCGACTGGTGACACGCCCGCGAATGTGTGCGAGCGGTGGCGGCGGGTTTATGGTTCGCGAGCGAAGGAAGTAGCAGAACTAGGACAGTGGTTAGGCGGTGAGGATTCATTAACTGCTGAAATAGTTTTCGCGTTTGAGAAGGAGTTCGCGACGAGTTTGGCTGACTGTTTTCTGCGACGCACGATGATCGGACTTAACGGTGACCTCGGTCTCAGCGAGATTGAACGCGCGGCGGAGATCGGAAGAAAGTTTTTAGGTTGGACCGAAGAGCGAGCAGCGTGTGAAGTTGAGGGGTACAGAAAGGAGATTTTAAACCGGATTGGCGATGGATTTCATCACCGCCAATGAATCGCGCGCGAAGCGCTTCTGCAACTTCCGCGCGACCGGCGAACCGAGCCTTACGAGCGGATGCCGCGGTTGCGAAAAAGCCAGAATGTCGTACCAAACGCTGTTGTCCAACGGGTTCCACTCGATCAGAAACCGCTCCTCGCCGCGTTCGACATGATCCGGCAACGTGCCGTATGCAAAACCAAAACGCCGGACCGGTCCCTGCTCGTTTATGGTGTAGACCACGCGGCACGCACTGAGTGACCACGTGCTGACCGCTCGCGCTTTCACCGCGACGATCGCATCTTTTTCCAGCTTCACACCTTGTGGCACGAGCGTCACCCAGCCGAGATCGAATTGCCGCCACTGCTTCAGCGCTTCAACGGCGCGTTCGTAAAGCTCAATTCCATTTCCCAGTAAAACGCGATTGTGATCGAGTGTGAAACCACGTGGCGCCTCCACCGGATCGAATCGAGTCGCGCCGACTTCCGCGTACGTGAAAGGCAAGTTCCGTTGACTGGCGATAAATTTTGCGACGTCATCGCTGGTAGGTTCGCTAAGCGTGAACATCAGTTTTTGCGTGCGCGCGGATGATGCCGGTCGTAAGCGGAGCGCAAGTGAACGTCAGTGATGTGCGTGTAGATCTGCGTGGTCGAAATGTCGCTGTGGCCCAACAGCGCCTGCACCGAACGAGAATCAGCACCGTGTTGCAGCAGATGCGTCGCAAAGCTGTGACGCAACGTGTGTGGCGAAACGTTTTTTATTCCCGCGCGCTCCGCATGGCGCTTGATCATGGACCACACGAGATGCCGCGTGAACGGCTTGCCGCGATGAACGAACACGTGCGGCAACGTTTGTTTCCCGTAACCGGCCTTTGCGGCAGCATACTGTTGCACCCAATGAATCGCGCTCTTGCCGAGCGGCACGCGCCGTTCCTTGCTTCCTTTGCCGTGACAAACTAAAAGCCCCGTTAGTAGATCGATATCGGCCTGTTTCAAATTCACCATTTCCGAAACACGCAGACCCGTCGCATACATGACCTCCAGAATCGTGCGATCGCGAATGCCTTCGAGCGTGGTGATATCCGGCGCGGCGAGGAGGCGATTGATCTCTTCTTCAGTTAGAAACTTCGGCAGGTAAGCAAAGCGCTGCGGCGTGTCGAGGTCTTCCGCGGGATGCCGCTTGATGTGACCGTCGAGCATCAGGAACTTGTAAAACCCACGTGTCGCACTGACCGCTCGCGCGACTGACGTCGGCGCGAGCCCCTCACGCGAAAGACTCGCGATCCATTTGCGCAAGTCAGCCCGCGTGAGTTCTAGCACGTCTTTATTGTTTTGCGTGGCCCAGGTTTGCAGGCGCGTGAGATCTCTTTGGTAGCCGGCGATGCTGTGTTGCGCCAGCCCCTTTTCCACCTGAATGTAGGTTAGAAATTCCTTTACGAAATCGCGCTTCATTCGTAACGCAGACACTCGATCGGATCGAGCCGCGATGCTTTGCGCGCCGGCCAAACGCCGAAAATCAGTCCCACGCCAATCGAAACGCTGAGACCGGTAACCACGGCCCACGTGGGAATCGACGCCGGCAGGCTCGGAATCAGCAGCATCAGCAGTTGGCTCGCGCCGACTGCCAGCAGCACGCCCAGCACGCCGCCCAAAAACGTCAACATCATCGCCTCAAACAGAAATTGACGCACGATGTCTCTACGTCGCGCGCCGATGGCCTTGCGTACGCCAATCTCTTTGGTTCGTTCGGTGACGCTCACCAGCATGATGTTCATCACGCCGATGCCGCCCACCAATAGTCCCAGACTCGAGATCGCGATGGCGATCAGACCGACCATCGCAGTGATGCTATCAAACTGTTCGATAAATTTGTCGGCTGTTTTGATGTCGAAGTTGTTTGGGTCGCCGAATTTCACGGCGCGGCGCCGGCGGAGAATCTCTTCTGACTGCGTTAGTGCTTCCTGAACTTGTCCCGAACGGCCGCGAATAATGACCAGTAAATAACCTTTCGCGGGCGCAATCTTTTGCGCGGTGCGAAACGGAATGTAGACGGCGTTATCCTCTTCGTTCTCACCGAAAAATCCGGCTTTGCGCTTTTCGAGCACGCCGATGACTTCGAAATTGTAACCGCCCATTCGCACTTGCGCGCCGGCGACCTGCTCCATGCCGGGAAACAAAGCCTCCGCGGCGTTAACGCCGATGACCATCACGTTTGAGCGCTGCTGATCGTCTGACTCGGTGATGAAGCGTCCTTCTTTCAACGTGATGTTGTAGACGTCGTTGTAATTTGCCGAAACACCTTGCGTGTTTCCCCAACGGTAGTTGCGGCCCTGGTAAGTGACGTTGTCGTCAAATGAACCGCCGCCGTAACCAACATTCGGCGCGACCCAAGCAACGTCTTCAACCGCGGTCGCTTGTGCTTTGATTGTTTCCGCGTCAGCGACTGTTAGCGGTTTGCGTGTGCGTTCAGAACGATCTTCCCCGGTGCGTGGTCCAGTCGAGAGGTGAAACGCGTAGATGTTGTTGGTCCCGTACTCCTCGATCATCGACACGATGTTCTGGCGCATTCCGGTGAGCAGCGATGCGATGCAGATCGCGGTCATGACGCCGATCACAATTCCGAGCACGGTCAGAAAGCTGCGGAACTTGTGACCGCGAACGCTGTCGAGCGCCATCGCTAACGTCGCGCGCAAAACACCTTTGGGAGTGGGGATCTTCATTTCTTCAATTCGCGTGCGTTAGGGCGAGAATCGGATCGAGTCGCGCAGCTTTGAACGCCGGGTAAATGCCCGCGAGCATACCGACAAGGCTCGAGACCCCGATGGCCAGAATGATGTAGAAGAGCGTGATCGTCATCGTGATCGACGCAAGCGTTGTGATCAACGTCGTGATGCCCCACGACAATAGCAGTCCGATGACGCCGCCGAGCGCACAAAGAATTGCCGACTCGATCAGGAACTGAAGCAGTATCTGCCGGCGAGTGGCGCCGACTGCTTTTCGCAGTCCCACTTCAAACGTTCTTTCAGTAACACTCACCAGCATAATGTTCATCACCACGATGCCGCCGACAATCAGCGTGATCGCGGTGATCGGAACGACGACGAGTGCGATCGTGTTCGTAAACTGGTCGATCTGATTGTTCAACTCCTCGACGTTAACAACACCGAAATCGTCTTCTTCGTTACCGTTGAGCCGGCGTTTAATGCGCATCGCCACGCGTGCGTCTTCGATCGCCGTTTGAAAGTTTTCGCGTGTATGGGTCTTGCCGTGAATTTGCAAACCGTTGCGGCCGAAGATCTGGAGATGCGTGGTAACGGGAATGTAGACGTGACGGTCAAATGAGTCGCCAAAGAACGAGCCACGCTTCTCTTCGACGCCCACAACTCGCATCGGCAGTCCGCGTATCTTCAGAGACTTTCCGATCGGATCGACGTTGGGGAAAAACTTATCTTTGATATCGCCGCCGAGAACTACCACCATCGCAGATCGCTCGACCTCGTCGTTGGAAATGAAGCGTCCGGATTCGATCGTTTTGTCTTCGATATCGACCATGTTTGCAGTCGCGCCGAAGACGGCCGCGCCGGGAAACTCGATCCCGTCCTGCTTCAAATCGGCGCCGCTGCCCGCAGCGAGGCCGATCTCCGAGCAGGAGAGACAATGGTCGCGCACCCACTCGTAATCTTCCCAAGTGATTCGTTTGTTGCGGCGATTGCGGCGCTCAAACTCCTCGTCGTCCATGTCACCCGAAAAAGCCATGCGGGCGATCATGAAGTGATTACTGCCGAGCACCTTCGAAATTTTCTCAACGATGTAGGTGTTAAGGCCGCTGATTGAAGCGCCGACTGTCACGACGGAAGAGACACCGATGATGACGCCGATCAGCGTCAGAAACGCCCGCAGTTTATGAGCGAAGATCGACTGCAAGGCGATCTTCAGGGCGTCGGTGTAAAAAGACAGAGTTGCTCTCATAATCTGGGCTTTGTCGCGAACCAGGTTTGGCTGCGTCGCGTGGCTATACGCGACCTTTCGTTGCGAAGTTCAGCCGGAAAAGTCTCAATTGTGCAAACGTCCGAGTCCTACGTCCGGGTCCTCGCCAGTAATTTCCCAATACACGCGGCCGAGGATCGCCTTTCTTTCGGTGTCCCACTCATTGCCGTAGGCAAGCGCGAGCCGGTTTGTTTGTTTGAGTGGAATGAAACCAAAACACTTCAAACGGTTTGCCGCGGTTTCTGCCTCAATTGCGTCTCCGTAGATCACAGCTCCCATCGAAACGGAGATCGAGTTTTCCACGTACACGCTTGCAAACACCAACGAGCCAATCACCACCACTCCGCTAAGCGCCGCAGTCGTGATTCGAGAAGCGAGCGGCAGGTTAGACTGAGCCTTCATTGCACGGATGCCGTTCCGCAAGTACACAAAGGCACTGACAAACGGAATGAATCCCAGTACCCCAATGAGGAACAGCAGTGTCCACACCGTAAGCGGCAGCATCACCACGCCAATCACAAACGAAAAGCACGCGCCCGCCAAAAAGACACCGGCAAACAGCGGAGAAAGCCCGTTCACCTTTTGGGGGAATGTCCGCCACGCTAGAAAAAATCCCATTTCTACCGTGCTCACCACATACGCGAAGAGTTGGTAGTCTTCGAGAAATGCACGTCCGAGAAGCGGAAAGCTTTTGAAAACGACCGGATCGACGACGAAACACAGGATCGGCACAACGAGCCCAAAGGTCACGTCGAAGACATCTTGTGCTCCAGTGCGGTTCGGTCCGAACTGTCGCTTCCAAAAGCCCATCTTTTGACTCCGCCACTAAGACGTTTGTTCCAGCCGATTTATTAACACCTAGTGCATTTCGGCCGCCGGTTGGGGTGGTGATTTGACTGCGAACTTCTCCGCCCAGTGAATACGGCCGGTCATCTGCATGACCACAAACAGCGTCAACACCGAGCCGATGGTGATGGCCAGTCCCGTGAAGCCCTTCAGGAAAAAGGCGTAGGAGAACAGCACGAGGTAAATAAACTGCGCGAGTGCTGCCTCGCGACTCGCAAAGCCGATACCGACAACGAGCCGCAGGTAACTAACAACCAAAAACACCGAAACGCTTGCCGAGATTGCAAACGCGGCGTGAATCGAGACGTGATCAACCAGATAGGCGAGGAGCAGATGGAAAGAAAAGAACGCGGCAGCGAGGAAAAAATAGTTCATCGGGTGAAGATCGATGCCGCGCATCGTGGTGATGATGAGCATGAGGAAAAAGAAGAAGAAGAGTGATACTGGGGCAAACAAACTGATGCGGCCGGCGAGTGGTCCGGGTTGGAGCTTCTCCGGCATGACCATCGCGATCTGATAACCCGATAGCAGACTCTTGTACGACCAGGTCAGATCCCAACCTTTACTGGTTTCGTGCTTCTCCGACGGCGACAGCGTGTTGTCAGGAAAATCGATCTCATCGAAGTTGGTGCTCATTTTCATGTTGAAATCTTTCACCTGAGCGACGTCAGTGCGGCCGAAGCTGTAGCGCCATTCGTTGAGTCCCTGCGAGCTGTAACCGACCGCCAACTGAGTGGTTTTTCCGGGGCCGATTTTGACGGCAGTCTTCGCGGCGTTGCTTTCGTTGCTGATCGCCGAGGGAGTGCCGTCGACGACGAAAGTCAGGTTGTCGTAGATCGCTTGTGTGGTCGGGAATTGAAGTTTGAAAACGATGGTTTGTTCTTTGTCTGTTGGATTGCGAAAGCCGTAGACACCGGCAAAACGGACTTTGTAAGTGCTGTACCAGAGGAGACCCTTCTGCCGGTGTTCGAGGTCCAGGTCGACGTCGATTTTGCTGCTGTCGAGGGGTATTTCGGTGATCAGGTCTTCGGTCCACGTTTTCTTGATGGTCTTGCCGTTCTCGACGACGTCCTGTTGTTTGTTGATTGGGGTGCTGTATGAAGCGGTTGGCGGTCCCTGGTTCTGGGATGTGCCCCAGGTGGAAGCGACTCTGTTGGACGAGACTGCGCCGGTTTCGTAAGTGCGTGCGAAGATGGTCGCGCCGAGAATGGCCCACGCGGCGGAGGCGCAAATGAAGATGAAAACGATGGCGATGATTTTCCTGGTCATGGTCTCGCTCCTTCTGTCGGATCAGATGTTGGTTTGTCTTCCACGTGCGGCACCGATCCCCGTTCTCAAAAGTTCTTTCAAAGCCCTTTGCATTGCAAAGTTGAGCTGAATAGTAAGTCGGGTATGAGGTCGTGTCAAGCACTTTGTGGAATAGAGGAAGGTGTTAGAAGACAGGATTCGCAGAATTTACAAGAGTGCCTTCATGAAATAACCATCTTGTCTATTCTGCAATCCTGTCAAAGAAAGTTATTGGACCTTCAGGGCTTCGGCGACGATTTCGGCCTGCTCTTTCTGGTGGATGCTGTAGGAGCCCGTGGCTGGACTGGCTGAGGCCGTCCGGCCGACGTAACGCAGTTCAGCGGAGTCGCCAAGGATCGCTTCCAGGCGATCACGCACGAACGTCCAGCCGCCCATGTTGTGTGGTTCTTCCTGCACCCATGCGAACTGCGATGCCCCAGTGTACTTCGCCACGATCTCACGCAGCCGTCGCAGTGGAAACGGATAAAACTGCTCGAGCCGTACAATCGCTACATGCAGATCGCCGCTCTGCTTTCGTCCTTCGAGCAAGTCGTAGTAAACCTTGCCACTGCACAACACCACTTTGCGCACAGCGGACGCGTCCGTGATCTCCGCGTCGTCGATGACGGGTTGAAATCCGCCCGTTGCGAGATCCTCGATACGCGAAGCAGCAGCAGGCAAACGCAACAGACTCTTCGGCGTCATCACGACCAGCGGCCGCTCAAATCCCGGACGCACCTGCCGCCGTAGCAAGTGGAAATATTGTGCCGGCGTCGTTGGATAGCAGACCTGAAGATTGTTCTCGGCGCACAACTGAAGATAACGCTCGAGACGCGCGCTGGAGTGTTCCGGTCCCTGTCCTTCGTAACCGTGCGGCAGCAACATTCCGAGCCGCGACGTCTGTTTCCACTTGTCTTCCGAGGCCGCGATGTACTGATCGATGATCGTCTGCGCGCCGTTTCCGAAATCACCAAACTGCGCTTCCCACAAAACGAGTGCGTCTTTGCATTCGACCGAATAGCCGTATTCAAACCCGAGCACGCCCTGTTCTGACAGTGAACTGTCAAACACATCAAACCGCGCCGCGGGATTCGCTTCGGAACGCAACTCCGCGAGCGGCGCCCACGCCTTTCCGGTTTGCGTGTCGTACAGCACTGCGTGACGCTGACTGAACGTGCCGCGGCCGGAATCCTGTCCGCTTAAACGCACGCGCGTTCCTTCCAGCACTACAGAACCAAACGCGACCGCCTCCGCAAAACCCCAATCGAGCGGCAACGATCCGTCGCCCATCTTCGCGCGGCGCGCCAGTTGGCCCACCATCTTTGGATTGACGTTGAACCCTTCAGGCACGACGGCAATCTTGTGCGCGATGCTTTTGATCGTCTCAGCCGGAACTCCGGTCGGAATCACTTCCGAGCCGTCGAGTTCTTCAACCGGTGGCGACGCGTGTTGTGGATCGTCAGCAACTTTTTGCTTCGCGTTTGCCAGTGCCTCTTCGTAGCGGCGCACGCGCTCGTCGATCAGGTTCTTGACTTCTTCCTCGGTGACCACGCCTTCTTTGATCAATCGCTTCGCGTAAAGCGTGCGCACGCCGGTATGCGCTTTCACCCGCGCGTACATCAATGGCTGCGTGTAGCTTGGTTCGTCAGTTTCGTTGTGACCGAGACGGCGAAAACCGATCAGATCCAGCACGGCGTCTTTGTTGAACTCCTGCCGATAGTTCAAAGCGATTTGCAGCACGCGATAAGCGGCTTCGGGATCGTCGCCGTTGACGTGAAAGATCGGCAACTGCGTCATCCGCGCGACGTCGGTCGAATAGATCGTCGAACGTCCTGCTTCCGGCGAAGTAGTGAATCCGATTTGATTGTTAATGATGATGTGAATGGTGCCGCCCGTGCGATAGCCTTTCAGGCCCGCGAGGTTCAGGGTCTCCATCACGATCCCTTGTCCGGCAAACGCAGCGTCGCCGTGTAGCAGCACCGGCAACGCTTGATCGATCACTTCCTCGCGCGTCGAGCCGCGCTCACCCATGATCTCGTCCTGTGTCGCACGGACCATGCCTTCGACAACAGGATCGACTGCTTCGAGGTGGCTCGGATTTGGCGACAGCGTCAATCGAACTTTGCGGCCGTCCGCGAGCGTGCGTTCTCCGGTCGCTCCCTGGTGATATTTAACATCGCCTTCATCAGCCGGAAAATTCGGATGGACCGAGCCTTCAAACGCCGCAAAGATGCGTTCGCAAAGGCCGCCGATCACATTCGCCAGCACATTCAAACGCCCGCGATGGGCCATTCCGAAAACGATCTCCTCGACGCCGCGTTCGCCCGCGCCGTCGATCAACTTGTCGAGCACCGGAATCACCGTCTCGCAGCCTTCGAGCGAAAATCGTTTCTGGCCCAGGTATTTCGTGTGCAGAAAACGTTCGAACTGTTCCGCCGAGATCAGCTTCCAAAGCAGACGCTTTTTCACGTCCGCCGGCAGCGGCTCAGGTTCGACAAACTCGCGCCGGATCATTTCGCGAAGCCACGTTTTCTCTTCCTTGTTCTGGATGTGTCGATATTCGATACCGACCTTGCCGCAATAGGCGCGTTGCAGCACGTCGAGAATCTCGCGCAACGTGGAGGCCTGCTTGTTCGCCAACCCGTCGGTCGTGAAAACTCGATCGAGGTCCCAAATCGTCAACCCGTAAGTGTCGAGATCGAGTTCGGCGTGATAGAGCCGCGGCAGCGCGTGCAACGGATCGGTGTCGGCGATGAGGTGACCGCGAACACGATACGCGTTGATCAACTCGATGACGCGCGCTTCTTTGATACTTTGCTCGAGAACCTGATCGCCCTGCGTGAAGAACGGATTGCGATCGACGTTCCAACGAAACGGAACGTGCGCAATGCCGAGATTCGCAAAAATATCGTCGTAAAAGTTGTGCTTGCCGATAATGAGCTCGTGCACGCGCGCCAGGAACGCGCCCGACTCGGCGCCCTGAATGACGCGGTGATCGTACGTGCTGCTGATCGAAATCGCTTTGCTGATGCCGAGTTGTGACAACGCTTCGGTCGCCATCGCCTGGTACTCGGCCGGATACTCGATCGCGCCGGTCGCGACAATCACCGACTGGCCTTCCATCAAACGCGGAATCGACGCGACTGTGCCGATCGTGCCGGGATTAGTGAGCGAGATAGTCGTGTTTTGAAAATCAGCGATCTGAAGTTTTCCGTCGCGTGCTCGTTGGATCACGTCGTCGTACGCGGTCAGAAATTCCGCGAACGTAAGATTGCTTGCGTTCTTGATGTTCGGAACGAGCAACGTGCGCGTGCCGTCTTTCTTCGTCAGATCCACCGCGACGCCGAGATTGACTTGTGGCCGTTTCAATCTTGCCGGCCCGTTTTCAGCCTCGAAAAAGCCGTCGTTGAGTTGCGGATAGACGTCGAGTGCGCGCAACACGGCAAACGCGATCAGGTGCGTGTATGACGCTTTGCCGCGATCGTGCTCGGCGAGATGTGTGTTGATGAGACGCCGGTTTTCGTCGAGTAGTTTTACGGGAATGCGCCGTTCGGAAGTCGCGGTCGGAACAGTGAGACTACGCTCCATGTTCTCGACGATCTTAGCTGCGGGCCCGCGCAAGGGAACCACTTCCGCGTCGTCGGGCGGACGCACCTCGGCGGGTTTGCGTTCGGGAGCGGGCGCCGCGGCCGCGCTCGTTTCAGCGCGGGCGGCCCGCCCATCGCCGTCCGTTTCGATGACCGCCACTTTCGCGCCGTTTCCGGACGTTTGCGCCGTGGCCGGAACTGCACTGGCGCCGTCGCCGAGTATTTCGTTGAAATAGGACCTCCAGGAGTCGTCGACGAGGTCAGGATTGGTGCGAAAACGTTCGAGCAGTCCCTGTACGTACTCGGCGTTGGCGCCAAATTCCTCGGCGATCATCTCTGACAAGTCAGTTCTGCTTTGCTGGCTCAAATCTGCTTACCTGTCTTTAATTCTGTGTAGTTTATTTGACGAATAGACTATCATCTCCGCACTCCATTTGCACTTTACCGCTCTTACATGGAACAGATTGACGAGCCCCGAACGAGAACCAGAACAATCGTAGTGTTTGCAATGCTATTCGCCGTGCTCGGCGCGGTGGTGGTGTTTGCTTATTTCGCGACCTTCTCGCGTCCGGTGACGACCGTGATACTTGTCCGGCACGCCGAGAAAAACCTGGAGCCCAAGGACGATCCCGACTTGTCTCCGGAAGGTTTTGCGCGCGCGCAGGAGATTGCACGCGTGTTTGGTGGCGCCGGTATAAATTCAATCTACGCGACGCAGTACAAGCGCACGCAACAGACAGTCAAACCTCTCTCGGATCAGATCGGTGTGCCGGTTACGTTGCTTCAGTCGAAGGAAACTGACGAACTCGTGAAGCGAATACAGACCAGCCTGCGCGGGCAAACGATCTTCGTTGCCGGTCACAACAACACCGTGCCTGCGATTGTGTCCGCGTTGAGCGGCGAGACTTATCCGACCATTCCCGAAAGCGAATTCGACAACCTTTTTATTGTGACCATCTACCGGTTTGGCAAAGCGAAAGTGCTGAAACTCAAGTATGGAAAAGAGAGCACTCAAGGAGTCGGAACCGGGACGATGGTGCCGATGAATAAGTGAATCGCATGAAAAAGAAGACGAAACAACCGAACGCCAGGAAGACCAATGTCGATCGGCGAAACTTCGTGAAGGTGCTTCCGGCGCTGGGTATTGCTGGTGTCGCCGCGTCGAGAATGCCACTGGACGTGTTGGGTCAAACGCCGGCCGCGTCACCATCGGCGACGCCGACGCCGTCTCCGTCGCCCACGCCTGCGCCGCGCATCACGAAAGAGATGATGCGGCAGGCGGAAAAGCTCATGGGCATCGAGTTCACCGACGCGCAGGAAGCGATGGCAGTCGGCGGTGTGAATCGTAATCTCGATTCGTACGAAGCGATTCGCAAAGTCGACGTGCCGCTCGACACCGAACCGGCGATTGCGTTTCATCCGGCACGTGCGAAAAAGGAACTTTACGTTCAGCGAGCGAAGTTTCGTTTTGCGAAGGTTGAGCCGGTTCAGTTCAAGACGGTGGAAGATCTCGCGTTTGCGACTGTGCCGCAGCTTGCTGAGTTGATTCGCACGCGCCGGGTTTCGTCGACCGAGTTGACGAAGATGTATCTCGGTCGCTTGAAACGCTATGGTCCAAAACTGCTTTGTGTCGTCACGCTCACAGAGGAACTGGCGCTGAAACAAGCTGCTGCCGCGGACGCCGAGTTGAAACGCGGCAAGTATCGCGGCCCGCTGCACGGGATTCCGTGGGGTGCGAAGGATTTGTTTGCGACGAAAGGAATCAAGACGACGTGGGGCGCGGAGCCGTATCGCGATCAGATGATTGACTACGATGCCACAGTCGTTGAACGGTTGAACGACGCGGGCGCGGTTCTGGTGGCGAAATTGTCGATGGGCGCGCTGGCGCAGGGCGCGAGATGGTTTGCGGGCGTGACGCGCAATCCGTGGCAGCCGGAGGAAGCGCAAACGGGATCGAGTGGTTCGTCGGCCGGAGCCGCCTCGGCGACTGCGGCG
>DATEHX010000002.1:0-13338 GCA_035279345.1 Pyrinomonadaceae bacterium | reverse complement strand
GGTCGCGAAAGTGAAGAGTGAAGGCTTGCTCAATACGGTTGCTGCCGTGCGCGACAAGATGGTGGCGTCGCAGGCGTTGGGTTATAGCGCGGCGGGTATTGTGGCATCGGTAGCGGAAGATGTGACGGAGTTTCAGGTAGGGGATCGCGTGGCGTGTGCGGGCGTGGGATTCGCGTCACATGCAGAGGTTTTGTCGGTGCCGAAGAACCTTTGTGTGCATCTGCCCGAGCAGGTGAGTTTTGAAGCAGGCGCGTATGGGACGCTTGGCGCGATCGCGCTGCAGGGCGTGCGATTGGCGGAACCGACGCTGGGCGAGTCGGTAGTTGTGATCGGGTTGGGGTTGGTGGGCCAACTGACGGTTCAGTTGCTCAAAGCGAACGGTTGCCGGGTGTTTGGATTGGATCTCGATCCTGCGCGTGTGTCTTTGGCATTGGAGTTAGGAGCGGACGAGGCGAAGGTCTCGGATGAAACAGTTGCTAAGACTGTCGAGACATGGACGCGCGGCCGCGGCGCGGACGCCGTACTCATCACAGCGGCAACTGACTCAAACCAACCCGTCGAATTAGCCGCAAAGATCTCGCGTCTGAAAGGACGCGTGATCGTCGTCGGCATGACCGGACTCGACATTCCCCGCGCACCGTTCTTTAGCCGCGAACTGAAGCTGGTAATCTCGATGTCGTATGGACCAGGACGTTACGATCCGGACTACGAGGAAAAGGGACACGATTATCCGCTGCCGTACGTGCGTTGGACCGAGAACCGAAACATCGAGAGCTTTCTCGAACTCATCGGCGATGGGCGAATCAACGTCGATCGCCTGACGACGCACCGGTTTCGGATCGAAGAAGCAGAACGCGCGTACCAACTAATCTCCGGCAACTCAACCGAGTCGTATCTGGGAGTGTTACTCAATTACGATCCAACGGCTGAAATTAACACGCGTGTGGCGCTCAGTGCGACGCCGAAACCGCGCCGGGCTGAAAAGGGGATCGTGTTGGGAGTGATTGGCGCCGGTGGTTATGTCCCGGCGATGTTGCTGCCGCACTTCAAAACCGAAGGCGTTGAGTTTCGCTCGATCGCTACGGCGTCGGGAGTTTCGGCGCATGACGTCGGGAAGAGATTCGGGTTTGCGGAGGCCGTGTCTTCAGCGGAGGAAGTGCTGGACGATCCAAATGTGAATCTGGTCGTCGTCGGCACACGCCACGATCTACACGCCGAACTCGCACGCAAAGCACTCGAGCGAAATAAAAACGTTTTCGTCGAGAAGCCTTTGGCGCTCAACGACGATCAGCTCGACGCGGTTTTGGAAGCCGCGGAGAAATCCAGCGGGCGTTTGATGGTCGGTTTCAACCGTCGCTTCTCGCCTTCAGCCCAACAGGCGAAGGAACACTTTGCCAATCGCGACACGCCGTTGTCGATACTTTATCGCGTTAACGCCGGTCATATTCCAAAAGAACATTGGACGCAGGATCCGACTGAAGGCGGCGGGCGTATTGTCGGTGAGGTTTGTCACTTCGTCGATCTGATGCAGTTTCTTACCGGAGCTCCGCCCGTATCGATTTTTGCAGAGTCCGTCAGTGCTAAGTCGCCGAAGATTGTTGACGCTGATTCTGTTTTTATAACGTTGCGGTTTGCTGATGGTTCGAATGGCAGCATTGCGTATTTAAGCGAAGGTGACAAGTCGTTGCCGAAAGAACGCGTCGAGATTTTTGGCGCAGGAAAGAGTTTTGTTTTGGACGACTTCCGGAGTGGGAAAATACAGGACAAGGGACAACGCACACAGATAAAACGGATCTGCGCCGCTCTGCGAGAAGGCGGACCCGCGCCGCTCAGTCTCGACGAACTAGCCGCAACTACCCGCACTACATTCCGCATTCTCGACTCTCTCAGATCTAAATGTGTGGTATCGCTGGAATAGTAAGCCGCCAGCCTGACACGCTGATTGGTCCCATGCTTGAGAGTATCGAGCATCGGGGCCGCGACGATCAGGGCGTTTGGGTTTCGGAGCCGATCGACGATGCCGGCACTCGCGCGTGTTTCGGGCATCGACGTCTCGCCATCATCGATCCCACGCCTGCCGGCCACGAGCCGATGTTTTCCTCCGACGGCCGTTACGTTCTCACCTTCAACGGCGAAATCTACAACTATCGCGAACTGCGCGAACAGCTACGCCCGCTCGGACACAAGTTCAAAACCGACAGCGACGCTGAAGTGTTGCTGGCCGCGATCGAGGAATGGGGTTGGGGAGCGATCGGCCGTCTCAATGGCATGTTTGCTTTTGCCGTTTGGGACAATCGCGAACGAACCCTGACGCTCGTTCGCGATCACGTCGGTATCAAGCCGCTGTACTATGCAACTGTTGCGGGTGGAATCGTTTTTGGATCAGAAATAAAAGCAATTCTCGCTTCGAAAATGATCGCGCCGCGACTGAACCCCGAGGCGCTGCATCAGTTTCTCACCTTCCTCTGGGCGCCGGATCCGAACACGTTGTTCGACGGCATCAATACAGTTCCGCCCGGTCACTATCTTCAGTTCAAACACGGGGATTTAAAACTGACGCAATGGTGGGACGCTTCGTTTGAGCAGATTGACGACCAGAAAAGTGATGGTTGGTGGCAGGAGGAAGTACTGGGAACGCTCGATCGCGTGGTGAAGATGGAGATGGTGGCGGATGTGCCGCTGGGAGCGTTTCTTTCGGGCGGCATTGATTCGTCGGGCATTGTCGCGATGATGGACCGTCACAGTGACGGTCAGAAGATAAGCACCTACACCGCCGGTATCAAGAGCGAAGACTTACGTTACGACATCATTCCCGACGACGTGCAGTGGGCGCGACGCGTTAACGACCAGTTGAAGACGGACTATCACGAGATCATCCTGCAGCCTTCAGTCGCGGAGTTGTTACCCAAGCTGGTCCATCACATGGAAGAGCCACCGATCGACATGGCGATTCCGAGTTACCTCATCTCGCGTGCGGCCAGAGAAACCCTGACCGTGATGCTCTCGGGTATGGGTGGTGACGAAGTGTTCGCCGGCTATCCGCGGCAGATGGCGATGAAGCTTGCCGCGGCGTTCGATCCGGTGCCGAACCTGGTCCGGCGGCCGTTGATGAGAACAGTCGCCGGCGTACTGCCCGGCGGTTTGCCGGGAAGATTCACCGCGCCATTGCGCAACGCGAAGAAGTTTGCGCGCAGCGCGGCGTTAGACTTCGAGGAGCGATACCTCGGCTACGGCACCTACTTCACCAATGAAATGAAGCAACGGATCTACACGGACGACTGGCGCTCGTTGACCCGTGACTACGATCCTTACGCCGCTCACCGTGGTTACTTCGCGCGTGTCCGCGATGCCGCACCGCTCAACCGGCTCCTTTACGTCGATCTGAAGACTTTTCTACCGTGCCTCAACCTCATCACGACCGATAAGACGTCGATGGCGGCGAATCTGGAAGTCCGCGTGCCGTTTCTGAACCGCGAAATGATCGAGATGGCCGCGCGCATGCCGCCGCGTTTGAAGCTCCGTGGCCTGACGCGAAAATACGTCCTGAAACGCGCGCTCGAAAACGTGCTCCCGAAGGACGTTGTGTGGCGAAGGAAAGCCGGTTTTGGCGCGCCGATTCGGTCCTGGTTACGAGGCCCGTTACGCCCGCTCGTCGACGATCTGCTCTCCGAGGAGTCGGTCAGGCGGCGGGGTCTATTTCGTCCGGCTGAGGTAAAAAGGGTCATCGACGCCAACTTTTCCGGGCGTGAAGACTACAACCTCCAGGTTTTTCAGCTCCTCGGCCTCGAACTCTGGCATCAGCAATTCGGGATTAAACCGTAATAACATTGACAAGCACTCGGCTGGCGGTCTACTCTGGCAGGGCGGGCCAACCCCGGCTCCGCGACCTTCTGTAGCCTCACTCGGCCACGAATGTCTCAGCTCACAACGATGATCACACCTGAAGAACTGGAGACCGCAACACCCGAGATTCTGCACCCGGCCGGGATGGCAGCAAACGGTCAGTGTGTGCTGCTGGCCGAAGATGACCCGGCTCTGCGGCGATATCTCCAGGTCGTTTTGGAACGTGCGGGCTACAGGGTTGTCTCCGCGGCGGATGGTTTGGAGGCGATGAAATTTCTGCTGAGTGCCACGGTGGACGTGGTGGTTACGGACGCGGTGATGCCGAATCTGGATGGATATCAGTTGTGCCGGTTTATGAGAGGCAGCAAGCACTTGTCGCACTTGCCGATAATTCTGTTGAGCGCCCTCGACCCGCGCAATGCGGTGCATGAAAGGGAAAACGTGGACGTTTTTCTTTCGAAGCCCGTGTCACCTGAAGATCTATTGAGCCGGATTGTCGAGCTCAGTCACAAATAGGTCCTATAGGACATATAAGACCTATAGGACCTATACAAAAAGCTTTAGCTACTGTGGCTCGCTTCGACGTTGTCGATCTGTGCGCGTTGCAGTTTCCCGCTGAAGTCGACGTAAATCGATTTCCACTCCGAGAAAATATCCAACACTTGCGTGCCCGCTTCGCGGTGTCCGTTACCGGTGGCCTTTGTGCCGCCAAACGGCAGGTGCACTTCCGCGCCGATCGTCGAAGCGTTGACGTAGAAGATACCCGTGTACATGTCGTTCATCGCTCTGAACGCGCGATTTACATCCCGCGTGTAGATCGCAGCGGAGAGTCCGTAGCGAACGCCGTTCGCGATCTGGACCGCGTCCTCGAGTGAGTTCGTGGGAATCACAGTCGTAACTGGTCCAAAGATCTCTTCCTGCGAGATGCGCATGTCCGGCGTGGCATCGGTGAAGACTGTCGGTTCGATGAAATGACCGTAAGCATAATCGCCACGGGTCAGACGTTTGCCGCCGCAGGCGAGTTTTGCACCGTCGTCCTTTTGCCCGATGCGGATGTAGCCCATGATCTTCTCGACCGCGTCGGCGTTGATTACTGGTCCAACGTCAGTCTTGGGATCCGCGCCGTTGCCGACACGCAAACCCTTCGCGTGCTCGACCAGCTTCATTACAAACTGCCGGTAGACTTTCTTGTGAACGATCAATCGCGACGATGCTGTGCAACGTTGACCTGACGTGCCAAACGCACCCCAAATCGCGCCTTCGACGGCGAGATCGATATCGGCATCGTCCATGACGATGATCGCGTTCTTGCCGCCCATCTCGAGCGAACAGATCGCGTTTCGCTCGGCGCAGGACGAAGCAACGATGCGGCCGGTTTCAGTCGAACCGGTGAACGAGATCAAACGCAGCGCGTTGTGATTCGTCATTGCCGCGCCGACTGTTTCGCCGTAACCGGTGACGAGATTTACGACGCCCGGCGGAATGCCCGCTTCTTCGCACGCCTTGATCAGGTTGTAAGTCGAAAGCGGCGTGTCTTCCGCGGGTTTGATGACGACAGTGTTACCGCAGACAAGGGCGGGAATCAGTTTCCACGACGGAATCGCCATCGGGAAATTCCACGGCGTAATCAGACCGCAAAGACCGACCGGCTGACGCACGCACATCGCAAACTTGTCGCGCATCTCGGCGGGCGTGGTGAAACCGTGCAAACGGCGTCCTTCGCCAGCGGTGTAGTAAGTGCAATCAATCGCTTCCTGAACGTCTCCGCCAGCCTCTTTCAAGACCTTGCCCATTTCGCGCGTCATATCGGCGGTGTACTGTTCCTTGTCGCGAATCAGTATCTCGCCCAGGCGGAAAAGAATCTCGGCACGCTTGGGTGCGGGTGTGTTGCGCCAGCCATCGAAAGCGTTCTGCGCGGCATTGACCGCCGCGTTAGCGTCGTCGCTGGTGGAAAGCGGAAAACGGCCGACGATGTCGCGCGTGTCGGCGGGATTGATGTTTTCAAACATCTCGCCCGACTGACTCGCGACCCACTGGCCGTCGATGTAGTTCTGGTAAGTTCTTGTTGCCGTGCGGCTCGCGCCGTTGCGCGAACTGTTTTTGCCGCTTGATTTTGAAAGGGCTTTTTTTGCCTGTGCCATATTACTGATAAGTGAACTGCACGATCAGCGGCAGCAGCAGGCGGTCACCCTTCGCATCTCGTTGCAATTGCATCCTGGTTAAGTTCAAAACAATTGGATCGCCTGGCTTGAGACCGCTCAAGACGCGTTGAAAATCTGCTAATGAATTGACGGGCACACGATTGATTTTGTTGATTACGTCGCCTTCCGCGATTGCCGGCGCGCCGGAGGGTTGAGTACGAACCTCAGCCACGAGACCGTTTGGATCGATTTCTTTAACAAGCAGGCCCTGAACACCGGTCAGATGACGATCCGCGAGTAGCTGCGGCGTCAACTCGGCGAGCGTGACGCCGAGATGGAGCGCGTTTCCTTTTGGATCGGCGTCCTTCGGAGCCGGTTTGGCTGGTTCAACTAACTCACGAATTGTTGGTGACGGCGGGCGTTCGTCAAGAGCGACGGTTGCGGTGCGCTTGTCGAGTTTGCCGTTCACGTCTCGCAAGAACGAGAGTGTAACCTGCTGACCGACGGGTGTGCTCGCAACGCGTTGAATCAGATCCTGCGCATTGAGCACTGGCGCGCCTTCAAATTCGACGATGATGTCGCTTGGCTGTATTCCCATCTTCGAGGCCGGTGTCTCGCGGCCGTTTTCCTTCGGCGTCACGGCCATCACGATCGCGCCTCGTGCTTCCGGCAGCCCGTAAACTTTCGCGAACTCGTCGTGGACCGATTCAAGTGTGATTCCGAGATAGCCGCGTTTGACCTTGCCCTGCGCGATCAGTTGTTTGTAGACAAACGAAGTTTCGTTTGAGGGCAACGCGAAGCCGATGCCGTTGTAATCGCCGGTGGACGTCGCGATCTGCGAGTTCATGCCGATCACTTCGCCACGCATGTTGACGAGTGGTCCACCGCTATTGCCGCGATTGATGGCCGCGTCGGTTTGCAGGAAGCGCTGGAAGACGTTGAAGTACGGGCTCTCTCGTTCCTTCTTGGAAATGATTCCGGCGGTGACGGTCTGGTCCAGGCCAAAAGGCGAACCGATTGCCAAGACCCAATCGCCGACTTGTGCTGCGTTGGAGTCGCCGAGCGTGACGGTCGGCAGATCTTTCGGCGCGTCGATCTTGAGTACCGCAACGTCTGTTTCGGGATCGAAGCCGACCACGGTGGCGCGATATTTTTCAGTGGATTGCAAGATGACCGTGATCTTCGCGGCGTCTTCGATGACGTGATAGTTGGTGAGAATGTAACCCTTCGGAGTCACGATGAAACCACTACCGATGCCGCGTTGCGGTCTGCGTTGCTGGCGGCGAAACAGGTCGAGCAGCGGATTATTCGCTTCCTGGTCTTCCTTGTCCTCGTCCTTTTCGCTGACCTCGATCTGTTGCTGCGTGGTTTCGATGTTCACCACCGCGGGCTCGACGCGTTTCGCGATTTCCGCGAACGAAGCAGATAACGCCTCGGGCGCTCGGGCAATTTGGAGGTCGTTTTGAGCGACGATCGTTCGGCCGGAGAGTATCGCGCCGATGCCGATTCCGGCGACGAGACACGCCACAGCGAGCGCCGCAATCCAGACACGCAGCTTGCGGAGAATAACTCGCTCCTGATCCGTCGCGCGGTTCTTAGAAATCTGAAACATATTCACTACCTCCGATTGCCGATCCTCGCCCCAAAGAAAGGGATAGAGTATAGCGAAAGGGCTGTCGGGTAGCAAAAAAAGCCACGAAGAAGCACAAAAAGGATTTGGGAAACAGACTTGTGCCTTTTGTGGCTAAGGGCGGAGGAGGACTTTGAGGATGCCGCGGGTTTTGGCGCGGGTCATGGCGCGGAGGGAGTTGGAGAGGGAGTGTTCTTCGCTGATCAGACTATTTACGTCTACTGCGTTCTTCTTCAACAGATCGAGAGCAGGTTCGAATCTTCCGCAGCGAGAACCGACGATCGAGATCTCGTCTACTACGATCCGTGCTGCGTCAATCTCAGTTGAACCATGAAAGGTCGACTTCAAAACCAACTTGCCTTTCGGACGCAGCAGATCGAGCGCGAGCTTGAATCCCGGCGCGGCGCCTGACGCTTCAACGACCACATCAAACTCGCGCCGGCGTCGCGCTGCGTCGTTTGGCTTTGAAGTTTCAATTCCGCGTTGCTCCACAATGCGCAACTTCTCTTCGTGTTTACCGACGAGCAGCGTCTCCGCGCCGGTGAGTGCAACGACCTGAGCACACAGCAATCCGAGTTTCCCATCTCCGATCACTGCGACACGATCTGTTTTAGCAACCGAGGCGCGTTCGAGAATGCCGCACGCCGCGGCGAGTGGTTCGGTAAACACCGCCTGTTCTTCGGACACATTCTTCGGAACGGGAATCAGATTCACATTCGGCAGTTGCAGAAACTCAGCGTGCGCGCCGTCGCGACCGACGATTCCCAATACAGTGCGTGAAGGACAGTGGCGCGGATCGCCGGCGCGGCAAAGATCACAACGCCCGCAACCCGCATTGATCTCTCCAACAACACGCCGGCCCACGAGCTTCCGGTCAGTGCTCTGCTCAACAACGCCGACAAACTCATGCCCAATCGTCCCGTTGAATCCCGCGTAACCGCGTGCGATTTCCAGATCGGTGTTGCAAATGCCTGACAACAACACGCGCACCAACGCCTCATCCGTGTTGTGCGGCTTCTCGATATCGCGAAGTTTTAGCTGCTTTTTTTCGACGCGGAGGGAGAGCACTTAAAACGTTCTGCTCCTCGTGTAAGCGTTCTGCGGGGTTAACTCAATCACTTGTTTCGGACCGATTACTGTCACCGGCAAGCGCCACTCGATCTCTTCATCACCCGAGATCTTTGCATGCAACCACCAACTACCTGGCGCGAGCATTGCTGACCCGTGTCCCTCTTTATCGAGACGAAGGTTGACCGGTGAACGGCCTTTCATGCGTTCCTTCAAAAAGTCGTCCCAACGCTTGCCCGCGCGCGGTTCGCTGAAGAACTCGTGACGAACGGCAACTACGTTGACTGGAAAGAGACTCACTTGCACGTCCAGCGCCGGAACACCGTTTTCCGGTTCAAGAACGATCTGCAAGTTGGTGCTGCGAACATCCTGGACGACATTCGCACTCGCCGGAAGTTGACGATAGATCAGCCAGCCCGCGCCGCCGAGCGCGACGACCAAAGCCACGCGCAGCACAAGTATCAATACGCTGCGAAACGCACCGGGCAATTGCTGACCGTCAGAAGACATAACTCTCAACACCGCAAATCCTCTTAACTAGCTCTGAGGCGACGCACAAAGTTTACCAGCGATTCCGCTTCTTTCTGATCGATTTTGTTGCTGAACGCAGGCATGTTGCCGCGCGCGCTGCGCCCGTTCATGATCGAATTGAAGATGCGCTCGTCAGTCACTTCATCCTGCCACTGCGCGTCGGTCAGGTCGCGCGCATGACTAAACTTACCCTTTGAGGTCTTCGCGCGTCCATCGCTGCCGTGACAGGAAACGCAGTACTTGCGATACAACTGCGGCGCCGCGCGTTCGTTGCTGCCACTCGCCTTCACCGCAAAAACGGCCGCAAATAAAAAGACGAACATGAGCGAATAAAGTCGCATCATAAAATGGGGACTCCGAGCGCTAGTTTTGTGTATAGTGCAAAAAATTTCAACCACAGATAGAATCGGAACAATTGCCTTGACCGAAATCGAGATCAACAAGCTGCGTGAAGAGTGTGGTGTCTTCGGCATCTACGGCCACCCGGAAGCCGCGCGAATGACCTATCTGGGACTCTACGCGTTACAGCATCGCGGCCAGGAGTCGTGCGGGATTGTCGCGTCTGACGGCGCCGACCTCCGGCTCGAACGGAAGATGGGACACGTCTCGGAAGCGTTTGAAGAGCCGGTTCTCGATCGCCTCCGTGGCGCAAGCTCTATTGGCCACGTGCGTTACTCGACATCGGGCGAAGTTTCGATCAACGAAGCGCAACCGTTTCTCGTTACCTGCCAACACGGCCAGATCGCCGTTTGTCACAACGGCAATTTGCCGTTCGCGCGTGAAGAACGTTTGCGGCTCGAACGCGAAGGCGCGATCTTCTCGTCGACATCAGACACGGAAGTTGTGTTGCATGGTGTGGCTCGCTCGCGTGCTTCGGTGCGCGAAGCGATTCCGGCGGTGTTGCGCGAAACGGAAGGCGCGTTTTCGATGCTTTTCCTAACGCCGAACGAGCTGATCGCGATTCGCGACCCGCGCGGGTTTCGGCCGCTTGCCTTGGGACGCCTCGGCGATGCGTGGGTGGTCGCTTCCGAGACGTGCGCTTTCGATCTGATTGACGCGCAATACGTGCGCGACGTCGAGCCCGGCGAGATGATCGTCATCGATCGCGAGGGGTTGCGTTCGTCGCATCCGTTGCCGAAACAGCAGCACTCGATGTGTTTGTTTGAGCATGTTTACTTCGCGCGGCCCGACTCGCTGGTTTATGGACGATCGATCAATGAGTCGCGTCACAAGATGGGACGGCGTCTGGCGATCGAACAACCGGCGGATGCTGACATCGTGGTGCCTGTGCCGGATTCCGGCGTGGCGGCGTCGATCGGCTACGCGGCGGAGAGCGGTTTGAGTTTTCGATTTGGACTCGTGCGCAATCATTACGTTGGCCGGACGTTTATCGAGCCGCGACAGTCGATTCGTTCTTTTGGAGTCAGGATTAAGCTGAATCCGGTGCGTGACCTGATCCAGGGCAAGAGGATCGTTTTGATTGACGATTCGATCGTGCGCGGTACGACGTCGAAGAAGATCGTGCGGATGGTGCGCGAAGCGGGCGCAAAGGAGATTCACGTGCGGATCAGTTGTCCACCGACGATCAGCCCGTGTTATTACGGCGTCGATACGCCAAACAAGTCGGAACTGATCGCTGCAAACATGTCGGTCGAGGAGATTCGCAAGTTCATCGAGGCCGACTCGCTTGGTTATCTTTCGCTCGAGGGAATGATTGCGGCGTCGGGCGTGAGTCCTGATTCGTCATGCGTCGCTTGTTGGAATGGAAAGTACCCGACTCGCATTACGCGCGAAGCGGAGACGATGTGGGAACGCGAACACGAATCAGTGATCGCGGAAAGCTAAGCCACAGATTTACACGGATAAAACGGATGAGGTTTTGAGTGGGACGAGTGAGACGAGGTTGTGGCTGTGCGGTTGCCGTGCTTGTGTTGGTGATCGCCGCCGCCGGTTTCGCTTATTGGAAATTCGTTCGTCCGTGGTTGCAGAGCCAACCGCCGCGTGCGTCGGGTGGTGAACTGACGGTTCGCGTGCTCGACGTTGGTCCAATCAACGGCGATTCGATCCTCATCACCGCGCCAACAGGCAAGACGGTGCTCATCGACGCGGGTGACACAACCAAAGGCAAAGCCGTGGTCGATGCGCTGAAGCGCAACAACATTCAGCAACTCGACTATTTCATCGCCACGCATCCGCATCCGGACCACATCGGCGGCAGCGCAGAAGTTTTCAAAGCCGTGAAAGTTCTGAACGTGATCGACAACGGTCAGGGTCCGAGTCTGCCGTCCGTGCCATCAGTCAAATCCGTGCCATCCGCCAAATCCGTGGCTAAAAAACCGGTTTCGCTAAGCAAGTTCTACGACGACTACAAAGCCGTGGTCAGTGCGAGCGGCGCTCAATACGACACCGCACGGCCCGGCACGAAATACGATCTCGGCGGCGGCGCGTTGATCACCGTGCTCGCGCCCTCCGAACCGCTCTTTAACAAAGATCAGATGCGCACCGGCGGAAACGAGCCGAACGCAAACTCGATCGTGCTGCGTTTGGATTATGGGTCGTTTTCGATGTTGCTGGCGGGCGACGCGGAGGAACAGACGGAGCATCGCTTGATGACCAAAGAGTTGGACCTGAAAACGCGCGTGTTGAAGGTTGGTCATCACGGTTCGAAGTACGCTTCGTCGGGAGATTTCCTGCAGCGAGTGAAACCGGAGATAGCGATCGTTTCGTGCGGCGCGTGGAATCGTTATGGACATCCCGCGCAGTCAGTGCTTGATCGATTGCGCGCGGCAAACGTGAAACTTTATCGCACCGATCTGCACGGCGAGATCACAATCACGACGCGGGGCGGCGCGGACGACATCAAAGTACAGGCCGCAAAAGAACCAACAGAAGACGCGTGGGAAGGCCGCATCGCACAGAAAGATGATTCGTCGCGATCCGGCTTTATTGCTTACGGCGACTTTGGACCACCGCCAAAACCCAGGAAGAGTCCTAAAACAACGGAATGACTGAGCCAATTTCCTACAGCGACGCGGGTGTGGACATCGACGCGGCCACGCGCGCGACTGATCGAATCAAAGAACTCGCGCGCACGACCTTCAACGAGCGCACGCTTTCCGAAATCGGCAGCTTCGGCGGCATGTTCGACGGCGCGTTCCCGAACATGACGGAGCCCGTGCTTGTTGCGTCAGCGGACGGCGTGGGCACGAAGCTCAAGATCGCTTTTGCGACGGGCGTTCACAACACGGTCGGACGCGATCTGGTCAATCACTGCGTCAACGACATACTCGTGCAGGGCGCGCGGCCGTTGTTCTTTCTGGACTACGTCGCGACGGGAAAGTTATCGCCGGAGGTCGTGGCGAGCGTGGTCGAGGGTGTGGCGACCGGTTGCCGTGAAAATGGGTGCGTGTTGCTGGGCGGCGAGACGGCCGAGATGCCGGGATTTTATGGTGAAGGCGAATACGACATCGCCGGGTTCATCGTCGGCGTTGTTGACCGCCGGAAAATCATCGACGGCAAAACGATCGTGCCCGGCGACGTCGTGCTGGCGTTGCCTTCCGTGGGTTTGCACACGAATGGTTACTCGCTCGCGCGGAAGTTGTTCTTCGAAGTCGCGGGTTACGAGCCCGAAACGCAGCTTCCCGAGCTGGGAATGACCGCGGGCGAAGCGTTGTTACAACCGCACGTCAGTTATCTACAGCCGCTCAACGAATTGCTCGATCGCGGTGTGATCAAGGGGTTGGCCCACATCACCGGCGGCGGACTCATCGACAACATTCCACGCATTCTTCCCGAAGGAACAGCGGTGCAAATCGCGACTGGCTCGTGGCCCGTGTTGCCGATTTTTGAAGTGTTTCGGCGTCTCGGAAACGTCTCCGACAGAGAGATGTATCGCACGTTCAATATGGGCGTCGGCATGGTGATCGTCTGTTCGCGGGAGAATGCCGTAATCATCAAATCGCACTTCGAGGCGTTTGGTGACGCGTACTATGAGATCGGGAAAGTGATCGAAGGCAATCGCGAGGTGATCGTCTGAAGAGAATCGCGATCCTCATCTCCGGCCGCGGCTCAAACATGCTCGCGCTTCACGACGCGGTTCGCGCGGGAAAGATCCCGAACGCTGAA
>DATEHX010000001.1:0-27182 GCA_035279345.1 Pyrinomonadaceae bacterium | reverse complement strand
ATACCGGAACTCATCTGAGTTCCTCTGCCATTTCCGGATCGAGAGCAGCGATGGCGTCGAGCATAGCTTCGACTTTCATGCGGATCGTCTCGCGTTCGGCGAGCAGCTTCTCGATCTGAGTTTCGAGTCGCTCTTTTTCATTCAGCACATTGCCCATGTCGCGATGGATAAGCGAGAGTTCTTTTTCAAGGTTCTCTTTTTCCTGACGCAGCGTCTTGGTGAGTTCGATGGTTCGATAGATCTTATCTTCGAGATGCGAAAACTTTTCGAGGCCTGACAGACCAACCATCAATTTGTCTCCCGAGTTTGGCTAAGCTGAAATGCGTAGGCGATTATCCGACTTAACTCTTGCCAGCGCAAGACTCATTTCGCAATCAAGCTAGATTTATTTCGACTATTCCTAATTTCTTAGCGTTGCTGTGCCGCGAATGTGTCGAGCAACGACGACGTCAACTGCGCGTGCCGTTCTTCAACTTCTTCGTCGCGCAACGTGCGATCGTCAGAGCGATACTCCAAACGCAGCGTCACGGATCGTTTCGACAACGGAATGTTTCCGCCCTCGAAAGTGCCGACGAGCTTCACGCCGCGGAAGTCCGCGACGCGCTTCGCTCTGACCGCGTTCAGCAGGTCGTCAAGAGCGACATTCCGGTTGAGCAGGAGAGAAATGTCGCGTACAACTGACGGATAGCGCGGGAGCGAAGCGTACTGAACAATTCTTGCCGGTCCATTAAGTAATGATTCCAGATCGATTTCCATTACATAGATCGGATAACGAAACTTGTAATTCGTGGCAACGCTTTCAGCGAGGCGCCCAATCGTGCCGATGCTTGTTCCGTCGCTGAGCTTGATCGCGGCGGATTGCCCCGTGCGCAAATGAGCCGCTTCGGTTTGAGTGAAGCCGAGCGAATTCGACCCCATCCAATCGACAGCAGTTTCCAAAGCGCCTTTCACATCGAAGAAATCGAGCTCGCGATCGGCTTGGGCTTTGTTTGCTTCCACCGCTCCACCGGTTGCGACGAGCGCGAGTGAAAGGCGTTCTTCAGGCAATGTTTTTGGCGAAACAGACCCGAAAACACGGCCAATTTCGAACAAACGGACATCGCGAATGCCGTGGTTAAGATTGTGTTTCAGTGCGTTCAGCAAACCCGGCAAGAGCGTGGCTCGCATGAAAGCCGCCTCTTCGATGATCGGGTTTTTAAGCTCGGCCTGATTGTCTGTTTGTTTGGGAGCGAAGCTGAAGTTGATCGCTTCGTCGAAGCCGAAAGCATTCAACGCACGGCGCAAGAGACGTTGCTTCATCTCGGTCGGCTGGTACTCGCCTGACGCGCTCGAGGGTGGAAGCTCCGAACCGATCTTGTCGTAACCCGTGTGACGTGCGACTTCTTCGACTAGGTCTTCTTCCTGCGTGACGTCGATTCGCCACGAAGGAACTTTGAAAGATCGATCGACTAGTTCAAAGCCGAGACCGGTCAGGATGCGATCGATCTCGGCGGTCTCTACCGAAACGGAGGTGAGTTCAGGAACTCGCTCTGGACGAAGACGCACAGTGCGTGTGACATAGGGCCGGGGATAGATGTCGAGCCGATCTTCAGTTGCAATACCTCCTGCAAGCTCACAGATTAGTTGGATACAACGATCCTGTGCTTGAAGGACGCCCTCGATATCCGCGCCGCGTTCGAAACGTCTTGACGCTTCGGTGTCCATGCCGAGAGCGCGCGCTGTGCGTCTCACTGAATCGGGATCGAAATAAGCACTTTCGATCAGCACATCGGTCGTCGACGACGAGATCTCCGATTCTTCACCGCCCATAACGCCTGCCAGCGCGACCGGTCGCTCCGCGTCGGCAATGACAAGCATGTCGGTGGTGAGTGTGCGTTCAATGCCGTCGAGTGTTTTGAGTTTCTCGCCTGCCGTCGCACGCCGCACGACGATGCGTGGTCCAGCGAGCCGGTGAAAGTCGAAGGCGTGGAGCGGTTGGCCCAACTCGTGCAGCACGTAGTTCGTGATGTCCGCGACGTTGTTGATGGGCCGTTGACCGATCGTTTCGAGACGTTTGACCAGCCACTCGGGCGACGGCGCGATCTTCACGCCGCGCACGAGACGCGCCGCGTACCGCGGGCACAAATCGGGATCGTTGATCTCAACGGACGTCAGATCTTCCGCGCGGCCCTCGGTCTTGAACGGTTCGACCCGTGGCAGACGTAACTCTTTGCGTTCAATTACGCTAACTTCACGCGCAATTCCGACGTGGCTCAGGCAATCAGGCCGGTTCGAAGGCACTTCAACGTCCAGCACCGAGTCAGAGTTATGGCTTTCCACCGCGTCGATAGCCAACCCCACATTCGTCAGACGATCGCGCAGTTCCTGCGGACTCAAACGGGTATCTGTATAGTCTTTAAGCCAGTTGTAACTAATTAACATTTGCTACTCGAACTGTTCCAGGAATCTCACGTCGTTCTCGAACAACAGCCGTATGTCGTCGAGCTCGTACATCAGCGCGCACATGCGATCGATACCGAGACCAAACGCGAACCCCGAATACACCTGCGGGTCGACGCCCACCATCCGCAGCACGTCCGGATGCACCATTCCCGATCCGCCAAGCTCGATCCAGCCGGAATTCTTGCAAATACGGCAACCAGCGCCTTTGCACTTGAAACAACTGAAATCAAACTCCGCGCTCGGCTCAGTGAACGGAAAGTACGACGGACGAAAACGCGTGACCGTTTCGGGTCCGAACATCCGCCGCAAAAACTCGGTGACTGTGCCCTTCAAATGGGCCATCGTGATTCCGCGGTCCACGCACAAACCTTCGACCTGATAGAACATCGGGTTGTGCGTCGGGTCGGGCGTGTCGCGCCGGAAAACGCGGCCGGGCGCGATCATGCGAATCGGAACGCCACGGCGTTGCATCGCGTGAATCTGCACCGTGGAGGTTTGCGAACGCAGGGCGAATCCGTCGGTCGTGTAGAACGTGTCGGCTTCACCGCGTGCCGGATGGTTGTCGGGAATGTTCAGCGCCGTGAAGTTGTAGAAATCGGTTTCGATCTCGCGGCCGTCCTCGATGACGTAGCCGAGTGCGACGAAGATATCTTCGATACGCTCGCGGATGATCGTGATCGGGTGGCGATGACCGTAGGGCGGACGCCGCCCTGGCAACGTCACGTCGATGCTCTCGCGTGCGGTGCGCGCTTGTTCGATGTGTTGCTTGAGATTCTGTTCTGCCTGTTCGATCGCGCTCACGAGCGCTGCTTCGGTCGATTGGACCAACTGACCAAACGCCGCGCGTTCTTCAGCCGCGACACGGCCGATCAACTTTTTAGTGGCGGCGAGTTCGCTCTTTTTGCCGAGATGGCGCGTGCGCAACTCCGCCAGGGCGCGCTCTTCCGCAACAGCGGCGTCGAGCTCAAGCCCCGCTAACTCAGGAGACTCACCGGTAAAGCGTGCAAAGCGCTCGAACTCTTGCTCGAACGCTTTGCGGGCTGCTTCAACCTGGTGAGCAGGCAATTGTTCCGTTTGACTATTTGTCATTCAAGCTAGTTCTTCCTTACCGCAACCCACTTCCCTTGCAACTGTCCGGCGTAGTCAAACTCGCCGGAGAGTTTTCCATCGACGACTGTCGCAGCCATGGAGATGTTGCCGTTTGAGCCTTCGATGACAAACGAGAGCTTGCCGTCTTTCCACGAACCATCCTTGAGTGGCGCGTCGCCGAGTTGTGAACTGCTGTTGCCGGTCACAGTCTCGCCTTCAACTTTCAAGGTCAACATGAACGGAAACGGCTGGCCATTCGCATCCGCCACTGCTTCCCACTGACCGTTAGGAACGAACTTGGCGTCCGGTGTAGCGGGCACCGCGGGTACCGCGGGCACTGGTGGAACTCGTTTCAGCTCGATTGCTTTCTTATCCGAGCCCACCGTCAAGTCGCCAGTGAGCGTGTCGCCATCGATCTTGCCGGTTAGCTTTCCTTCCTTGAAAACGAGCGAAACCATTCCGTCAGCGATTGCCCCTTGCATAATGTCATACGACTTATCGCCTACCTGCACGCGGCCCACCAGTTTCGCGGCGTCGCCTTTCAAGTGGAGCTGCACCTTTTCGGCCTGGCCCTTCACTGTGCCTTCGAAACTTCCGTACGCCTTGTCTGGTTGCTGCGCAAAAGCCACGGTCGCACCGAGCAGAAACGTAAGTATTAATATCGTTAACTTCACTGTCTCGTCCTTTCGCAAAACTACGCTGCCGCTGCTTTGTTGCGCTGTTCGTTCTCGAGCGCGTTCTTGGCCTGGGACACGACCTCGGCAAACGATTCCGGCTGATGCACCGCCAAATCGGCCAGCACTTTGCGATCGAGCTCGATGCTCGCGAGTTTCAAACCATGCATCAGTTGCGAATAGTTCAAACCATTCAAACGAGCCGCCGCGCCGATGCGCACGATCCACAAACTCCGGAAATCACGCTTCTTCAACTTCCGTCCGGTGTACGCGAAATTCAATCCGCGCTCGACCGACTCCTTCGCCGACCGATAAAGCTTCGACTTCGTGCCGCGATAACCTTTCGCTAACTTCAGTATCTTCTTGCGTCTTTCGAGACGCTTATTGCCACGTTTTGCTCTGGGCATATGAATACCTCCCGTATAAATATTTTCGATTTTTGATTGCTGATTGTCGATTTTCAGAACTGTCGCCGTCGCCCTTACAAATCAACAATCGACAATCGAAAATCGTCAATGACTTTAATCGCGGCCGTACGGCAACATCGACATCACCCGCTCATGATCGGCGTCGGCAACGAGGACGTCGATATCGAGCTGACGTTTCCGCTTGTTGGTCTTCTTGGTCAAAATGTGTCGCGCATGCGAGTGGCCGCGTTTGACCTTGCCGGTCGCCGTCAGCCGAAAGCGCTTCGCAGCACCTTTGTGTGTTTTAAGTTTAGGCATAATTCGCTTCCCTTCATTTTCGATTTTCGATTGCCAATTGCCGATTTATTAGTTGCGCTGCCACGAGAACCAATCAACAATTGGCAATCGAGAATCGGCAATCTACAATCGATCATTTATTGCGGCGTAGCAGTGTCTTTCCCGCCGCCTCCACCACTCTTGTGTCTCTTTGGTCCCAGGATGATGAACATCTGGTTCCCTTCCATCTTTGGGCGGTTCTCGACTTCACCGACGTCCGCCATATCCTGCTCGAGCTTTTCCAGAATGCGCGCACCCAGTTCACGGTGCGACATCTCGCGGCCGCGAAACCAGATCGTGGCCTTCACTTTATCGCCTTCCGACAACCACTGGCGCGCGCGTTTCATCCGGTACTCGTAATCGTGATCGTCGGTACCAGGGCGAAACTTCACTTCGTGGACAGTGATCGTGACCTGCTTTTTCTTCGCCTCGTTTGCCTTCTTCTTCGCTTCGTACTGGTATTTTCCAAAGTCGATGATCCGGCAAACCGGGGGATCGGCGTTCGCAGCAACTTCGACGAGATCCAAACCTTTCTCGCGGGCAGCACGGATGGCATCGCGCACATCCATGACGCCCAGTTGTTCTCCTTCCTCGCCAATCACGCGTACTTCAGGTACACGAATTCTCTCGTTAATTCGAACCGGGGGTAGACGCCGGTTATCAGGACGCTGACCGCGACCGCGAAAGCCTGTAGCTATTGCTGCACCTCCTAAGGTTTAAGCAATCCTCAGATTACGCAGATTCTTTAAGGCAATCTGTGTAATCTGTGGATTGCTATTTGTTTGTTAAGGCGCGCGTTTCAACCAGCTTGCGCGCCATCTCCTTGAATTCCTCGAGAGACATCACACCGATGTCGCCCTTCGCGCGTTCGCGCACCGCAAGCGCTCGCTGCTCCATCTCACGATCGCCGAGCACGAGCATGAACGGCACTTTCTGCAATTGCGCGTCGCGAATCTTCGCGCCTATTTTTTCGCTTCGCAAGTTCGATTCGACTCGAAAACCGGAAGAGCGAAGATCGCGCGCCACTTCCTCTGCGTAGTCGTTGATCCGGTCCGTGATCGGTAAAACCGCGACCTGAACCGGAGCCAACCAGAACGGAAACGCGCCACCATAGTGTTCGATTAACACACCGAAGAACCGTTCCATCGAACCAAACAGCGCGCGATGGATCATCAACGGCCGGTGTGGCTTGTTGTCTTCCCCGATGTATTCCAGTTGGAAGCGCGAGGGAAAATTGAAATCAAACTGGACCGTCGTCAACTGCCACGTACGTCCGATCGCATCGCCGACGCGGATGTCGATCTTCGGACCATAGAAAACTGCTTCGCCTTCCATGCGCTCGAAGGGAATCTGACGGGCGTCTAACGCATCAACCAGCGCCGCTTCCGCTTTTTCCCAGTCTTCATCCGTTCCGAGATAGTGCTTGCCGGAATCCGTACCGCGAACTGAGAGTTCGACCTTGATGTCCTTAAAACCAAAGACCTCGTAAAGATCGAAAGCGAAGTCGATACAGCTCAGGATCTCGGCTCGGATCGTTTCGGGCGTGCAAAAGATGTGTGCGTCGTCCTGCGTAAAGCCGCGCACTCGCGTCAGCCCGTGAAGCGTGCCCGAAAGTTCGGCGCGATAAACCGTTCCGAGCTCCGCATAACGCAGCGGCAGATCTCGATACGAACGCTGCGCTGACTTGTAAATGCCGATGTGAAACGGGCAGTTCATCGGCTTGATGCGAAACTGCTGCTCCTCGAATTCCATCGGAGAGAACATGGAATCAGCGTAGTTCTCTTCGTGACCGCTGATGAACCATAAGTCTCGCTTCGCGATATGCGGCGTAAAGACGAGCCCGTAACCGCGCTTGAGGAGTTCGCCACGGAGGTAGTCTTCCATCTCCTTGCGAATGGCGCCGCCCTTCGGGTGCCAGAAGATCAGTCCCTGGCCGTAGTCTTCCTGGATCGAGAACAGGTCGAGTTCACGGCCCAGGCGGCGATGATCGCGTTTCTCAGCCTCTTCGCGTTGCTTCAGCCACGCGTCGAGTTCTTCCTGCGTGAAGAAAGCCGTGCCGTAGATGCGCTGCATCTGCGGTTGCGACGCGTCGCCTTTCCAGTAAGCACCGGCGAGCGAGAGCAACTTGAACGCGCGCAGCTTGTTCGTGTTGGGCACGTGTGGACCAAGACAAAAATCGATAAACGGCGAGCCGTCGATGTAATAGACGCTCACCACCTCGCCGGCTTTTTCGTCGATCAGTTCACACTTCAACGGCTCCTGGCGTTCGTTGAAGACGCGCAGTGCGTCTGCCTTGGAAATCTCCTCGCGACGGTAGTGCAGGTTTTGATTGGCGATCTGCTTCATCCGTTTTTCAATAACGGGCAGATCGGCTTCCGTCAGCGCCCGCGGCGCAATCACGTCGTAGAAGAAACCGTAACGCGGGTCGTCGAGCAGTGCGGGTCCGATGCCGAGCTGGGTACCGGGAAACAGATCAAGCACAGCGGCGGCCAACAGGTGCGCCGTCGAGTGACGAAGGACTTCGAGCCCATCGCGGGTCTGGGGGACGATTGGTTCGATTTGAACTGAACCGTTATCAGCCAGAACGTTAACCGGGGCCGCGAGGTCCACCTCACGACCGCCAACTTTCGCCGCCAGAGCCTGTTTCGCCAGGTCGCGATCGAGCTTTTTGAGAGCTTCGGCAACCGTAGCTGAATCAGGCACGGAAACAGGCGCGCCGTCTTTCAGTTGTACGTTAATCTCACTCATTACTAAATCACCTCTCATGCACAGGGACCACAAGGAAGACCCAAAGTCCCGGGGCCGAAGGCGATTCCTTAGAATTTCGATTCACTAATTTGCTTACTTCGTTGATCGGATTCGATAGGAGCGCCTTCGCCGGCACCCGCAAGGCGGGCGGCACTTAAAAAGTAAAGAATCGAGTAGTTGTTCGATTCATGCGAAGGTCTTCTGGAGCTCCTATCAAAAGTAAGAAAATTACGCGTGGGATTCTAGCAAACGCTCTCTTACGGGCGCAACCTGAATCCGTGGTTTCTGTATAATCCGTGGCTCTACTTCCCCTGAGGAGAGGAACCCATGCGTCCATCGAAAACCTTCGTCGTTGCTTTCCTACTTTTCTGTTTCATGGTTCAGGTCCCGGCACAGAATGGCAGCCGGACCAAAACGAAGCCCGAACCAGTCAGCGAAATGCGCGCGGCGATCGAGCGGTACACGGTCGATCGCGGAAGCCTGACGCGCTCCTATCCGGTCGCGATATCGCAGACGCGCCGCACACGGTTCAAGAAGTTTTACGAAGAGTGGCTCGCGTCTCTCAGGTCGCTCGATTTTGACTCATTTAGCCAGGACGGCAAGGTCGATTACCTCCTCTTCAAGAACCATCTCGAATATGAGCTACGCCAATTAGACATTCAGGCACAGCAACTCTCCGAGATTCAACCGCTCATTCCGTTCGCGGACACGATCATCGAACTCGAGGAAGCGCGCCGCCGCATGGAACCGATCAACTCGGCGAAGATCGCCGCGACGCTCACGGAGTTGAGAAAACAAGTCGATGAACGGCGGCGCACGGTCGAGAGTTTGAAACCGAAAAAGACGGTGGCTAATCGTGCGGTCATCACAACGAACGGCCTACGCACGAATTTGCGCAACTGGTACACGTTCTACAACGGTTACGATCCGGTGTTTACGTGGTGGAACGAAGAACCCTACAAGTCGTTGGATCAAGCGCTCACAAGTTACACGGCGTCGATCACTGACAAGGTCCTGGGACAGGGATCTCAGAAATCTATTAAGGCTGGGGATACCAGTGACATCGTCGGAAACCCGATCGGTCGCGAGGCGCTAATCAGCGAACTACGCTCCGAGATGATCCCTTACACACCCGAAGAGATCATCGCCATCGGTGAAAAGGAAATGGCGTGGTGCGAGAACGAGATGAAGAAAGCATCGCGCGATCTCGGCTACGGCGACGACTGGCACAAAGCGCTCGAACACGTCAAAAACCTCTACGTCGATCCGGGCAAACAACCGGAGATGATCCGCGACCTCGCGCTGGAAGCGATCAAGTTTGTCGAAGACAACAACCTCGTCACCGTTCCCGAACTCGCGAAAGAAAGTTGGCGCATGGAGATGATGACGCCCGAACGCCAACTCGTCAGCCCATTCTTTCTCGGCGGCGAAACGATCCTGGTCTCGTTTCCCACCAACACGATGGCCCACGAACAGAAGATGATGAGCATGCGCGGCAACAACATCCACTTCGCGCGCGCCACCGTTCATCACGAACTCATCCCCGGCCATCACCTGCAGGGTTTCATGTCCGCGCGCAACAAACCGTATCGCGCCATTTTCGGCACGCCGTTCTGGTCCGAAGGCAACGCGCTTTACTGGGAACTGCTGCTGTGGGATTTGAACTTCGCCAAGACACCCGAGAATCGTATCGGCATGCTGTTCTGGCGCATGCACCGCTGCGCACGCATCATCTTTTCACTCAGTTTCCACCTGGAGAAGATGACGCCGCAGGAATGCATCGATTTGCTCGTTAATAAAGTGGGCCACGAACGCGACAACGCGACGGCTGAGGTGCGGCGTTCGTTTGACGGCAGCTACGGGCCGCTCTACCAGATCGCGTACCTGATCGGTGGACTTCAGCAGTACGCGATGCACAAGGAACTGGTCGACTCCGGCAAGATGACGAATCGCGCATACAACGATGCGTTACTCAAAGAGAACCGCATTCCGATCGAGATGCTGCGTGCGGCGATCACGAATCAAAAGTTAACTCGCGACTTCGTTACTAACTGGAGGTTTTACGACCACAGATAAACACGGACACACGGACAAACACGGATTACTTCCGGTAGCTGAGTGTGAGTTTTACAAACATTGGCTCCGTTGATTTCGCGCCGGGACGGTAGAAAAGAAGCTGGGGTGCGGGTGCGTTCGTGGTGAGCGCCCGCGTGCGCGCTTCTTTTTCCTCCCTGGTCCACGCCTGACCGACTGTGGTCATGTCGAGCCGTCCGACAGTCGAACCCCACATCCTTTCCCACTCCGCCACCTGAGCTTCGGTAAGCTTCAATGTTTTATCGGTGATCTGCACGCCTTCGAGTGGCTTCGGCGTCACTAACACACTCACGACTTCCGCAACGTGGTCCGGCCTGCTCTTTTTCATCGTAAAGAACGGCGGCGCGTCGTCCTGATCCGGGATCTCAACCAGTTTGCCGATAGCGACTTCGTTGTCGCCGCCCGCGGTACGCGTCGTCGGAAAGATCAGGTACGGAGCGCCGAACGTGCCGTCCGCGTATTGCTCGCGATTGATCACGTAGAGAAAACCGTCGCGCACTGCTTCGACTGCGATGCGCAGTCGATCGCCCTGCGCGAGTCTAGTGGTTGCGGAGATTCGTTCGGGCAGCCATGCGGTTGTTGACTTGTCGTCATGAACAATCAGCCGTTCGCCGGAGTCCGATCGATTAGCCGGGCGGAGACGCCAAATGGTAACACCGACGACAGTATTGGGGGCCACATTGTCGACGGGTACATTTGGCGTCGCTACGCGATAGGCTCCGCTCCGGCGCCGCCCCCGACGCACTGGCTGTTTGCTAGCGGCCGGGGTAATAAAAGCCGTGTCCCAAAGTTTCCGCGTCCTTTCATCGGTACTTTGAGGTGTAGACAGCAATGAAGAGGATGCTGCCAAAAAAATTAGTATTAGGAAGATTGCTTTAACTCTCATCTCCATTCTCCTTGCATAACAAACGCGGCCCAGTAGTAAGGCGACTGCCATTGCGAGGTGCGCAGCATTTCGATCTGCGCGGCGCGCAAGGCAGCGGCGGGTGTTTTGTTACTGCGCAACATCCCGGTGTAGAGACGTTGCATTAATGCGGCGGTCGCTTTGTCGTTAACGTTCCATAAACTCACCACTACGCGGCGCGCTCCGGCGTACATGAAACCGCGTGTCAGGCCTTCCAGACCTTCACCGCGCACGTCTTTACCGAGACCGGTTTCACACGCACTCAACACGACCAACTCAGCCGGTAATTTGAGGTTGTAAACATCGTGCGTGCGCAAGAAGCCGTCCTGCGGTCTGCCTTGTTCGTCAAACAACGAGAGCACGATCGCGGAGAGTCCGGCGCGTGTTGTGTCGAGATAACCGTGGGTCGCGAAGTGAACGTAGCGATACTTGCTCAACTCGCCGCTCGTGGCGATCGCTCGATTGGCGCGGAAGTCGAGCGCCTTCAGATTCGAACCGGTACGTGCGACGGCGAGAATCCGATCCGCTTCCCAGCGCGTGAATGGCAGACGCGGAATCGAGAGTTGCGCGCCCGGAGTAGTATTCGCCGGTAGATGTTCGAAGCTTCGCGTTCCGGCGTTAGCGGCGACTGCTTCCGCGTTGTTTTTGACTCGCGGATCGCCGGTCGAAAATACAGGGTCGGCTATAACTGCGAGTGTTTTAGGCGCGATCGGACGGTTCGCGAGGTTCTGTCGTTGAACAGCAAAGGCGGACGCAGAGGCCAGGCTGATTACTTCGTGGCCCACGATGAGAGGCTGCGAGGATACGGGTAAAGCAGCGAACGGAACGTACTGCAACGCGCCGTCAGCAACGATCACCAACCGCTTGTTTCCCAACTCACTCGCCACGGGCGCCAGAATCATCCGGCTCAGTTCACTCGCCGCTTGCTCGAAGTCTCTATCAGCTTGCGCGATGCGCGAACTTCGCTGTGCAGGCGTTTCCAACGACTTCACCACACTGCGCGCGGTCAGCGATTGGTAAACCCGGTCCTTAACCTTTTCGATCTCTTCCTGCTTTGGCAGGAGGAACGATTTCAGCGAGCCGGGACCAACAGCCCAGAGATAGCTTCTATCTTGTCCGAGCGAGTATTCAAGCAGCAGTGTGTCCGCGTCGAGTTGTTGTTGAATTTCTTTAAGACCAAGCGGATGAGGTTGCGTCAAAGCTGCGTATTGCGGACTGCTCTGCCGGATTGTCGCCTGCACTTGCTGGTACTCGTCTTCAAGCGTGCTGATCTCACGGCGCACCGTCGCCAACTCTTCAGCGCTTCCCTTGCGTGCTTTGAGCTGCATCTCGCGCTGGGCTTTTGCGTTCAACTCGCGAGATACATCACGCTCCTTCTCGATCAAACCGGAGTCAACGCCCTGGCGAATGTCGACTCGCGCTTCGCTCAAATGCTCAAGCAAACTACGCGCGCGGCCGCGTTCACTCGCTTGCAATGCTTCGGCATCGTAGCCGCGCGAGTTATCCTGCGCGTGCTGCTGCATCAACACATCAATATAAAACTCGTACGCTTTTTCCACTGACGCCCGGTACGAAGCACGCATTTGCAAGCTGCTGGAACGAGTACGAACGGTTTCAATCAACGTCAGCGACTCAGCAATGTACTTGCGCGCTTCAGCCAGATTGCCGCGTTGAGCTTCCGCTCGCGCAACGCCTTCCAATGCTGTTGCGGTAATGCTCGCGTCGATACTGCGAATGATTGCGAGTGCCTGGTTGAACTGCTCGAGAGCTTTCTCGGGTTGGTTGAGGAGATTGGAGGCTTCGCCGAGGTTCGTCAGCGCCAGTGCTTCGCGACGGAGATTGCCGGCGCTGCGTAAAATCTCGATTGCCTGACGGTGATACTCGGCGGCCTCTTTGTGTTGGCCCAAGGCCGCATACGAAGCACCAATCTCGTCGAGTGTCTCGCCTTCCTGCGCCCGGTTACCGGTTTGCTTTTGAATCACCTGGGCCTGCCGGTATTGATCGAGAGCCTTCTCAAACTCGTTCATCCGGCCGTAAGCCCGGCCGATATTTACGATTGTGTATGCCTCACCATCCTTATCGCCAACGTCACGAAGTAACGGGAGTGACTGTTGCAGGTAATCAAGCGCTTTTTCCTGTTCACCAGACAAGCTGTAAGCAATGCCGATGTTGTTGAGTGTGAGAGCCTCGCTGCGTTTATTGCCGAGCAGTTTGTTGATTGCGAGCGCCTGACTGTAGTAATCCAACGCTTTCTGCCAATCGGCTGCGTCGCTGTAGATCTTGCCGATGTTGCTCAGCGCGGTTGCTTCGCCAACTTGCCAGCCAACTTCTCGCGCTAACTTCAATGCTCGCTGAAACTGGTTCAACGCCTTTCCGACGTCGGCCAGTATGTCCAGCATTCCGCCGGCGTAGTTTGACGCGCCTGCCTCGAGCCTTTTGTCTCCGAGTGCAGGAGTTAACGCGAGCGTTTGATTGAAATAGTCGAGGGCTTCGCGAAACTCGTTCAACCGGTAATAAGTGTCGCCGATGGATAGCAACGCAAGGGCGCGCCGGTAGTTGTCGCCGGCGGCTTCGAAGAGTGGCAACGTCTCCCGATACTTCGCGATCATGGCGCGTCTGGTAGCGGCGTTTGGTTGCGTCCGCATTTTCCGCGCCTCGTCAAACATCATCTGAGCCGCAGCGTGTCCCTTGTCAGCCGGAGTTGCTTGACGCGAAGCGATGATCCGTATCGCGTAGTGACCGGTGGGAGCCCTGGTGTTTGGCGAACGTACCTCGACGCGATATTCACCAGAGTTCGCGGCGAGTAGTACAACCGGCTCCGTGCCGTAGCGATCGTTGGGACTGTCGCTCTGGCTCAGTTGCTTGCCGTCTGGTCCAAAGACTGCCGTCTCCACGTCGATTGCCTGTTGCTCGACGACGGCGTACAGGAATTGACCAGCGTTGAGTGAGATGCGATAGGAATGAGTTTCACCGCCCTTGAGTTCGCGTTGGACTGACGACAGCACTGGCAGCTCGCTCGGCGTTTGCGCAGATACTGCTACTGCCGCGAATACCTGAATCAGAAGCTGTACTAAAGTTCTTCGCATGTTGGTTGAAGGGTAGCACTTGCGGCTACCCCTCTCCTGCATCTGACGCTGCTACTTAGTACGAGGATGAAGCAGCGGCGGCGTACTCTTCGGGAACCCCATGCCCGCCGGCTTGGGCCTGAAATGAGCCTTCGCCATCTGCCTCATCATCGCCCGGAGGTTTAAGCGGCAGGAGCCGCTGTACATTGGCAACCCACTTTCCATTCGCTTTTTCCGAGTCAATCGAAAACTCACTAACGTCCCAGTGAAATGGACCAAGGTCAAAACTAAAATCCTGCCCGGTCTTGAGGCCGGTCGCCAAGGGCAATTCGAATCTACTAATGAGGCTGAAAGTTCCATCGCCTATGGGATAGAAGTAACAGTCTGCCAGCAGTTTGTCGAAGATCACCGTCATGATCGGCGGCTTGTGGTCTATCTTGTCAATTACGATCGGTTTACTCATGATGCTTCTCCTTCTATTGTCGGTTCAGCACAACCAAACGGTTTGTGCTCTGGGCTTTGCAACGTTGAGTCTGCACAACTGTGATGGTTGTGCTCCGGGATCCTGCGAACGAGAGTTCACCCGCCTCGGGGCATCGCCTGTGTTCGCTCTTCTCAATTAGGAACGCGAGAACTGCTTAGGAAAACCACCAAGCCGGCGCTGCCGCCGGGAATCCGTCTGGGCTGTGAAACTAGAGAGGGAAAGTTTTCAGTCCAGCGAGAGCTGTTTTAGTGGCGGAATGATATGCCCCGGCCGCGTGTAGGTCAATGCAGTTTTCGGCTCAGTGATGCTCCAGCCTGACAGGGTAGACGAGCAACTTACCGGGCGCCTTGAGAGTGGTAAGTGTATCGCCTTTGTCGACTTCGGGTTTGACGGTCGAATGCGATGTGAGGAAGTCGTGCACAAGCTTGTTTTTCGTCATGTCGGCGATCATTCCACTCGCTTGTTTGTTGGCAAACTGTTTCACACTTTCCAGTTCCGGCACCGCATCTTCGCTAAAGATCAGCCATAGCCGTTCGACGCCTTCCTGCTCATCGAACCTGTACCAGCTCACTTCGGGAATCTGGATTTGCTGATCCGCTGCCAGCAGAGACGATCCTTTGTTTGCAGTCGGCGAGGGGAAAAGAAAGTTAAACTCGGGCACGGACTCTCCGCCGCGCGGTCCTTCATTGACGATGTACAAGTGACCGGCTTCAGGAGTCTGGACGTTCACGCGAACCTGATCTCCCGCTTCGAAATTGATCTCACCGGCGACCCTGTACGGGTCTTTATATTTCCCTTCCCTGAACTTCTGCACCGTGATCCAGTAAGTCAACCTGCGTTCGGGACCAGCAACAGGAGTGGATGCGGTAACAACAACCGGCGGCCGTTCCCGCGAAGCACGCCAAATGCTCACTGCAAAGATCGCCGCAGTCGCGGCCACCATCGCAACCAGCGCCACCAAGACCACCCTCTTCTTTTCTTTCGCTTTGTCCGTGTGATCCGTGTCATCCGTGGCTACAACATTCTTCAGATCAACCGCCATGTCCTTCGCGGACTGATAACGTTCGTCCGGATTCTTGGCCATCGCCTTACGAACGATCCGTTGCAACTCAACCGGCGCATCTTTCGGCAATGGCGGCGGCTCCAGCTCGATGATCTGCACCAGCGTGTGACTGCTGGTCGGACCACCGAAGGGCATCGCTCCCATCACCATTTCGTAGAGCATCACGCCGACGCTCCAGATGTCGGTGCGTTCGTCAACGGTCGTCGCGCGCGCCTGCTCGGGCGACATGTAGTTGATCGTGCCCATCAGCACACCGGGAATGGTCTTGAACTCAGTCGCGGCTTCCGTATCAACACGCGATCCCATTTCCGTCACTTTAGCCAAACCAAAATCAAGCACCTTCACCAGTCGATCGCGGCGGCGAATCATCACGTTTTCCGGCTTGATGTCGCGATGAACGATGCGTGCTTCGTGAGCAGCTTCGAGTGCGGTCAGCACCTGAATCGCGATGTCTACGGTTTCGGCGAGTTTGAGGCGATCGCGGTGCAGGTGGGTGCGCAGTGTTTCACCGTCAATAAATTCCGTGGCGAGAAAAGTGAGTCCCTCGACTTCGCCGAACTCGTAAATGGTGAGTATGTTTGGTTGATTGAGTGACGACGCGACTTTCGCTTCCTGGCGGAAACGCTGCATGCGTCGCTTGTCTTCGGCAATGTCGGGCGACAGCACTTTCAAGGCGACGGTTCGCTCGAGTCGCGAGTCCTTCGCCAGATAAACCTCGCCCATGCCACCGGTGCCAAGTTGATCGAGAATCAGGTACGACCCGAGTTGCTGACCTTTCTCGAGACGTGGCTTGATTTCGTCAATCAGCAAAACGGCGCCATCATCCGCGGCCCGTCCGCCAATAAAATTCTCCGCACTAGCCCGCTGGTGAAACGCGAGCAATTTCTCCACTTCAGAGCGCAACGACGAGTCAGTGCCACACTGGTCCATCACATACGCCGCACGCGCTTCGCCGTCGAGCGAGATCGCTGATTTGAATATGCGGCTGACCTGGTGCCAACGTTCGGGACTCAATTGGCAGCACTTTCGCTGAGCTGTTGATAAAGCCAGGCTCGCGCCATGTTCCAGTCGCGAGTCACAGTGTTTTCAGAAACCTTCAAAACACCGGCGATCTCTTCGTTATTGAGACCGCCAAAATATCGCAGTTCAACCACCTGACTGCGGCGCGGGTCCATGTCGGCGAGGATCTTCAATGCTTCGTCCAGGCGAAGCATTTCCGATCCACGGGCGCTGGTAAGGTTCGCGACTTCGTCCAGTGAAACCTGCTGCGCGCCACCGCCGCGTTTGGCATAAGCGTTACGGCGCGCGTGATCGATCAGGATGCGCCGCATGATCTGCGCCGAGATGGCGAAGAAGTGGGAGCGGTTGGCCCAATGAACGTTTCTTTGATCGACGAGACGGACGTACGCTTCGTTGATTAGGGCAGTGGTTTGTAGAGTGTGGCCTTTGCGTTCCCGGCTCATGTAACGGCGCGCGAGCCGGTGCAATTCGTCGTAGACCAGTGGATACAACTCGTCCAGAGCGGACTGGTTTCCGTCGCTCCACTCGGCGAGAAGTTGAGTTATCTCATGCTGCTTCGTTGGTTGTTTCAATCCGTGCCCAGGTCATGCCTGGTACTGCGCGATCTCGCCCGGCTTGCGCAACATCTTGTTCACTTCACCGATGTGGAGTTCTTCTTCGGCAATCATCCGGCGAGCATACTCTTCGAGCAAAACTGAGCGATCGCGCACCAGGTCCAACAGTTGTTTGTACAGAGCGAGTCCGTCCTTTTCGGCTTTCAGCGACTCGGCAAGAATATCGTTAATGCCGTGCTGATGAGTCTCGAGCAAGGCGCCGATCTTGAGCGACGGGTGCTCGCCGAAATGCGTCACGAGCTCACCTGCCTCGTTTGCGTGTGTGAGACAAGTAGTGGCCTCGTTGCGTAACCAGCTAACGATCGGAATACGGTTGTGACCAAAAATCATCAGTGAATAATGCGTGTAACGAACGACTCCCGCGAGTTCGGCTTCCATGATCTGATTGAGAAGCTTGACCGCCAACGCCTGATCAAAATTATCCGCCATAGTCCTCCTTAAAATCCGTGTTCAAAACCTTAGTGCGTGTTCAGAACCTTAGTGATAGACAGCTCAATCCGCCGTCCATCTTTTGAAATTCCGACATCTCTAACACGACCGTTTTGTAACCCGTTTCGCGCAACTGTTGCTCCAGCACCGGAAACCCGGACGCGACAAGGACCCGGTCGTCAATCAACAAACAATTTGCGGCGTACGCCTCCTCTGGCCTAATGCGAATGAGATCGTAGCCCGCGAACGATTCCAAATTCTTTACTTCGTCGACGACCAGCACTCGATTGCCGCCGAGATATGCCAGTCCGCTTTTTAAGTGCAGGATATTACTCAGGTTGCGTATATCAATCAAAGTCGAAGTGTAACCAAACTCCTCCAGCAAGGTAGCGAGTTGTGTTGCGCCCGCTTCATTTGTGCGCTGCGAGATACCGATGAAGAAGTGATCGCCGGCTTCGCAAACGTCGCCGCCATCGAGTGTTCCGGGTTCGCGAATCGCGTGTAAACGATCGAAATAATATCCCAGAACGCGTTCGATAGCTTCGGTTTCGCCAAGCCGGCTCGACACTCCGGGACGCGCGATCACGGCGCCACGTCTGGTCAGCACCGCCGTGTCTTCAACGAACGTCGAATCCGGATAACGCTCATCCGGCTCCAGGAAATCCAAACTCAAACCGCAAGCTTCCAAAGTGCGGCAATAGGCTTCGTGTTGTTGCAGCGCCAATTCAAAAACCGGCGCACCCAGGTCAACGGTCGTCAGGCCCGAAGCAAAGTTAGCGCTCGGCGCCCGCACGATTGCTTTAGTAAACATCTCGCGCAGTCAGCGTTCCGCGTTTCTAAACAACTTTGCCCATCATCTTTTTGATGGAGGGCGTAAACAATGCCAGAACTCCGGCGGAGACAAGCAAACCAACCGCAATACCACCGTAAAGTGTTGCCAGTCGCACCGGATCGTTCGACACGAAGAAACCGGACAGATAACCCGCGAGCTTGTTGCCAAACGAGGCCGCGAGGAACCACACGCCCATCATGATACCGACCAGTTTTATCGGCGCGAGTTTCGTAACCGTGCTTAGTCCAACCGGACTCAAACACATCTCACCGCAAACAGCTAAAAAGTAAAGACCCACGAGCCACCAGAACGTGACTTTGCCGTCGGCCGTCAACAGCGACGCGGGCACCAACAGCATGAAAGCCAGCCCGATAAATACGAGCCCGAGCGCAAACTTTCCGGGACTCGAAGGCTGCCGATCTTTCATCCGGATCCAAACGAAGGAAAATATTGGCGCGAGTATGATCACGAATATGCCCGTCAACGATTGAAGGAACGGAACCGGGAAACTCATGCCAAAAATCTCGGCCCGCACCAATCTATCCGCAAACAAGTTAAGACTGGCGCCTTTCTGTTCGTACGCTCCCCAGAACAGAATCGTGAACAGGAAGAAAATGAAGATCGCCGCGATGCGTTTCCAGTCGTCGCGGGTCAAAGGCTCGCGCACGACGGTTTCAGTCGCGCTCTTGTTTTTCGACGCTTTCGGAATCTTATTGCCGACGTCTTTGAGCTTGCGCTGATTCAGAAGGTAGATGACAAGACCCAGCACCATGCCGACGCCCGCGGCGCCAAAACCGTAGTGCCAACTCGAATTGGGATCCTGGCCAATCGACGCGAGGAAGTTTTTGAACGTCACGCCTTTCGCGAGATAGCCCACAATAAATCCGGCCAACACGGAACCGAGGTTGATTCCCATATAGAAGATCGAAAAACCGCTGTCGCGACGCGGATCGTTTTGGCGATAGAGCCCGCCGACCATCGTGCTGATGTTTGGTTTCAACAGGCCGGTGCCGACCGAGATCAGGATCAGACCCAGATAGAAGGTGGTCATCGAACGAAACACCATCGAGAAGTGACCGGCCGCGATGATTACACCGCCGAGAAACACCGCTAATCTGGCGCCGGTCAGGTAGTCGGCGATGAGTCCACCCGGCACGGCAGTGAGGTAAACGGACATCGTATAGGTGCCGTAAATCGACGCCGCATCCTTCACGCTGAACCCGAGTCCGCCCTGTGCGGCGGCCGAGGTCATGTAAAGGATCAGGATGGAGCGCATCCCGTAATAACTGAAACGCTCCCAAAGCTCGGTAAAGAAGAGCACCGGAAGACCGCGCGGATGGCCTGCAAAATCGGGCGTTTCGACGATATTTCCTTCTTCAAGTTCGGTTAGGGGTGGTGTTGTTTGAGTCGCCATAAATGCGCGGCACTATATCCCGGCCCACTGGTAAACTTCAAACCTTAATTTGGCATCTATCCGTCCAAATCCGTGTTATCTAAACGACCCACACTACTGATACTCGTCATTTCCCTGGTGCTGCCCCTGACTCTGCACGCCCAATCCGGACGTAACAAGGCAACACGGATTGAACCCGAAAAGAAAACGGATACCGTCAAAAAACCAGAGGCTGATCCTGGCGTAAACGACTCTCGAATCAATCCCGAAGGCGAAACTGTCGAAGGCGACGTCATTCGCACCGACACGGCGCTCGTCACCGTTCCCGTGACCGTGCTCGATCGCAACGGCCGCTACGTCCCGATGCTCCGCCGCGAACAATTCCGTATTTCGGAGAACGGCGTCGACCAGAAGATCGCCTATTTCGCCACCACCGACGCACCGATAAGCGTCATTTTGCTCATCGATACCAGCGGTTCGACTCACTTCCGTCTCGACGACATTCAACACGCGGCGATCACCTTCGTGAGCAAACTGAAAGATAACGATAGCGTGATGGTGATGTCCTTTGACGACCGCATCGACGTGCAGTGCAAGGCGACGACCGATCGTAAAGAGATCGAGCGGGCCATCAGACGCACGAGCACCGGCGGCGGCACGCGGCTCTACGACGCAGTCGAAAACATTCTGAAGAAACAGCTCAGCAAGATTAGCGGTCGCAAAGCGGTCGTGCTCTTTACTGACGGTGTGGACACCACGAGTGGCCGTGCTTCGTACGACAGCACGATTCGGCTCGCGGAAGAATCGGACGCGCCGATCTATTCGGTTGACTACGACACGTCAGGTTCAATGGGCGGCGGCATACTTGGCGGCGGCGGTCGGGGAACGATCAACATGCCGCTGCCACGCACGGGAATCCCGGGAGTGAGCGGCGGTCCGGGTTCTTCGCCGGGTGATTACCGGCGCGCGGTTCGTTATCTGCACGAGTTGTCAGACGCGACTGGCGGACGTTTCTACAGCGGCGATTCGTTGTTTGGTATCGAACAGGCGTTCTCGTGGATCGCGGAAGAGCTCGGACGCCAATACAGTTTGGGCTACTACCCGAACACGCCCGGCAAAGAGGGCGAGCGGCGCCAGATCAAAGTGAAATCCACCGAACCTGACGTGGTGGTGAAGGCGCGCGGGAGTTACATCTACTCCGAGCCACAAAAAGGCACAAAAGACGCAAAGTGATTTTTGAGAGCTGAAGCGCCCGTGATCTCGTGAGGTTGTTGTGGGGCGACGACGATCTCGAGGGAACGGCGCCGGAATTTTTTACAAAACTCCTCGGCTACTTCGAGTTGGCCTTTGCGACGCGATTTGCAAAAGCGGCACTGTTTCGCCGCGTCTTCTGACACGACTCCGTTAATCAACAACTTCCGCAACGGCACTTTCAATTTATCCAGCGATTTCGCGAGGTCGATCGTCTCTTCCAGACTCATCCGCTCCGGAATCGCCACGGCCACAAACTCGCACTGCTCTTGATCGGTAAGCAACGCGAGCACTCGTTTGATACTTTTCGACAACGCGACCAGTTCTTGCGCGACCTCGCTCGCACGCACGACGTTCTGATACTTCAAGATCAACTTCATGAACGTCCGGATCCACGAGAGCGCCACTTCCGGCAGTTCTAAAAAACGGATCAAATGCCCTGTCGGCGCGGTATCGAGAACGATCAAATCGTAACGGTCACCCGATGAATTTTCGCCGAGCAGTTCGCTGATCGTGCCAAGCGCGGCGATCTCGTCGATGCCCGGCGGCGTTAACTCAACCAACTCGCGCATCGCCTCGCGATCGAACTGGATCTCCATTCCCGAGCGGCCGGACAGCGACGTAAACAAATCATCGGTCCACGAACGATAGCGACGCTTCAACTCCTCAAACCACTTCCCCGGATCGATCTCCATCCCATCAAGGTTCTTCTGCCCCGCGACACCCTTCTTCAACTCACCAATCTCTTCCGCAAAACTGTCCGATAACGAATGCGCGGGATCAGTCGAAAACACAAGCACCCTCTTCTTCCGATCCGCTTTCGCCGTCGCGAGCGCATACGACGCGGCGGCGGTCGTCTTCCCAACACCGCCCTTCCCGCCAAAGATCACAATCCTTTTATTTAAATCCCTCTCCAAATTTGCCTGCCGATTTTCTCTAACTGGCCAATACCTCGGACTTCTTCTACTTGCAGCGGCACATAATGAAGCTGTAGATCGCCAAATTTCTTCTCAATCTCCTTCAACCACGGCCGCTGACTCTTCACCCGCGCTTTGCAATACACACACGCATCATGTTCCTGCTCAACCCGATTGACGATCATGTCTACGACCGGCACGCCCTGCCCGCGCAATAACTCCAAATACCGTTCGGTTTCACGAACGCTCATTGCTTCGGGAATCGTCACTAGCGTGAAGCTGGTTTGCCGCGGATCGTAAAGCAAATTGCGAACGGATTGGATTCGCGCCGTCAAATCCTGCAGGAATAGATCGACTTCGTCAGCCACAACCCTGCGCCGCGCAAAATGCTGGATCATGTAACGGTGCTTCTCGCCCATCCGATCGAGCGCGTGAACCATGCGCGTGAACACTTCCGGCAACCGCAACAACCGCGATGTGTGACCCGACGGCGCCGTATCAACCACGATGTGCGCGTACTTTCCTGCGCGATCCAATTCACTCAATTCAAACAACGACATCACTTCATCAAGTCCCGGCAACGAGAGATTCAGCAACTCGTTGATGTCCTCTTCGTCCAGCAACGTGCCACGTTCCGCGATCTCCGCCAAAACCTTTCCATGCGCCTCACGAAAGCGTTCGAGCGCGAGCGCCGCATCCATCTCGTAAGCGATCAGTTTCGCGCCTTTGTGTTCGGCGACCTTGACCAGTCGATTGCCGACCTTCACGCCGAGACTGTCCGACAGCGAGTGCGCCGGATCGGTGGAGAACAGCAGGATTGAATTGTCTGGTTTGAGTTTGTTGAGAAGAAAGAGCGCTGTTGCAGAGGCAGCGGTAGTCTTTCCGACCCCGCCTTTACCACCAAAGAAACGATATCGACTCACCGCTCGCGTGGTTCGCCAAAATCGCCTTCGTCACCGCCAACTTCAATCACAAAACTCGACGATTCGGCGGTGTGGCCGGTCACCTCGTGAAGCATGTCTAATTGGCGCATCTTGATCACACGCAGGCGCGCAAACAGTTCCGCTTCGCGTGCTTTGAAGTCTTCGTCGGAGATCTCTTCGAGCTCGTAACGCATCTGCAACTCGAGCAACTGGTCCTTGATCACGGAGTCGTCATTGAGCTCCTGGTCGGCCATCTTTTGAATCTGGCCGAGAATGAACTTGAACCCGTTTACCGGCGCGAGCAGTAGATCGTCGATGAGAAACATGCCTTAGCTGGCCACTGCTTCGGTGGCCCCTTCCCCGCGTTCGAGTTTGAGTCTGATGTGCACGAAGTTGTACGGCGGCCACGGTCCCGTGTACTTGAACGAGAGCTTGCCTTCGTACTTCGCCGCGATCTCTTTCACTTTCTGATCGAACTCCGCTTCGCGATCACGCTCGATCAGAAACGCCGCGTTCATGATCATGCGATCGCCGATCGGCTTGTTCGCACGCGAAGCCACCGCCGTGTCGCGCAAGTGGGAATAGACTTCGCGAATGTAGGCGTCGGCCTGGTCCGTCAACGCGGTCTCGATCAACCGTCCCAACTGCATGCGCGCAAAGTAGGTCGATCCCGTAGTGCGTGAAGTGATCTGTTCCTTGAGATGCCGGATCTCGTCGTCTTTTTCTTCGAGTTCCGCCGTGACCTTGTCGCGATCCCAATTCACTTTCAGGCCAAACTCGACCTTGCCTTCCATCTTCGACAGCACGTCGCGCAACGCGTCGTAAGTTCCGCGAATGAGTTCGACGATGTCTTCTTCGGTACGAAACAGCGCGCCGAACGCCATCGGCAACACGGTAAATTCGCGCATCACCGTTTCGTTCACCTGCTCGTGTGCAAACACGTTTTCGCGAGTGGGATCGTAAACAACCAGCGGCGTGTTTGAAACCACGGCGGCGAGTCCTTTGTGATGAATGGTGTAAACGTCGTCACCACGAGCGCCGATGCCCATCGGACCGAATGAGCGAGCTTCGGAATGCTCGATAATGCAGTACACGTATTTGCCTTCGGGGGCCGCGTCGACAGTCGGAGCGTGTTCTTCTCTACTCATAAGGGATTTAACGGGTTATTCGGGCCGCTGTTTTATGCCATGCTGCGGCCCGCGGGGACTGAGATGAAATTGCAGAAGAGATGATACCAGATCGCGGGTCCGCGGCAAGCTCTGTTTGACCTGATTCAAAACATAACTTTACCCGGCGATGTAGAAACGTTTGAAAGCCATCCACAGATTACACAGAAATCTGCGTAATCTGTGGATGGATTGACCACGAGCGTTGGCACAAACGTTGCTCCGTTCCAGGCGACTCCGAAATACACTTTCAAGAAGGAGACTTCGGTCATGCTGTGGACGATTCTGGTTATTTTGTTGGTGCTTTGGTTGGTTGGCCTGCTCTCGCACGTTGGTGGCAGCTTGATTCACTTGCTGCTCGTTGTCGCGGTCGTCGTGTTGATTATCAATCTCGTTAGCGGCCGGCGAGCTGTTTAGCCGCAAAGAACCACAAAGGTGCTGACGAGATCCTTTGTGCTTTTTGTGGCGCGTCACGCCTTTGAGAGGTCGCTGTTGGCCGGGCCCTGATAGACTCGGCCATCAGCGCGATACTTCGATCCGTGGCACGGACAATCCCACGTTTTCTCCGTTGAGTTCCACGCAACGACGCAGCCGAGGTGTGGACAAACCGCTGAAAGCTTGTGAACTGTTCCACCTTCGTCGCGACAAACGGCGAGTTTGGACAGGCCCTCGCGCATGATCGCGCCTCCGCCTGGCTTCAGTTCGTCTTCTGACTTGATCTCGCCCGGCGTCAGATAATCAGTAAACTGACTTGCGACGTTGATGTTCTCGCCCGCGTACTCGCCCATCGCACGCAAAGTAATTCGCGAAGGACTGTACAAATCCTCCCAACGATTCTTTCGTCCCTGGAGCAGATCGGTCAGCAACATGCCGGCGATCGTGCCGTGCGTCATTCCCTGGCCCGAATCGCCTGTAGCGATGAAAACGTTGTCGTCGTCGAGTGGATTCCGCCCGATGAAAGCGATGCCGTCGACCGGTTCCATCACCTGACCCGACCAGCGAAACTCGACCTCGCTGACTTGCGGGAAGCGTTCACGCGTCCACTGCTCGAGTCGCCCAAACCGGTCGCGGCCGTCGTTTTCCTGTCCGGTTTTGTGATCTTCACCGCCCACAATCAGGATGTCGTTTCCGTCTGCGCTTTGCAGGCGCACGTAATGATAAGGATCCGGCGTGTCCCAGAACAGCGCGCGCGTAACCGATCCTTTCGGCACCTGAATGCCGATCACGTAGGTCACGTACGGCGCTTGTTTCGTGTGAATCGCAACGCGATCGTTTACGGGCGTATTCGTGGCGACCACGATCGCGTCGCACCTTACAACCGGACCTGAATTAGTTTCGACGCGTGTCTCAGCTCCACCCGTGATGGTGGTCGCGTGAGTCTCGTTGAATATCCGCCCGCCGTGACGCGTGAACGCGCGCGTCACTCCGGTTAGATAATCCAGCGGATGAAATTGTGCCTGACGCGGAAACCGCAACGCGGGCCCCGTGTCAAACGATTCGACGGGCGCGCGCTGCACCATTTCGACGTCAACCAGTCCGGCGCGATGTGAAGCCTTGAGTTCATCGTCGAGCACATCTGTCGACTCGTTCGGCGGCGCAAACAAAAAGCCGTCGACCCGTTCGAAACCGCACTCGATATGCTCTTCGCGAACGATCTGTTCCACTTTGTCGATCGCCGCGGTATGACTTTCAGCGATCAACCGTGCACCATCCTCGCCGTGTAACTTCTCCATCTCGACGTACCGATCGTCGAACGCGTTGGTCAAGTGCGCGGTCGTGCGTCCGGTCATGCCGCCGCCGATCGGACCATCATCAAGGACCACCACCGATCTGCCCTCCTTCGCAAGCAGATAAGCGGTGGTCATGCCGGCGATGCCGGCGCCGATGATGCACACGTCAGTACGGATGTTTTCTCTTAGTCGCGCCTGCGATGGCGTATTGGCTGTCGCCATCCAGATGGACGTCGTGGCTTGAGCGTCGTCCTTCATATAGTTTCGCTACTTCGTTGGATTACCAGACGGTGCTGAGATGTTGACATCGACCTTCTTGTCTCCACCGAACCAACGTCCGCCAAACACAAATAGCGCCGCCACTACGATGATCACGAAGATAACGAGAACTGCAACAACTCCAGTGCTTCCACTACCATTGTCTGCCATGTTTTCTTCTCCTTTTGTTATACGGTTTTATTACCCCGCTGTAGTTTCTCCACCTAACAAAGTCAAAACTTCTCCCGTCACGTAACTCGAATCCACTTCCGACGCGAAATAAACAAACGCGGGCGCGATCTCTTCCGGTTGGGCCGGACGCTTGTAAGGCGTGTCAGCGCCAAACTCCGCTACGTCTTTCGCCTTCTTGTCAGACGGATTGAGCGGCGTCCAGACCGGTCCGGGGGAGACGCAATTCACGCGAATACCGCGCTCGACGAGATTCTGCGCGAGCGATTTGGTAAACGCGTGAATCGCACCTTTCGTCGCCGAGTAGTCGAGCAACTCTTTGCTGCCTTCGAGTCCGGTGATCGATCCGGTGTTGACGATCGCGCTGCCTTCCGCGAGGTGCGGCAACGCGGCTTTGGTCATGTAGAAATAGCCGTAGATGTTTGTCTTGAAAGTCTGATCCCACTGTTCTTCGGTGAGCTCTTCGAGACTTTCCTGATGTTGTTGAAACGCCGCGTTGTTGACAAGGATGTCGAGTTTGCCAAACTGTTCGACGGTATCTTTGACGAACTTGCGGCAAATCTTCACGTCGCGAACGTCGCCCATCATGGGATACGCGCGGCGGCCTTCGGCTTCGACAGCACGTTTTGTTTCGTTTGCGTCCTGCTTCTCTTCCTTCAGAAACGTGAACGCTACGTCGGCGCCTTCACGCGCAAACAGCACCGCGACTGCGCGGCCGATGCCGGAATCAGCGCCGGTAATCAACGCGACTTTGTCTTTCAGTTTGTTTGCGCCGCTGTAATGCGGTGCTTCGTAGCGCGGCTTCGGATCGAGTTTGTGCTCCTGGCCGGGCTTGCGTTGATGTTGCGCGGGCATCGGAGACTTAGGCTGTTCGAGACGGCCTTCATGACCGTTTCCACGCACACTCGCGGCGCGCTTGGCCGCACTCTTCGCCGCGCGGCCTTTCGTCGCTGAGCTCTTCCGCGTTGTCTTCCGCTTACTCGTCGCCATCTTCGTCGTCCTGACTGTCGCCGGATAATTCGAGTAGCACTTGCTGTTGCCGCTCCAGTGAACGCCGGCGTTGTTCGATCCCTTCGCGCAGTGTTTCGACGCCTTGTTCCATCAGGTCGAGACTGTCGCGCTCTTTCTCGAGCGCTTCGAGCAACAGTCCGATC